>NZ_CP009630.1:323156-646312 GCF_000959445.1 Burkholderia vietnamiensis LMG 10929 | reverse complement strand
AAGGACTGCGCTTCTCGAGCAACGATTCGTCCGTCTCGAGCCGCTCCCTTATTTGCCTAAACCCACGGAACGCTGCAACTACAAACTTTGCTGTTTGCTTCGGGTCAGACGGTACGCGAAGCTCGAAGAGATTTGGCCTTGGAGGTAGGTGGTTCCTTTTTGGGTCATTGGTATAGTCACCCGCCGGGATACTTTTGAATTGACACCACTGAACGATAGACGGCCCAAAGAGACCGCGCTCACTCCGCGTCAAATCGTAGTCTGTAATAACAAGCTCCACCGAGTTTTGCTCGATAAGTTCGTTGAACTTGTCCCGTGCATCGCCGCTTTCATTGTCAGCTCTTTCGGGTAACCAAGCGATAACTTCGGCCTCACCTTCATTGAGAAGTGGCTCCACCGCCTCCTTCAACGGATTTAGCATTTCCGGGCGGTCGTCAATAAGCAAAATTGCGCTAGTCATTGTAGTTCAACGGTAGTTTGACTTGAAAGCATGTCGCGAACCCTGGCGGTGGCTCAACCACAACAATTTTACCCCCAAAGCTCTCGATGCCCCGTTTGATGAGCGTTAGACCCAAGCCCATCCCTGAGCCAAGAGGCCCCTGCTCGACGTCTGTTGTAGTAAAGAGTGGGTCGAACACTCTCTTTCGCAAGGAGGTAGGAATACCGACCCCCGTATCGGATACCTCCAAGAAGTGCCAACGACCTTCGTTCCAAGCACGGAATACGATGCGCCCCCGCTCTTTACTGGACTTCGCCGTCACCGCTTTCAGGGCGTTGGTGTACAAATTCAATGCAACACCGTTATACAGCGAGACGGGCACGAATGGAGCCATCACATCCGCTTCGATTTCGACATCAACGTCGATGTCTCGCTCATGGGCAAACTTGCCAAACACTCGTTTTACTTGTGTGACACGAGGCTTTGCCGGATACGGCTTTTGGGGTAGATTCGTGGTGCCTTTGACATATCCTTGAGAATAAGTCACGAATTCGCGCAATGACTCAATATGCGCGCCCAGCTTTTCTGCATGTGCAGCCATTGCGGGAGATTTGGAAGCTAACTCCTGCAAAGTTCTATGCGCGCTCTCCAGGTCGTCCATTGCCGACCCGAATTCGTGCGTCATAAATCCTGCAACGATGCCGAGCATTGCCATTGTTTCGAGGGTGCTCTCTCTCCGTTTCGAAAGCGTCTCGTGTTGCTCGGCCAATTCTTCGGCGGCGGCAAACCGTTTGACAAGTCGGTTTTTATCGGCTCGACTCAGGTTAGCATTGGCCTGGACTTCAGCGATGGCGCGTTGCGCCTCTAGCCGAAGTGACTCTACGATTTCTAGTTGCTCCTGCTTTTCCTGTTCTAACTGAAGCTCACGGTCAGCATATGCCAGAGCCTCCAAAGCGCCTCGGACGATATCCCATAGTTCGCGAAACGTCTCGTTTTCGACAAAACCTTCTCGGTCTGCCGATGCAATCAGGCCGGTGCCATCAGCACCTTGTTCGCTAGCCTTCGTGCTTTCAACCCGGACCGCACCAACAATTTGGGTGGGGTAGGGCAGTCGAAGCATGTAATTTAGCTGGGTCGAATTCTGCACTTCCGGCGGCATAGGAAAATACTTTGCCGCAATAGTCGACGCTGGATTTCGCGCGTTTCGACTCGTATCAGCAGCCAGCTGCAGCCAATCATCATGCTTATCTCCGTATGGATACACACGGAAGTCTCTGTCGAAGACAGCCACACCGCCGTAATCCTTTACCCAAGTGGTTGCAAGACGTCCATCGACGTCGATACCCGTGAATGTCCCCTTTCTGCGAGGAAAAAATCGGATATCGCCAAACAATTTTCCCACTTTATTAGGGTAACGGTCACGGATATTCAGCCACGGTTCGTCCTCGCCCTTCCGAAATATCTGAAGAGTGAGCTTGTTTCCGTCCAGAGTAATATCCGCGCGAAGAACGAAATTGTTTAGAAGCGTGCTGGAGACGTCTGCATCATCGCCGTCGGCTTGACCATTACGCCTTAGAAGAAGGCTGAAACCCGGGTCTTGCTTTTTACGAGTAGCGGCGCTAACACGCTTTTCGCCAGCGCGGCGCAGTAGATACCTATGAGGGGAGACGTTTCCCATGGAAGCCGTCTTCACCTGTCTAAAATCAACGTTCGCGGCCGGCTTCCTAAGCTCGGTCACAGTCAGCGTGGTACCAGTAGCGCGACGGTTCGATGCTCGTTTGAGCGTGTACGGGACGGTCAGTTTTCCGAGGTCTTCATTTTTGTCAAAGGCGGGCCAATCGAATACTGCCATCAGAATGGTCTTGAAGCCGCGAGCCTCGTCGCGAGCAACTGACTCAAGCACCAACCTTCTTCCAAGATAACGAACGGAAAATCTTCCTATCCCCTTTTCACCAGTAACGATTCTGCCGTAATCGTCACTTGCCTGAACCTGCTCCTTGGAACTTGTACCAATGCGCATCCAACCATGAGCAAACTGCTCAAAGGTCATGCCGTGACCATCATCGGAAATTGTTATTGATGTTGGATAGTCGTAATCAACGGTGCACGTGGCGGCATCGGCATCGTGGGCATTTTTAATCAATTCAAGAAGCGCAACCTCAGGCCTTTTAACCAGTCGCTCGCCAAGCTCACGTACAATGCGACTCTCTATCGAGAACGGGATTTCACCCTCCTCGAGTAAGTCGCCATCGTCTTCTATACTTATCATTTCCTGGTCTTCGGCTTCACTCACGGCGCCCCCTCATATCGTTGCCAACACCGTATTCAGTTGCGCAATTTCCACCTTCATAAGCCCTTTCGAGTGTGCGACGACCCGCGAGCGAAAGTTGAAAGTGGAAAGTTTTCGTATTACCTCTCTAACCCGCCGTCCCTGGGCTCCATATATTCCACAGACACCACCTACGGAGATAGCGGCGATGCCGTTTCCGACAACCTTTGGCGCATCACCACGAAAGCCGCTAGCTATCAATATCGGCGCGGGGCTCGGCAACTTGAATGCCCACCACAAATCGCGTCCTTGGCACGTGGCCGTTTGGCGTTCCTGCTCGGGCACACTCTCAAGATAGGACAGCAACCGCTCCGAAGGGTCCAGGTCTGTCCTGATGAGCCAGCAGCGCTTTCCGGCCGTCACGTACCGCAGCCGAAATGTTTCCTCATCGAGCGTCGTATCGCTGTAATCGAGAGGTTTCAAGGATGTTATGCATGGTACGACGTCACGACCACGCTTTAGGCCAAACCTCGCGCGCTCACCTTCCGTGAGGACTAAGGCCTTTTGCGTGCCGGGGCTTAGACCTCTTTTGGCCCGAAGCCCCGATTCAGGATGTCGCGTGTAAGCAAGCACGGCGCTCCGGGAGCCCGTTGGCGAACGAGTAGCCTTGACCGTGCCATTCGGCGTCGCCAGGAAGTAACTCCACTTCCCGCTCTTGTCTCGCTTGTCGACGATTGAGATAGTCGACGTTGTGAGAACGCGCTTGAAGGTGGAATCGCAAAGCCGATAGACGCTTACGCCCCAACTGTTATCCTGAATATATTGACGCAGAGCTTTTGCCGACGGCCGCGAAACCCACTCGTAGGGCACCACGAGGGCGGCCAAACCGTTGGCTTTTGTGCTCGCAAGTGAAAGCATAAAGAAATATTGCCACGCGTTTGCCAAACCTGACATCTGCACGCCCGTTCTTTCACGTATGATGGACGAGGCGTGCTTTGCCCAACCTAGCGGGAGGTCTTGATTTCGAACAAAAGGTGGATTACCAATGCCCACATCTGCGTCCGATACCATTTCTTCGAAAGCGCATATGTTTCGGATTTCGGCATTAGTCGGCAAAGATGCCCCCCCGATACGACGTTGGTCTATTTCGTATCCTACGTAGTTCTCGTACTCGCCGTACAAAGCAAAACGCCCATCGCCGGCGCCAAAGTCGATTACCTTTCCTATCTTTTCCCGCCGAGCTGTTACTTGCTGCCAAACACTTTTTACAAGGTCAGGAGGCGTGTCAACTTGGCAACGACCGAGATAAAGACTGAATTCAGCGTGATTTTCATAAGCCGGAGCAACGATATAGTTACTTGCGTCCGGCGAATTTGCGTCGTTCCGCATTGAAAAACCCATTTTTTGTTTCGTTCCCGTGCCGGTCTCAAGCGTTGTCTCGCGCACGCGCGTAGCCACGCGCAAGTGTATCCGATAACGGCCAACGCTCGTACGAAATCAAACATACGGCCGTCGACGCAGGAAGTATGGAATCCGTGCCGAGGCCACCTGACCGCAAAGCTGGTTGGCAGGAACAGGCCGCTAGGGGCCGCCACTCGATTTACATCTGCGATGGTGAGACATCGCATGACGCCTCGCGGCTAGCGTCACGTACAAAGTCGCGACTTGTAACCGTGCGTGGAGCAGGCGAGTTCCTAGTACAGTCGCTACAGTGATAGCGAAAATCATGTCAAGCGGCTTACCGGCTCAACTATCGTGGCCGCAATTTTCCCGTCCAGACTTTTACCTGCTCAAGCAGGAACAGTCGGTCGTCGTCGGTGAGCGGCTCGAGAAGACGCACAATATCATGCGCGACTTGCTGCGCGTCGCCGGAGCTCCCCTCCAACAACTCCATCCACGAGCACTCGAGGACCGAGCACAGCCTCTCAAGCGTCGCGACACCCGGCATCACCGCCCCTCGCTCAAATCGTGAGACCGTCTCCGCGTCGACGTCGATTCGCTCAGCGACGGCGGCTTGCGTCAGCCCGCGCTGCTTCCGAACCGATGCGATGTTCCGGCCAATGACCGACGCGAGGCTTGTAGCCATTACTCAACTCAACCTGTGGAGAGACACATAAAAATGTTGAGTTGCCGGCAGCGGTTTGGTAAGGTTTCAATCTGTAGACTAACAACAGATTAGTCCCACTCATCCACGAAAGCATGCTGTCGTCCCACGAACGGCGCACCGGTGATATGCCACCGCGAGCCCGTCTCGGGCACCTGCTGAAAACAAAGGAAGCTGGCTCCTGCCAGCGGACCGGCGATATTTCGCCCATGCATCGGCGTCCGTGGCCGAGCTCAAGACCGAGCGGCACGATGTCGGTCGACATTCGGACAGACGGGGAAAACATGAAGAAATCGGGGATTATCGCGGCTGGACTCGCCGCAGCTTTGCTAGCCATCGCCTCGCCGGCGACGTATGCGTGGACCGACATTGTCTCGGGCCCGTACGTCGAAACAACGCCACATAATTTTTCGCACACCTTCTATGTGTCCGGCGTTTGGCCAACCAAGGGGAAGGCATCGGCCCAGGCGCATATGGAGTGCGTACAGGACAACAGCTTCGAGGACCGCTTTCGCGGTAGCTGCCAATCAATCGCCACGTTCGATGGCCCGGCTGTCATCGCCCTTGTAACGGCTGAAAACCACTATTGGTCAGCATATGCTTCCCCAGATACCGACACCGCCGTGCGGAAAGCAATGGCACTCTGTCATAAGGACAAAGAGTACGAGTGCCAGTTGAATAATATTTACTGGGATTTCGGGCACAACTTCCTCGATGCCCCGGAGAGCTTCAAGCAGTTGTACATGAAACTCCACGACGGCGAATACTGGCGGCCGCTGAAGGGCTACTGGGTTCCCTGATTCGCGTGCGTGAAACCGTCCGAGGTGCTGCCATGTGGCGCCTCCATTACGACATGTGCCCCTCGGCTCCGATGACAGGCACGACCGAGGCGAGCGCCCATTCAACGCCAGGTGTGAGCACGCATCGCCAGTCATGACCGCGCGTCCTGTCTATGGCATACGAGCACGCCTCCGTCGGTTGCGTCCCATTCTTAAGGCACCGCTGAGCGGCGTGTTAGCGCTCGGCGGGAAAGACTCACGACCATACTTGGGACAACTCAACGTGAAACGCGGCAAATTGCAGCGACGAGCGCTTGCCTCTTTCTCGCGATTCTGACGACCGGCTGCGCGACGGTTACTGGCGGGACCACGCAAAACGTATCGGTGAAAACACAAAAGAACGCAGCAGACGTTGCAGGAGCGGACTGCGTCCTATCGAACTCAAGGGGTAGCTGGACGGTGACCACGCCCGGGAAGGTCAGCGTCCACCGGGCAAAGGGCGACTTGAATATCAAATGCTCGAAAGATGGCGAGCGCGACATCACCACCGCCGTCAAATCGAAGACACGCACGGGAACGATAGTTGGAAATGTCGTCCTGCTGGGCGTAGGCGCCCTGGTCCTGGATGGGGTCGACAAGGCAAATGGCTCGGCCTACGCCTATCCGGAAACCATCACCGTGTCGTTCGTAAACGGCGATGAGCCGCAGGGAATCCCTAGTGACGCAAGTACCGGCTCTATCAACGGCACGCCAGCTCAAGCAGCAGCGACGCCGGCGACAAACACCGCGTCGAATCTGACGAGGTAACTAAACAACTCGAGGGCACGAATCGCCACAGACAGCCCCCCGACGCTTCGAGTGCAATGCCTCGGTGTCGCATGCCATTGGCCGCATAAAAACGAAAATTGAGATTTGTGCGGCCAATCTTTTGAAATCAATGACATAGCGCTACCGCTTCCCGTGCGGTATTGAAAGTCGGTGCTCAGGGGGAGGTCAGGAGACAGTGCGAAGCAATCTGGATTACTGAGCCAGGCGAGGGAGTACCGGAATGCCGAGACGTCTTTTTGCCCCTGTCTGGAAAATTGCAGTTCGCTTACTTCCAGTCCCGTGTCGCCCAGATAGACGAGCAGCGTCCGCGTTGTGCTGGTTTTTGCATTTTTTTGTCGTTGCCATTACAGGGCTCCACTGTCCGGGTTGGTTTTGCGTACCCGGATGCGTTTGGGCACCGCCTTATTCATGAGCGCCAGGCCGAGCGCATCATTGGTGGTGTTCAGGGCCTTGTTGAGCTCGGGGAGGAGATTCAGGATGTTCAGGACCCGAATCACAGCGCCCCACGACACTCCGGGGTCGCCCTGTTCCAGCCGGTAGAGCGTCTTTTTTGAGATGCCCGCCCGCTCCGCCATGGATGACGTAGAAAGCCCCCGGCGTCGGCGGGCCAGCGCAAGGTCATCTCCGGCAGCAACCAGCGCACGTTCGACCGGCAACGGCATCGGATTTTCGATGAAGCGACCGGAAAGTCTGGGCGTCGCCGCTTTTTTTGGTTTATCAGTCATATCTGAACCCTTAATTGGTTAATACGTCATATTTGGCCACTAAAAACATTTCTCAGATGGGCGTCAGTACGCTGCTGAAAACGGTCAAATACGGGGCGATATTCAATTTAATGGGTCAGATATGACTCTTTATGGCGGAATCTGGGGTGAGAAGAGTCCAGAGGCTCCCTGTTGAGAAACGCCGCCCCAACCGTGGGCGCGACATCCTGTTCCTGTCGAGGGTGGCCGACCCCGAGCGCTGCCATGTGCTTTCAGGGAACGCCCGTGACCAGCGTTTTAACGTCGCGGCGAGTCATGCGCGCGCCCGCCGAACTGATGCGCGTTTAGCGCCTCATCAACGACTAGCCGTTGTCGAGCATCTCGAATTGCCGGCGTGGACTGCGCCGGCATCGCGATTACCTCGTCACAACCGTCGCAAAAGACCACTTCCTTTGCGAGACCCTTTTCATCACTGAACGGAACATCTCGACGAACGAAGGTTGTGCCAACGAGTTGGCATGCAACGCATGCAGATTGGGCTTGCTTTTATCGCCTTACTGAAAGAGTCTTGCGCCCATTGCGTCCTTAATCACCGGCGGTCGATACGCTTTTCCTTGCGGCTTAGTCGGGCCTGCGCGGACGCCTTTGCCCGAGATTTTCCGAGCTCAACGGCCTCCCGCACGTCCATCTCGAGTGCCCCCCGGTCGTTTTCTGGAGACGCCAGTTCGGCGAGCGCGCCATCCCGGCCTATGAGCCACAGCGCCGTTGCGTAGAGGCCAATGCCTACACCCGGTTCGCCAGCTTCTATACGCATCAAAGTCGGTACACTAACCCCGAGCCGGGCCGCCCAGGAAACGAGCGACTCTTTTCTGCGTAGACGAGCCACAGCCAGGTCTGCGCCCAAACGCTCGAGAGCCGCAACGGTGGCTGGAGGCATTTGCCAAATCGCGACGGGGGTTTTCGGCATAAATTCTATTTACGTACGAGACTGTATTCCGTGCAAATCTTCTTTACGATTTGCGTTTCCGCTCATCGGCTAGGCAACGTAGCCACTCTGTTTCGTTGCCTCTTCATCGCTTCCCGACGTCGCTCGTACAGCTCGTCGCGCAACAGCTGCTTGAACCTGTAGCCGATTTCGAACGGGGACATCGTCCGAAGCGCAACGTACTCTCGCGGCGTCATCGCATCAAGGACTTGCATAAGACCATGGTCCATAGCATCAGCAATCATCCGCTCGAGCGTGTACCGCCCGCCAATGGTTGACTCGGCGCGTTGTCCCTTGGTTCGCATCCTTCTCCCTCAATACCAGGCTATTTGCTCTCAATCATGCGGTGCCGCCAACCACTGCTGACTATGAGAATCGTTCATGTAGTCTGCGCCGCAGCAGTTCGACGACGGCGGGGTCCCCTAACCCATAGTCGGACTGGCAATGCACCAGCCGCTCTCGGCAACTTTCGAACCCATCCGTCCGGTCATCAATCGCAATCCATTCGAGGCCCTCACACCCTTGTCGGCGAACGTAGTCGAGGACCTGTGCGCCTCTCGATAGCATTGGCCACAATTGCTCGTCGAATTCGCAACCCTGATACGTCGCGCCGATTACCCGTGCGCGCAACGATGCCGACGGCAGTTGGGAACGGGTGTAGTCAAGCCCGAATCGATAGGCCCAATCGGAGGAAAGCACAACCGACACGTCTGGATGCGAGTTCAATGCGCCGTCCAGCGTGGGCACGAACTCAAACAGTTCGATGCGCCCGGGAGCGCTGCTAATGATGCGGCGGCCCGCAACATACGAGTTGCCTCGATGCAGGACTCCGTCAATGTCGAGAAAGAGAATTCGCCGCTCGCTCATCGTCAATATCTGTTGCCACGCTACTTGGCGCCGGCCCGCAATCTGCCGGCTCGGCGCATGCACAGCCATCACGAGCTACCACAGCGGGCCATCCAACTGAACGGGCAGCACCGCCATTGCCTTCGCAATGCGTCAGTAGCTCGCGGCTTCTCGAGATAACCAATTTGGGCATTCAAATGGTTCGCTGCCTGCTATGTGCGAGATAGGTCTGTAAACGCCGCACCCACGGGTTGCCAGCAGTCGCTCTCATGATGTCGTCGGCAGAGACGGGGTGCGTAGCGGCCTCGGCGGCCTTCTCAAGAAGCACTCGCAACCGGTCAGCCGCACCAGCGTCAAAACCGAACTGCGAGTCGACGTTCACACGCCTCGCCGCCGTCACGTCGCTGAACTCAAAATCCGGCGATGCGACCACAACGTACTCTGCCGGCAGCGAGGACAAGAACCCCAAGACCGCTTCCTCTTTAGTGCCGCCGAGGGTTCTCACTGCGTTCACGATGCGCTGCGCGAACGCCGCGCATTCCTGCCGCAAGACCTCGAGGTCGTAGAGCAGTGGCCAGTCGTTTGCAATGACTACGAGAGCCCCAGGGAACGGCTCGATTGTCCGTGCGAACAGGCTGGCGTCCGACTCAAGCGAACGAGAAGCCTCAGGTTCGTTTTCACGAGTCGTTATGGACGGATGTCGGTCAATCGCGCCTATAACGCCGCTGACGCAGAAGAAAATCAAAACCATGTATGTCCCATTTCGGAAGGAAGCTACCGGTGCGTGCCCGGGGTTTTCAATTTGCGTCGGCCGCTCGCCTCGCCGAGACGACGGACTTATCAATAGCGCGCACCTCCCTCGGTCCATTGCTCTGCTGGAGGGTCAATCGAACTGTACGAAAAGTGTCCGCGACGGAGGCTCTCGCTCCGTCGGCTCAAGTCGAATTGTAGCTTTTTATGCGTATTCTTTTCAAGCGTACACATAAGGAGTGGTAGAAAATTTTTCGACTGCAAGGGATGCTGTGCGGCTATGCCGAAGCTCCATGAAGCGGTCGCCAACGGGCTGTCCGAACGACTTAGAACGATTCGAAAACGTGCCGGCCTCTCGCAAGACGAACTCGCTGCGAGGGCGTCGCTGGCTCGCACGAACCTCGCGAGCGTCGAACAAGGACGGCGGGCAAACCTCCGACTTTCGACTCTTTCCCGGTTAGCCGATGTACTGGGCGTGGATGTACTCGACTTCTTCTGTGACCGGCCTGTCGACGAACAGCAACCAGCCGGGGAAGACGCCACGGCCCGAGTGATAGCCAACGTCAAACGGCTCAGAACTGAGGCGGGCCTCAGTCAGGAAGCGCTCTCGGTCAAAGCGCATCGATTCCGCACCTACGTGGGACGATTGGAGAACGGGGGCGCCAGTCCAATGGCCGTCGACCTGCAGGACTTGGCGGACGCACTTGGCGTTGGCATTCAGCAGCTCCTCGATGCAACGACACTGTCGAGCCGATAACGTGCCGCAGCCTCGAAGGTCCAGTGAGCGACAACCATTGGAATTCCCCGACATCCGTCCGTCGGCGCTGTAAAATTCCACGGCAACGTGCCGTCGACATAAGTGACGATGGAGCTGTGAATGGCGAGTAACCTGCCGTGCTTTACCCATCAGCAGTTGGAAAGTATCTGCCGTGTACTGGGCGATACGGCAAACGGTCTGACCGGGACCGAAATCGGCCACCTGCTGGCCAACAAACGCTTCCAAGACCCTACGCCCCAAATGACGAAATGGCAGCGTTTGTTTAATGCGCTCGCCACCCAACAAAACAAGCATGGCGTCGGCAATCACACCATTCAGTTCATCAATGAGGCGATGAATCCGTCGCTATACCTCCGGAAGCCTGAGCTCTTTGCATGGAGACGCGAAAAGCTGAACTCCGCCCTTTCGTTGTGCGGCTATCGCGTGCGGGAGGACGGGCAAGTCGGCTACGCACAAAAGGCCTCTACGCTAGATGAGGCGTTGTCGCGGGCAAACCGGCTAAAGGCAGTCCTCGAACAACGCGACGTTCATCCGAATGTCCTTGCCTTTTGCCGCAGTGAGCTTCTGCAGGAAAACTATTTCCATGCTGTCTTTGAGGCGGTCAAGTCAGTCGCTAAGCGACTCGAGCAGCTCTCTGGAGGAACAGGGGACGGCGCAGAACTTGTCGATTTCGCTCTAGGGATGTCAAGTGGGACGCCTCGCGTCGCCATCAATGCGCTCCAGTCTAAGACCGATTTCGGAGAGCAACGCGGGTTCGCAAATCTTCTCAAGGGCATCTTTGGCATGGTTCGCAATCCGCTCGCACACAATGCCAAAATCGAGTGGGACATGAGCGAACAAGACGCTCTGGACACGCTAACAATGCTATCGCTAGTCCATAGGAAGCTAGATATCGCGAAGTCCGGCGAAAGCGACTAGGTTACCCGGGGGCCGTGCAGGCCATCCAACCTGCAGCCATTCGTGGCCCCACCATTCTACGATGACCATCATAGGATGGTGGGTGTGCATGACAGTGATGCCTATACGTTTGAACAAGACGGTTGGTACAGACTTTTTTGTGCAGGTACAGGCTTTTTTGTACAGGTACAACCTTTTTTGTTCAGGTACAGACTTTTTTGTGCGCCGTTAACGTCGCCGACGTGACGACATCTCTTACTCCACCGTCACCGACTTCGCCAGATTCTACGTTCCGCCTTCATCTGACTGAAAAGCGTCACGAACGCGTCCTGGAAGTCTTCGAAGACCACGGCGACAATTTACTTTAACTATCAATATAGAATCTCAATACATTTTTTCAACTTTTTGGTCGATGCATCATAAGCTTCGAGGCCATCTACAGTCGCGGCACGAGCCCGACAGACTTTATCGTCGCCCGACAGACTTAATTGTTTCCCATCATCGATCAACCCCACTCCCGCCAGTGCCACCGTGCATATCGTCTTTTTCCGATATATGATTCGGTCAACGGCGATACTCGTTGTGCTCCGGTTTTTCCGCCCGAACATCTGACCCTTGCCATGCCGACCGAACTCGACATCGATGCGATCCTGAAAGCGCTCTCGAATCCCGTGCGCCGGGAGATTCTCGTCTGGCTGAAAACGCCCGACGTGCATTTCCCCGCGCAGACGCTGCCGTACGACCACGGCGTCTGCGCCGGGCAGATCGACGCGCGCTGCGGGCTGTCGCAATCGACCGTCTCCGCGCACCTCGCGACGCTGCAGCGCGCGGGGCTCGTGACGTCCACACGGATCGGTCAGTGGGCGTTCTTCCGGCGCAACGAGGCCGTCATCGAGGCGTTTCTCGACGCCGTACGCCGCGAACTCTGACCCTGCGGACCGGCCGCCGCACGCGAAGCGAAGCGACGGCCTCCCGCCCATCGTGAAAAGGTTATCTCCATGCCTACCCTGTTCGACCCCGTTACCCTCGGCGAGCTGACGCTGCCGAATCGCATCGTCATGGCGCCGCTCACGCGCGCCCGCGCCGGCACGACCCGCGTGCCGAACGAGCTGATGGCGCGCTACTACGCCGAACGCGCGTCGGCCGGCCTGATCATCAGCGAGGCGACGTCGGTCACGCCGCAAGGCGTCGGCTACGCGGATACGCCGGGCATCTGGTCCGACGAACAGGTCGAAGGCTGGAAGCGCGTGACGCAGGCCGTGCACGCGGCCGGCGGCCGCATCGTGCTGCAGCTGTGGCACGTCGGCCGGATCTCCGACCCGATGTTCCTGGACGGCGACCTGCCGGTCGCGCCGAGCGCGATCGCGGCAGGCGGCCATGTGAGCCTGGTGCGGCCGGAGCGCCCGTTCGTGACGCCGCGCGCGCTCGAACTCGACGAAATTCCGGGCATCGTCGCGGCCTACCGCAAGGGCGCCGAAAACGCGAAAAAGGCCGGTTTCGACGGCGTCGAGATTCACGGCGCGAACGGCTACCTGCTCGACCAGTTCCTGCAGGACAGCACCAATCGTCGCACCGATGCGTACGGCGGCCCGATCGAGAACCGCGCGCGCCTGCTGCTCGAAGTGGTCGACGCGGCGATCGACGTGTGGGGCGCGGGCCGCGTCGGTGTCCATCTCGCGCCGCGCGGCGACGCGCACACGATGGGTGACTCGAATCCGGCTGCAACGTTCGGCTACGTCGCGCGCGAACTCGGCCGCCGCAAGATCGCGTTCATCTTCACGCGCGAGTCGTATACGGGCGACCAGTTGAGCCCGCGCCTGAAGGAAGCGTTCGGCGGCCCGCTGATCGCGAACGAGCAATTCACGCCCGACTCGGCACGGCAAGCGCTCGCCGACGGCAGCGCCGACGCGATCGCGTGGGGCAAGCTGTTCATCGCGAACCCGGACCTGCCGCGCCGTCTCGAACTCGGCGCACCGCTGAACAAGCCGGTGCCGGAGACGTTCTACGCGCAAGGCGAGACGGGCTACACCGACTATCCGGCGCTAGACGACGCAGCCTGACGGCGCGGACGTTCACGCGCGCACGTCGGCGCGCATGAACACGCGGCGCGTCTCGTCGAGCCCGCGCTCGACGTGATGCGCGCGAATCGCGCGCAGCGCGGCGTCGAGCGCTGCGTCGTCGATCACACGAAAGCCGACGCGCGCGTAGTACGGCGCATTCCACGGCACGTCGCGAAACGTCGACAGCACGACCTCAGCGAACCCGTCGCGCGCGGCGCGCGTCATGATCCGCTCGATCAGGCGCGCGCCGATGCGCTGCCCCGCATGCGACGGCGCGACGTCGAGTTCTTCCAGGTAGAGCCGCCGCGCGTCGAGCAGCCGGTAGAACGCGAAGCCGACGCACGCGCCCGTTTCGTCCGTCGCGACATACGCGTGGCCCGCGTCGATGCGCTCGCGCACGGCGCCCGCATCGGTCGGCTCGCTTTCGGCAATGTCCGGCATGCCGATGAACTGAAAGCGCCGGGCAGCGGCCACTTCGACGGCGGCCATCGCGGCCGCGTCTGCGCGCGTGGCGCGGCGAATCCGGATCGATACTGTCATCACGGCAACTCAGGCAGACGGAAACGGCCGTCACTATAATCGAAACTTCATACCTTTCGAACGCCCCCTTCCGCCAGAGGTTCGCCATGACGTTGTCCGCGCTCGCCGTGTTCGCCTTCGCCCTTCTCGCCCTAGCCGGCACGCCCGGCCCGAGCGTCGCCGCGCTCGTCGCGCGCGTGCTGACGAACGGCGTGCGCGACGTGCTGCCGTTCCTCGCGGCGATGTGGATCGGTGAAGCGCTGTGGCTCACGCTGGCCGTCGCCGGGCTGTCCGCGTTCACGCGCACGTTCGAAAGCGGCCTGCTCGTGCTGAAGCTCGTCGGCGTCGCGTATCTGCTGCTGCTCGCGTGGAAGATGTGGCGGGCGCCGACCGACACGAAAGCCGCCGACCTGCCGCGCGGCCAGTCGCCGTGGCGCATGTTCGCGGCCGGCACGCTGGTCACGCTCGGCAACCCGAAGATCATGCTGTTCTATCTGGCGTTGCTGCCGACGATCGTCGATCTGACGCAGGTCGGCGTGCTCGCGTGGGGCGAGCTGGTCGGCACGATGCTCGTGATCCTGATCCTGACCGACTGCTTCTGGTCGCTGCTCGCGCTGCGGGCGCGCGCGTTCCTCACCTCCGCACGCGCGAAGCGGATCGCGAACCGCACGAGTGCGACCGCGATGGCCGGCGCGGCGGTCGCGATCGCGGTGCGGTGACTCGCCCTCGCCGGGCATGACGAACGGCGACAGGCTCCAATCGGAAGGTCCGTACGATCGGACACGCGGGCCAGCACGTCGCATGCACTCGCCTCACCGGAGGAGTCCATCATGAAGCACTGGCTGTCCGCTTCGCTGCTGTGCCTGTGCGCGACGCTCGCGCAGGCGGCCGGCGTCAAGTTCGCCACGATTCCTGCCGATGCATCCGGCCCCGAACTGCACGCGATCATATGGACGCCCTGCGCCGATGCCGCGCAGACGCTGACGGTCGGCCCGTACCTGCTGCAAGGCCGGCGCGACTGCGCGACCGTCGGCGACGCGCTGCCGCTGGTCGTGATCTCGCACGGCCACGGCGGCACGTATCTCGGCCACCACGATCTGGCGGAAACGCTCGCCGATGCGGGCTACGTCGTCGCGGCGATCAATCATCCGGGCGACACGTTCGCCGACATGAGCCGCGCCGCCGACGCGCAGGAATTCTTCGAACGGCCGACCGACATCAAGCGGCTCGTCGACTACATGCTCGGCCCCTCGGCCGACGCCGCACGCATCGACCCGGCGCGGATCGGCTTCTTCGGTTTTTCGCGCGGTGGCTACACGGGCCTCGTGCTGGCGGGCGGCAACCCCGATTTCGCGCATGCGCCGGTCGCATGCACGAACCCCGCGTGGCGCATCTGCAAGCAGATTCACGACGAAAGCATCACGCGCCAGCCGTTGACGCACGACGCGCGCGTCAAGGCTTACGTGATCGCCGATCCGCTCGACGAATTCCCGAGCGCCGCCACGCTGACCAACGTGCACGCGCCGATCCAGCTATGGACCTCCGAATTCGGCGGCGACGGCGTCGAGCCGCACACCGGCCCCGCGCTGGCCAAGTTGCTGCCCGCGCGCCCCGAACTGCACGTGGTGCCCAATGCGGGGCACTTCGCGTTTCTCGCGCCGTGTCCGCCCTCACTCGCGCAGCACGCGCCGGCCGTCTGCACCGACGCGAAGGGTTTCGATCGCGTGGCGTTCCATGCGACGCTCGACGCGAGCGCGCTCGCGTTCTTCAACGCACACATGCGCTAACAGCCGCTCGGCGCGCACGGCCGCGCAACCACGAAACCGTTGCACGCGACCAGCGCGCGCACGAGCGCCCAGTCGTCGTCATCGCAGAAGTCGAGCAGCATCGCGCCGCACGGGCCGGGCCGTTCGCGCAGGTGTTGGGCGAGCCGCGCATGGATGCCCTGCACGCGGCCGTCGCCGCGCGCGACGATCGACGGATTCGCGCCCATCCCCGTACCGCTGCAGAAGTTGATCGCCCAGCGGCCGCTTTGCGGCGACGGCATGCCGGTCAGCAGCGCTTCGATCACCCGCCACTTGTACTGGATCGACCCGACGACGGGCACCCGGTATTCGTCCTGGATCACGAACGACGCATCCGGATGATCGATCGTGAAGGTCGCGTTGTCGGGCCACGCGCTCAGGTCGATGCCGAGCGGCCGGCCGCTGCGAAACCGCCGCAGCAGCACGATCGCGCCGCGCACGTCGCCGAGCGCGGGTAGCGCGCGACCCGCATGCCAGCGCAGTGCCGGATGACGCGCGCGATGCGCGTCGAACGTGGCATCGAAGCCGCGCGTGCACGCGTGCGCGGGCCATTCGTCCTTCACCGACATCACGATGCATTCGCGCGGATGCGCGGCGAGAAACCGCGCGCAATCGGCGAGCACGTCGTCGAACGACATGCCGAGCGCGATCGCGCCGTGATGAATGTCGAACGTGTCGCAACGATGCCGGCAGCGGATGTCGAGCAGCCGCACGCCGTGCGCAAGCTGCGCAGCGAGCGGCGCGCGCTGCGTGCGCACGAGCGGATCGTCGACCGTATACGCACAGGTGTCATGGCTGCCCGGTAGGGTCAGCGTATGCAGCGGCCGTGCGTCGTCGAGCGCCGACATCCAGTCGGTCAGCGGTGCGGGCGTTTCGTGTGTCGAGAGGAACATGTGTCGATGATCGGCAAGGAAAGGAAAACCTGGGTCACGGCGTCGGACGTCGCCGCGCGCGCCGGCGTGTCGCGCTCCGCGGTGTCGCGCGCGTTCTCGTCGACGGCGAGCATCGCGCCCGACACGCGCGAACGCGTGATGGCCGCCGCGCGTGCGCTCGGCTATCAGGTCAACCTGATCGCGCGCGACATGATCACGCAGCGCAGCAGCATGATCGGCGTCGTGACGGCTGGTTTCGAGAACCCGTTGCGCGCGCGGCTGCTGTCGGACCTGATGGCCGTGCTCGGGCAGCGCGCATTCACGCCGCTCGTGACCAACGCCGACGACCCGCAGCAGCTCCGGCAAGCGCTCGAACGGCTGCTCAGCTACCGCGTCGCCGGCCTCGTGATGACGTCCGCGTCGCCGCCGCTGTCGGTCGCTCGGCAGTATCTCGCGCACCGGATCCCGGTCGTGATGATCAACAGGGAAGCGAATCTGGCCGGCGCGGACGTCGTCGTCAGCGACAACGCGGCCGGCGCCGCCGAGGCCGCGCAGCGTCTCGTGCACGCCGGAGCACGCCGGCTCGCGTTCGTCGGCCCGCATACCGCGAGCTTCAGCGCGCGCTCGCGCGCCGACGCGTTCGCGCACGCGCTGCAACGCGGCAACATGTCCGGCGCGACGCTCGCGAGCGTGATCGATACGGCATCCGACACGCATGCGTGCGGCCTCGACGCCGCGCAGCAGCTGTTCGCGGCCGACCACCGCCCGGACGGCGTGTTCTGTTCGTCCGACCTGCTCGCGCTCGGCGTGATCGACGCCGCGCGCGCTGCGTTCGGCCTGCGCGTGCCCGACGACGTCCGCGTGATCGGCTTCGACGACATCCCCGCCGCCGCATACGACGCGTACCGGCTCACGACGCTGCGCCAGGATACGCAAGGTCTCGCGCACGCGGCCGTCGACCTGCTCGCCGACCGGATCAGCGCATTCGACGGCGCGTCGCGCACGCGCGTCGTGCCGGTCACGCACGTGGTGCGGCACAGTTGCGCGTGACGCGCGCCGTCACTTCAGCCCGCCCGCGAAGCCGCGCAGCAGGTAGCGCTGCACGTAGCCGGCCATGGCGAGCGTCGGCAGCGACGCGAGCAGCCCCGCGCTCATGAGGTCGCCCCAGTCGATGCCGTTCTCGGTCACGTAGCCGGCGATCGCGAGCGGCAGCGTGAAGCGGCTTGGCGTCGACACGAACAGCAGCGCGATCAGGAATTCGTTCCATGCGGCGATGAACACGAAGATCGCGGTCGCGATCAACCCCGGCGCGCACAGCGGCAGCACGATCTGCACGAGCCGGCGCGCGAGCCCCGCACCGTCGATGCACGCGGCCTCCTCGTATTCGAGCGGCACGTCGCGCACGAACGCGAGCAGCATCCAGATCGCCATCGGCAGCGCGTACAGCTGATACGCGAGCATCAGGCCGGGCGTCGAGTCGAGCAGATGCAGGCGCTTCGCGAGCGCGAACAGCGGCACCGCGATCGTGATCGGCGGCATCAGCTTCAACGCGAGCACGAGCATCAGGAACAGCACGTCGAGCCGCGCGGGAAATCGCAGCCGCACGAGCGCGTACGCGGCCGGAAACGCGAGCACCAGCGCGAGCAGCGTCGTGCCGAAGCCGACCAGCAGCGAATTGGCGAGCGGCGCGCCGATGCCGTTCGACCATACCGATGCAAAATGCTCGAGCGTCGGCGCGGCCGGCCAGATCCGCAGCGGATGGTCGAGGCGTTCGAGCGTCGGCATGAACGCGGCGCCGGCCATCCACAGACACGGCAGCAACAGCAACGCGAGCGCGACGAGGCGCAGCGCCCACGGCGCCGCGTGCGCGAGCGCGGCGCCCGCGCGCGCAGGCGCGCTGCCGACGCGTTGCGGCGTCACGCGCGCCGCTTGCGAACCGTTTGCCATACGTATCCCGAGACCAGCAGTGCGGACGCCGCGAGCATCAGCACCGACGCGGCGCTCGCCGTTCCGACGTCGAAAAAGCGGAAGCCCGTGTCGTAGATGTAGGTCGACAAGGTCTGCGTCGCGTTGCCGGGGCCGCCGCCCGTCAGCGCATAGACCTTGTCGAACAGCTTGAACGTGTCGATCGAGCGCAGCAGCAGCGCGAGGCCGATCTGCGGCGCCGCGAGCGGCAGCGTGATGTCGCGCAGGCACTGCCATTCGCTCGCGCCGTCGGTGCGCGCGGCTTCATAGAGCTCGTGGGGAATCGATTGCAGCCCGGCCAGCACGATCAGGAACGCCATCGGCGTCCATTGCCACACGTCGACCAGCGCGAGCGACCACAGCGCGAGATGCGGATCGGACAGCCAGCGCACGCCTTCGATGCCGAACACGGCGAGCAGCGCATTGAGGAAGCCGTCGAAGTTCAGCCAGTTGCGCCAGATCGCCGAGCACACGAGCGTCGACAGCATCATCGGCAGAATCGCGAGCGGCAGCGCGATGCGCCGCCCGGGGAAAGCGCGCACGAACAACAGCGCGAGGCCGAAGCCGAGCGCCACTTCGGCGAGCGACGCGACGATCGTGAACCGCAGCGTATTGCCGAAGCCGGCGGAGAAGGCGTCGTCGCCGAGCACCGCGCGATAGTTCGCGAGCCCCGCGAACGCGCGGCGGCCCGCCGTATAGTCGACGCGGCAGAACGAGTCGACCAGCACCTGCGCGACCGGGTACAGCGCGAGCGCGGCCAGCACCAGCAGCGCGGGGCCGAGCAGCGCGACGAACGGCAGACTGCGGACCAACGGCTTGACGCGCGCGACGCCGCCGCGCGCATGGACGCGCGCCGTCACTTGCCGGCCGCGGCCATCGCCTGCGCGATCTTCTGCTGTGCCTGGCGCAGCGCCGCCTCGGGCGCGGCCTGCCCGGTCAGCGCGAGCTGCAGTTGATCGCCGAGAATGCTCTCGACCTGTTGCCAGTCCTTCACGCGCGGCCGCGCGCGGCCCGCTTCGAGCGCCTTCAGTTGATCGGGATACCAGCGATACTGGCGCACCAGCGCCGGATCGGCGAACACGCTGCGGCGCGTCGGCGGAATGCCGAGCGCCGCGAGCCGCGTCTGCGTGTCGCGCGAGCTCAGGTACGCGAGGAAGTCCTGCGCGAGCTTCGCGTGCGGCGCATCCTTCGGAATGCCCATCTGCCAGATGCCGAGCATCGGCGCGGGGCCGGCCGTCTGGCCGGGCGGCGGCTGCAGCGCGATCTGCCCGGCCACGCGCGACTGCTTCGGATCGTCGAGCGCCGGAATCCACGCCGGCCACACTTCGATCGACTGCGCGGCGGCGCCGCGTTGCAGCGCGTCGCGCACTTCGGCGGCGCCGTACACGTCGACGTCCTTCGGCGCGTACGCCTTCAACGCGACGAAGGTCTTCAGCGCGGCCTGCGCCTCGCGCGAATCGATCGTCACGTTGCCGGCGCGATCGAACACGTCGCCGCCGTACGCCCACAGGATCGGCAGAAAGCCGGTCACGATCGGATTGCCCTTGGTGCCGCGAAACACGACGCCCGACATGCTGCGGTCCGCCGCGCCGACGGTCTGTGCGATTTTCAGCACGTCGTCCCAGTTGCGCGGCGGCTGCAGGCGGTACTTCGCGAGCAGATCCTTGCGGTAAGCGAACATCTCGACGTTGCCGACGATCGGCAGCGCGTACAGCGCGCCTGACGCATTCCGGCCGAGCGCGACCGCGGACGGCACGAGGTCCGCGTCGGCGAGCGCCGCGGGCAGCGGCTTCAACCAGCCGTTGCCGATGAATTCGGGCGCCCACGTGTCGTCCATCATCACGAGGTCGTACGTGCCGGTGCCTTCGCGCATCGACAGCTTCAGCTTCTGGTACAGGTTCGCGTTCGGCAGCTTGAGCAGCTCGATGTCGGTGCCCGGATGCAGCTTGTTGAAACCGGCGACGGCGTCGGCGAGCCCCTTGCCGTAGATGTCGTCGCGGCCCGCGATGACGAGATCCGCCGCGAAGGCATGCGAAGCGGCAACGGACAGCGTAACGGCGGCGGACAGCGCGCGCAGACGGCTCAGCAGGGTCATGTGGTCTCTCTCGTTCGGCGTGGTGGCAGGTCGGCCTCGGGCTGCACACGTGTGCAGCGATGGCTGTGCTTCCGGCGATCTGAAGCGACCGCCATTGTTCACGTCGATCGTTACGGATTGATGGCAGCTGGACGGCGCGGGACGAGAGACGGTGTGCCAGCGAGAGATCGCGGGCGGGGTTGGCGCGCTCGACGTCGCGGCTCGGGCCGCTGCGAGCGGCGCTGCCGGAATCGGGCTACCGGTGTGCCGCAGCGAACCGGTAAGCAGGAGTGGGGATTGGAGATTGGCCGGCGGCTGCGGATCGCGATGGCGCCAGCCGCCGCCGTGTCGCAATTCGTGACGGACGAGCTGCGGCACCGGCAGCCCGGTGGCCCGGCGATGCGCGTGCCGCTGCGCGCTGCGCGCTGCGCCGCATCGGCGTCGGCGTCGGCGTCGGCGTCGGCGTCGGCGTCGGCGTCGGCGTCGGCGTCGGCGTCGGCGATTATCGGTTCGGGTTCGCGGCGAAGGTGTCGCAGGCGCTCACCTGACCCGACTCCATCCCGCGCCGCAGCCAGTACACGCGCTGCTCGCTGGTGCCGTGCGTGAAGCTCTCCGGCACGACGTAGCCCTGGCTCTGCTGCTGCAGCCGGTCGTCGCCGATCGCAGCGGCCGCCTTCAGCCCCTGCTCGAAATCGCCGGGCTCCATCAGGTGCTGGTTCGCGCGCTGCGCGTTGTTCGCCCACACGCCCGCGAAGCAGTCGGCCTGCAGTTCCATCCGCACCGACAGCGCGTTCGCGCGCGTCTGGCTCGAACGCCGGCGCGCGGCATCGACCTTGTCCGAAATGCCGAGCAGGTTCTGCACGTGATGGCCGACTTCGTGGGCGATCACGTAGGCCTGCGCAAAATCGCCGCCCGCACCGAAGCGCTTGCGCAATTCGTCATAGAAGCCGAGGTCGATGTACACCTTGCGGTCGGCCGGACAATAGAACGGGCCCATCGCGGTCTGGCCGGTGCCGCATGCCGTCGGCGTCGAATTCGTGAACATCACCAGCTTCGGCGGCTCGTATTGCGCGTGCAGCTGCGTGCTGAACACGCCCGTCCACGTGCGCTCGATATTTCCGAGCACCTTGCGCGTGAACAACGCGCCCGCATCGTTCGCCGGCGCGCCCTGATGCTGCGTGGGCGCCGGCTGCGTCTGCTGCTCGCGGCCCTGCAACGCCGACGCGCCTTGCAGCACGACGCGCGGATCGATCCCGAAGAAATACGATACGGCCAGCGCGACCACGATCGTGCCGATGCCGATCGTCGCGCGCCCGCCGCCGAAGCCGCCGCCGCGTCGATCCTCGACGTTCACGCTTTCTCTTTCGTCGTCCAGCCTCATTGCTGGCTCCTCCCTGTCTTGTCGAATCCGTGCCGTTCGCGCAACGGGCAGTGCGCCGCCGTTGCACGAGGCTTCGGCGCACGCGATGCAGGCGCATCGGCTGTGAGTTGGCGGCAGCGGCGCTGTCGGCGGTTGCGCGCTGTGCGGCGCGCCGCCGGGTGTTGGCGATGGCGTCTGCACTGGCCTTGGCACCGGCCTTCGCGCTATTTTGCCGGGGCTTTTACGACTTGTCGCAAAAATACGGAGGATAGAGCGATTCGGTGCAGGACATCGTCAGCCTTTGCAAAATGGCGCGTCTGGCCGCCGGTCAGGCCGGCAGCGGCAGCCCGCTTGGATCGTGCGGGCGATCGCATTCATCCTTTCCGCGGATGCCGGCGTACGACCGCGCCGCGTACGGTGACGAGGCAAGGCATCTTTGCGGAGCAACGCATGAGCTATGTGCGTCCCCGCATGATTGCGGTCACCGGCGCGGGTGCCGGCATCGGCGCTGCGCGTGTTCGCCGCTTCGCCGCGAGGGGCGACCGCGTCGTTCGTAGCCGGTGCGCCGCGCGTCGCCGATGGCGGCGCATGGATCGTGGACGTGTCGACGCTCGCGTTCGAATACGCCTACCGCACCTGGATGCGCGCCGCGCGTTCGGTCGGCGCGGGGTGGCAGCTGTTCACGGGGTGCGTGGGGTTCGTTATGTCCGTTCGCTCGATCGGTTCGCTCGGTGCCGCACGTTCGTCTGTTCTCCGTATTCGGCGCCTTCCTCGCGTGGCCTCCGACCGCCGCCTCCGTTCACGACAAGCAGCCGAGCCCCGCCAGCGTCGTCTCCACCGCTGTGTCGAGCGGCGTCAGTGGTTCGCGCCCCAGCACCGCGGTCAGCCGCGCGTTCCCCATCCGCAGCGGTTCGCGCCACAGATACCGCATCTCGAGCATCTCGCACATCGTCGTGACGAATGGCGCCGCGGCCCATACGAGCCACCAGGGGAACTGCCGGATCGTCGGCCGCAACCCGTGCCGCTGCGCCACGCGACGGACGGCCTGCGCCAGCTGCATGCCGTCCGCGTCCCAGTGGCCGCCGAGATGGAAACGCGCGAACGGCTCCAGCGCGTCGCGCCGCTCGAGCAGTTCGACCATCGTGCGCGCGACATCCGGCAGGTATGCCCATTGATGGCCGACGCCCGGCCGCCCCGGGACGCTGATCGCCGTGACCGGACGCCCCGCCTTCACCATGCCCTGCCCGAACCAGTTGTTGCCCGCGCGGGGACCGAAAAAATCGCCGGCCCGCACGACGATCGTGCGCACGCGGTTCGCCGTCGCCGCCTGCAACCGCCGCTCCATCTCGACGCGGATCGCGCCCTTGCGCGTCACCGGCCGCTGCGGCGCGTCCTCGTGCAGCAGCGCAAACGCGTCCGGACCGAAGTTGTAGACCGTACCGGGCAGCACGATCGTCGCCTGCTCGCGCGTGGCCGCCGCGATCGTGTTGTCGAGCATCGGCAGCACCTGCGTCGACCAGTTCCGGTAACCGGGCGGGTTCACCGCGTGTACGAGCACGCTGCAGCCGCGTGCCGCACGAAGCACCGCGTCGCGGTCGAGCGCGTCGCCGCGCACCCATCCGATGCCGTCGCGCTCCACGCTCGCGGCGTCGAGACTGCGGCTCAACGCGCGCACCTGCCAGCCGGCATCGCGCAATTGCCGCGCGACCTCGCCGCCGATTCCGCCGCTCGCGCCAAGCACGAGTACCTGCCGTTGTGTCCCCGCTGCGCCTGCCGTCATGACCGCCCTCCGTGATGAACCGTTGTCGGTCGCCATTCTCGGCCGGAGCGAGCTAATAATGAATTGCCGAGCTTGAGCGACCGGCTATACATTTATGCATGACCACCGATCTGAACTGGGAACGCTACCGCACCTTTCTCGCCGTGCTGACGGAAGGGTCGCTGTCGGGCGCCGCGCGCGCGCTCGGCATCACGCAGCCGACGGCCGGCCGTCACGTCGCGGCGCTCGAGGCCGCATTCGGCCAGACCTTGTTCACGCGATCGCCGTCGGGGCTTCTCCCGACCGAGGCGGCCGTGGCGCTGCGCGGTCACGCGGAGGCGCTGCGCAGTGCGGCCGCCGCGTTCGAGCGCGCGGCTGCGAGCCACGGCGCCGGCGTGCGCGGGATCGTCCGCATTTCGGCGAGCGACGTGATCGCGGTCGAAGTGCTGCCGCCGATGCTCGCGCAATTGCGCCGCGACCATCCGGAGCTCGTGATCGAACTGGTCTCGACTGACCGCATCCAGGACGTGCTGAACCGCGAAGCCGATATTGCAGTGCGCATGGCGCCGCCTGCGCAGGATGCGCTCGTCGCGCGGCGCATCGGCGCGATCGAGGTCGCGCTGCATGCGCGCGACGACTATCTCGCGCGCAACGGCGCGCCGTCGACGGTCGATGAGCTCGCGCGTCACGCGCTGATCGGTTTCGATA
The DNA here is from genome assembly GCF_000959445.1 of Burkholderia vietnamiensis LMG 10929. Taxonomy (NCBI): domain Bacteria; kingdom Pseudomonadati; phylum Pseudomonadota; class Betaproteobacteria; order Burkholderiales; family Burkholderiaceae; genus Burkholderia; species Burkholderia vietnamiensis. The sequence goes on along the minus strand of NZ_CP009630.1, from coordinate 621,811 downwards.
CGGTGACGCCGTTCATTCGCGCGGCCGGCCGCGCGATGCCGCAGTGGAAGCGCGACGCGTTCGCGCTGCGCACCGACAGCAATCTCGCGCAACTGGCGATGATCCGTGCGGGGTACGGGATCGGTTTCTGTCAGAGCGCGCTCGCCAGGCGCGATGCGCGGCTCGTTCGCGTGCTGCCGGATACGCCCGCGCTCGCGTTGGAGACCTGGGTGGTCATGCACGAGGATCTGCGCACGAGCGCGCGCTGTCGCGTCGTATTCGACGCGCTCGCAAACGGGCTGCGTGGGTATGCCGAGGGGGGCGGCGAGTAGGGTTCTTCGATGCTGCGGTACGCGTGAATGGCTGGGGCGGGCGATGCGATGCGTGCGGCGGGCGACGGAGCGGCTATTTGGGATGTGGGGCGCGGGTGTTGATGTCGAGGGATTGGGCCGCTGGCACCGCTTCGACTACTCCGGCTGCTTCGGCCGCTTCGACCGCTCCGGCTGCTTCGACCGCTTCAGCTTGGCAAGCAGCACATCGCGATACACGTCGAGCGCGGCGACGCCCTCACCCGCCCCGACGTCACATCAGCAGTTGTCGCGACAGCACCTCACGCGCCTGCGTCACCGTCTCGCGTTCGCCGGGCATCGGCGGCGTCAGAGAAAAGACCGCGTCGGGCAGCGCCGGCAGCCGGTATTTCGCCCCGAGCCGCACGAGGCCTTCGCCGATCGAAGACGCGCACAGGCAGCCGACGCCCAGCCCGGCCGCGAGCAACGACTGCAGCCCGGCGACGCCCGACGCGCTGTGCACGAGCCCGTACGGCACCTGCTGTTCATCGAGCGAGCGCACGGCGATCTGATGCATCATGCAGTCGTCCGGCAGCAGCACGAGCGGCAGCGGCTGCGGAAGCTGTTCGGCCAGCGCCGGCGCCGCGACCCACGACAGCGGCTCGCGCCGCAACACCCAGCGCGTATCAGCCGACGCAGGCCGGAACGGCCCGCGCGACAGGTGCATCACGACGCCGAGATCGATCTGCCCGCGCGCATGGGCCGCTTCGATGTCCATGCTCTTCATTGCGCTCACGTGCAGCCTCAGTTGCGGGTAGCATTCGCGCAATCGCGCGAGCAGGCCCGCCACTTCGTGCGTGCGGTAATAGTCGGTGATCGCGACGCGCAACTCGCCCTTGATCGCCTGACCGCGCACCTCGTCGAACGCCGCCTCGTTCAACGCGACGATGCGCCGCGCATGTTGCAGCAGACGCGCGCCGGCCGGCGTCGGCTCGACGCCGCGCTTGCTGCGTACGAACAACGACATGCCGGCGCGCGATTCGAGCTTGCGCACCTGCTCGCTGACCGTCGACTGCGACAAGTGCAGCAACGGCGCGGCCGCACTCAGACTGCCGGCGTCCGCGACCGCCGCGAACGTGCGCAACTGATCCAGATCGAAACCTCGCATCACGTACCCCATCCATCGAATAACCCGATGGATGCTACCACCAATTCACGCTTTTCCGAACCATGGACGATGGTCAGAATGTCGGTCAACCGCCGCGTCGCTCCATTTCGGCACCACCCGACATGCCGCGCGGCCCTCATTCTTTCGGACTTTCGTTCATGACCGACAACACACTCGCCCGTTGCGCCGCAGCCCCGGCCGGGACTGCGGCCGCAGCACCGGCACGCAGCCATCACGGCTGGGCTCTCGTCGTGCTGCTGATCGGCGCCATCCTGCCGCCGCTCGACTACTTCATCGTCAATCTCGCACTGCCGGCCATCCGCGACGGCATCGGCGCGCGGCCGGCCGAGCTGCAACTCGTCGTGTCGGCGTATGCATGCGCGAACGCGGTCGTGCAGATCACGGGCGGGCGCCTCGGCGACCTGTACGGCCGCAAGCGGATGTTCATGACCGGGATGGCGGGCTTCGTCGTGGCGTCCGCGCTGTGCGGGCTGGCCGACAGCGGCGCGGTGCTGGTCGGCGGTCGCGTGTTGCAGGGGCTGTTCGCGGCGATCCTCGCGCCGCAGGTACTCGCGACGATCCGCAGCGTGTTCAGCCCGCACGAGCAGGTGCGCGTGATGGGCTTCTACGGTTTCGTGTTCGGGCTTGCGGCCGTGATCGGTCAGCTCGGCGGCGGCGTGCTGATCGCGCTGCATCCGTTCGGTCTCGGCTGGCGCGCGATCTTCCTGGTCAATGTGCCGATCGGGATCCTCGCGCTGCTCGGCAGTTGGCGCTTCATTCCCGAAAGCAGGCCGCCGCGCGGCCAGCGCATCGACGTCCCCGGCACGGCGCTGCTGTCGCTGTTCCTGCTGATGCTCGTCTATCCGCTCACGCATGGGCGCGAAGCCGGCTGGCCGCTGTGGATGGTCGCGTGCGTGGCCGGCGCGGTGCCGATGCTCGGCGCGCTGCTCGCGGTCGAAACGCGCCAGCTCGCCGGTGGACGCGACCCGTTGCTCGACGTGCGGCTGCTGCGCAATCCGGACATCGCGCTCGGCCTCACGCTCGCGTTCCTGTTCTACATGCTCAGCGCGTTTTTCCTGAGTTACGGCATTTATCTGCAGGGATGCCTGAACTGGTCGGCGCTGCAGTCTGGGCTCGCGATCCTGCCGCTCGGCGTCGGCTTCCTGGCAAGCCCGTTGCTGATGCCGCGGCTCGTCGGCAGGTTCGGCGGCCATCGCGTACTCACGCTGGGCTTCGCGATGCTCGCGGCCGGCGTCGCGACGGCCGCCGCGCTGGCCAGCGAACACGCGCCCGGGCCGGGCTTTCATGCGGGGATCGCCGCGATCGGCATCGGGCAAGGCCTCGTACTGCCTTCGGTCGTGCGGATCGTGCTCGCGGAAGTCGACGCCGCGCGCGCCGGCGTCGCGTCCGGCATGGTGACGGCGATGCTGCAGATCGGTGCGGCGGTCGGCGCGGCGGCGCTCGGTGGCCTGTTCTTCGCGCGGCTCGGCGCGCGACCGGCGCCGCTCGCCTACGTGCACGCGTTCAGCGCGACGATGTGGGCGCTGACGGCAGTGTTCCTCGCGTGCGTCGTGTTGTCGGCAGCATTGGGGCCGCTGCAGCGGCGGACGCAGGCGCGCGCGTGACGTCAGCGACGCAGCGACGCCGGCAGCGACATGACAAACGCCGTGCACAAGCGAGCCCTTGCGCGCGGCCCGCTTACGATTGCGGCTTGGGCGGCGCGTGACGCGCTTCCCATTCGGCGAGCTCGGCGCGATAGCGCGCAAGCGCTTCGTCGTACAGGTCGAAGACGCACGGCGAGCAGCCGCTGTTGCAGCAGTCTTCCAGTTCAGGTTGTTCGGGCGGGATGGGACGCGGATCGTCGGTGGGCGCATCCGCAGCGTCAGGCTTCGTCACGGCTTCGGTCGGTTGATGTCGAACGCGGAGTATAAGGCGATGGCCGGCTGCACGCAGGCTCACGCATGCATGCAGCGTCTCGCCGGCACATCGGCCGGCAGGCGTCGCGCGCGGTGGCGCGTGCGCGTGCGCTTACGCCTGCCGTGATGCCGAAGCCGAATGCGCTCGCGTGTCGCGTCGCTACGCGACCCGCCCGCTCACCGGGATCGATGCGCCGGTGATCGCCTGCGCGTCGTCCGACAGCAAAAAGCCGATCGTCGCCGCGAGCTGTTCGGGCCGCACCCAGCGCGAGAAGTCCGCATCCGGCATGTCGGCGCGGTTCGGCGGCGTGTCGATGATGCTCGGCAGCAGCGCGTTCACCGTGACGCCGCGATCGAGCAGTTCCGCGGCCAGCGCCTCGGTGAGCCGCGCGACGCCGGCCTTCGCGGCCGCGTATGCGCCCATTCCGGCGCCGGCCTTCGACGCGGCGCCCGCGCCGATGTTGACGATGCGGCCGGCGCCGCTCGCGATCAGATACGGCAGCGCAGCCTTCGACGCGTTCAACGCGGTCTTCACGTTCAGGTCGTACATGCGGTCCCAGGTGGCTGCATCGCCGTCGGCGATCGTCTGCCACACGAACGCGCCGGCGATGTTCAGCAGCGCGTCGACCTTGCCGAATTCGCGATTGACCGTTTCCAGCGCACGCACGGCGGCCTGCGGATCGACGAGATCGATGCCGCCGATGCGCAGCGCGTCGGCCGGTATGTCGGGCAATGCCTGTGGCTCGGGCGCCGGGCCTCGGCCGATCAGCGCGACGCGGGCGCCGCGCCCGCCGAGCCATGCGGCCGTGGCGACGCCCAGATGGCCGAATCCGCCGGTGATCGCAACGGCCTTGCCTTGCAGGTCGTGTTCCATCGATATGTTCTCCTTGGTCTATGCGAGTTGAATGATGCCTGTCGAGTAATGCGCGGTGCGCAATCGATGCAGGCGCTACGCGCGATCCGGCGGGCCGGCGCTTCGACAGCGTAGCGCCGTTCCCGGCCGCATGCGCGTAGCTGAGGACCGCCGGGCGGCCTCGACACCTCCGCGCGATCGGGCAGCCACGTCGGCGCACGCACCGAGCCGCTCGGCATGCGGGCATAATGCGCGAAGCCGCTGCGCCGCACGGCGCACCGCGGCCGCGTCGGGCGCGAGAGCGCCGCGTCCGGCCCGCACGGCACCACTCCAACCTCACGCGCCCATTCCATGCAAGTACTCGTCGTCGGCACCGGCAAACTGGCCGCCGAACTGCTCGCGTCGCACCGACTCGATCCCGCCGCCTGTGACGTGATCGCGTGGCCGCAGCGCGCGCGCCCCGATACCCGCGCGATCGTCGTGCATGCGGGCTCGGGCCGCGAGCTGCCCGCCGTGATCGCGTTCTGCGATGCAACCGGCTCGCCGCTCGTCGAGCTGTCCACCGGCTCCGCGCTCGAAACCGGATCGTACGACTTCCCCGTCGTGCTGTGCCCGAACACCAACATCTTGATGCTGAAGTTCATGAGCATGCTCGACACCAGCGGCCATCTGTTTCGCGACTGCCGGATCAGCGTGACGGAGTCGCATCAGGCGAGCAAGACGTCCGTGCCCGGCACCGCGGTCGGCATCGCCCGGTCGCTCGGCGTGCCGGCGCATGATATCCGCTCGGTGCGCGACCCCGACGCGCAACGCGATGTCCTGCAGATTCCGGACGATCAGCTCGGCCGCCATGCATTCCATCGGGTCCGTATCGACGATGGCGCGTGCAGCCTCCAGTTCGAATCGCGCGTGTACGGCGCGTCGCCCTACGCGGACGGCGTGTCGCGAATCGTCGAGGCGGTGCGGCAGCACGCGCTCGAGCGGCGCCGGTACTCGGTCGTCGAGTTCATCCACAACGGCTGGCTGTAGCTGGGGCGGCGGGCGCGTCCGTGCGCTGTCGGCCGAGGCGACGGCGACGGCGGATCGATCGCGCGCAATCGCAGCCATCGCGGCGCGTCGGCATCGATTGGAGTGTGCCGGTCACCGATGTCCACACGTCGTTCGCAACGTCGATCACGACGCTCACGGAGGTCGCGCGCTCGGTGGGATCGACGTAGTCGACGAAGTACCGGTCCTCGAGCGGCCGCGTGACGCGGCACGGCGCGCGCCCGCCTGCGTCGCTCGCCGTGTCGCGCCATTGCAGCGCGCCGACCTCGAACGAATAGGCGCGCCGCACGTCCCACGCGTCGGCAAGGACCATGGCTGGCCGACGAGCGCGCGCACGGGCGCGAGTATGTTTGCGTGTGGCGCGAAGGCGTCCGCGAGCGCGCCGACCTGAAGGAATACCGGGTGCCGTCGTAGCAATTGCTTTCTCCCGCACAGCTTCCGGCCCGGCGGGCCGTCTACGCTGCTCATGTGTACATGGTGCACGTTGCGTGTGCCGCGCGGTATCGGCCGAACGGATGAGGGGCGCGCGATACGGGAACGCGCTAAAGTGCATTTGATCCGCGTCGCGGCGGAGCGAGGAGCGAGGAGCGAGGAGCGAGCATGCACCGTGTCACGCATTACCGACGAACCGACGAAGGCATCGAGGCGATCAGCCTTGATTCCGATCGCTCGTTTCCGCGGCACGCACACGACGAATTCGGCGTCGGCGTGATCGTCAGCGGCGCACACAGGTCGTGGAGCGGCCGCGGGCAGGTCGACGCTCTGGCCGGCGACGCAATCATGGTGAATCCCGGTGAGATGCACGACGGCATGCCGATCGATGCGGGTACCGGTCGCCGCTGGCGAATGCTGTACCTCGCGCCCGCACTGGTTGCCGGCATAGCGGCGGAAGAAGGCATCGGCGGTGTGGAACTCGCGAACCCGGCCGTGCGCGACGAGCAGCTCGTAGCCGCGTTCGCTCGGCTGCATGCGCGGGTCGTCGCGGGCAACGCGCCGCCTCTCGCACGCGACGAAGCGCTCGTGATGCTGGTGGCCGCGCTGCTCGCGCGGCATTCGAATCGCACGCTGCGGGCTGCGTGCGTCGCGCCGGCGATCCGCGCCGCGCGGGAACGGCTCGACGCGGCGCCAGCCGAACCGGCATCGCTTGCGGAACTGGCCGGGCTCGGCGGCGTGAGCCGCTTCCAGTTGTTGCGCGGGTTCGCGCGCGAGCTGGGCGTCACGCCGCACGCGTATCTGATGCAGTCGCGCACGCGGCTCGCGCGTGCGCTGCTTGCGAGCGGCCGGCCGATCGCGGATGCCGCGGCCGAAGCCGGCTTCGCCGACCAGAGTCATCTGACGCGCGCGTTCGCGCGCCAGTTCGGGATCACGCCGGGGCGATTCCTGCAGGCGGGATGACGCTCCGCGCGATAGCGCGGGCGGTGCTGGCGATGCGTCGGTAGCGATGATCGCCGCCGAGCGGCGATGGCGATGGCGGTAGCGGCAGTACTCACGATCGCTGTCGTAGCCGAAATAGCAATCGCAGCCGAAGTCGAAGCCCCAGTCCCAGTCGCAGTCCCAGTCGCAGTTGAAGCCAAAGTCGAAGCCAAAGTCGAATTCCCAGTTGTATCGCAGCAGCAGTCGCAATCGCAATCGCAATCGCAGTCACGGTCACGATCGCAGTCACGGCCGACACGCGATCATCCGCCTCCCCGCCCGACTACACCACCCGCCGCCCTCGCCGCTCCCATCCCCCCGCAATTTCATTCAAGACGGCCGCATCGTCACCCGCGATGATGCGCCGCATGAACACACGACTGATCGGCTATCTCTATCTCACCGCCGCGATGGCGGGCGTCGGCAGCACCGTCATCGCGAGCCGCATCGCGGCCGGCGGCCTGCCGCCGTTCACCGCCACCACGCTGCGCTTCCTGATCGCAACGCCATTGCTGCTCGCGCTGATGCGCATTCAGCGCGCACGATGGCCGCGCGTGTCGACACGCGACGCGATCCTGCTGGTCGTCCAGGCGGCGGCCGGCGGCGTCGGCTACACGGTGCTACTGATCGGCGGCACGAAACTGTCGTCGCCGATCGATGCGGGCGTGATGCTCGGCACGCTGCCGGCGATGTCGACCCTGATCGCGGCCGTCGTGCTGCGCGAGCGCCAGACGCCGCGCGACTGGTGCGCGGCCGCGCTCGCCACCGCCGGCGTGCTGACCGTCACGTTCGCGCCGGGTCACGCCATGCCGTCGCTGCGCACGCTCGCCGGCAACGCGCTGGTGCTGGCCGCCGTCGCATGCGAAGCCGTGTTCATCCTGCTGAACCGGCGGCTGTCGACGCCGCTGTCGCCGCTCGCGCTGTCAGCCGCGATGTCGGGGTTCGGCTTCATGCTCGCTCTCGTGCCGGCCGCGTTCGAATGGCATGCGCTGGCGAGCGGCTGGACGCTCGGCGCCGTCAGCGCGATCGCGTATTACGCGCTGGTGCCGACCGTGCTCGGCTACGTGTGCTGGTACGCGGGTTCGGCGCGCACGAGCGGCACCGAAGCGGCGCTGTTCACCGCCGTCGCGCCGGTCTCGGCCGTGCTGTTCGCGGTGGCGCTGTTCGGTGAGACGCTCGGCGGCACGCAGCTACTCGGCGTTGCGCTCGTCGTCGCGGCGATGCTCGTAGGCGCGACGCGGCGGCGTGATGCGACGACGCATCGACCGGCGGCGCAGGCGGACGCCTCCGCATCGCAGATCGCCGAGTGATCCGGTCCGCTGCGCATCCCGCGTGACCGGCCAACGGTAACGATTGTAGGAATGTGTCGGCGCGTGGCAAAACCGTTGCGCCGCGTCGCGCAAGATGCAATATTCGCGTGGCCTGGCCATTCGACCACCGAACGCATACGCATCGCCATGAACAAGAAGGAAGCCAAAACACGCATCGCGGCGCTGTTGTCCTCGGGCGCGAGGAAAGCCGACGTGCTCGCCGAGCTGGCGGGCCACGGTCTCAAGGAACAGTTGCTCGCGCGCCTGATCGCGTCGCGCCCCGATCCCGAGCTGTGTCGGAGAAACCGCGTGCACACGCGCATCCTGGTCGGGCTGGGCGTCGCGCAGCTATTGATCAGCGTCGCGCTCGCCTACGTGTTCGCCGCCGGTGGGCTCGGCATCGGCGCGACGCTGCTGTTCGGCGCGCTGACCGTGTCGTTGTCGCTGCTGTTCATCTGGGGCTTCGCGACTCACCGCGTCGGCGCGTATCACGCGTTCATCGTTCTGTCGCTCCTGCAACTGCCGAAAACCATCGCCGCGCTCGGTCGCGATCCGTCCGCCGCGCTGCCGAGCCTCGCCGTCACCGTGATCCTGGTCGGCTACGTGTGGTTCGTCCGCAACCGGATGTTCCCCGACTTCGGCTGGTTTTCGCCGCGCAAGATCGACGGCCGCTACGCCTTCGTCGAAAGCGCCTGACGCCGCGTTCGGCGTGACGCGGCCTCTATCGCGGGCCGCAAAAAAACACCGGCCCGCCCCGCGACGGCGGGACGGGCCGGTGTGTTCCGCGCAAGCCGGAACCGTTCGGCTTACTTCGCCTTCTCAGCCGTGTCGCTGATCGCCTGGCCGCCCTTCGAAATGTCCTGCCCCATGCCGGCAACGGTATTGCAACCGGCGAGCGCGGCGGTCACCACCAGCAGCATTGCAGCAATCGTACGCGTCATTCTCATTCTCCTTCGAGTCAACAAGCCCGACCGGGCAGATCGTGTCAGGCGGCGCGTCCCGCGGCATGCGGAACACGGGGCCTGAACGGATTATACGGAGACGCCCGCCGCGCGCCAGTGCACGCAGCGTCGCGGCCGCGCAGATTTTGCTTGACTTCGCCGTCGCCCGAACTAATATACGCATCGCGTATATTTTCCACCAGGGTGCCGCCGATGACCGTTCCCCAGCAAGCCTTCCTGCGCGACGCGATGCGCCGCCTCAACATGACGCGCGAAGCGTTCGCGAGCCGCATCGGCGTGAGCCGCCGTGCGCTCGATACGTGGCTGCTGCCCGACGATTCGCAGGAATCGCGCGGCATGCCCGAGATCGTCGAGCGCTTCGTCTCGGAAATCGTCGGGCGGGCGGGCCCGGATGGCGAAGACTATACGCAAAGCGTAGACAAGCAAGGCCTCGCGAAGCAGTTCCTGTTCGAAGGCAAGCCGCAGTTGATCTCGGTGGACCAATTCTCGCGCGACTCGGTGGAGGCGCTGTTCCGCGTCGCCGACGTGATGCAGCCGATCGCGCGCCGCCACAAGATTTCGCGCGTGCTCGAGGGCGCGGTGCTCGGCAACCTGTTCTTCGAAGCGAGCACCCGCACGCGCGTGTCGTTCGGGGCGGCGTTCTGCCGGCTCGGCGGCTCGGTGTGCGACACCACCGGCTTCACGTTCTCGTCGATGGCCAAGGGCGAATCGATCTACGACACGAGCCGCGTGATGGCCGGCTACGTCGACGCCCTCGTGATCCGCCACCCGGAGAAGGGCTCGGTGGCCGAATTCGCGCGCGCGACCAACCTGCCGGTGATCAACGGCGGCGACGGCCCCGGCGAGCACCCGAGCCAGGCGCTGCTCGACCTTTACACGATCCAGCGCGAATTCTCGCGCCTGGGCAAGATCGTCGACGGCGCGCATATCGCGCTCGTCGGCGACCTGAAATACGGCCGCACCGTCCATTCGCTCGTCAAGCTGCTGGCGCTGTATCGCGGGCTGAAGTTCACGCTGGTGTCGCCGCCGACGCTCGAGATGCCCGCGTACATCATCGATCAGATCACGACGAACGGTCACGTGATCGAGCAGACCAACGACCTCGCCGCCGGACTGCGCGGCGCGGACGTCGTCTACGCGACGCGGATCCAGAAGGAGCGCTTCACCGACGAATCGTTCGAAGGCTACACGCCGGAATTCCAGATCAACCAGGCTCTCGTCGACTCCGTATGCAAGCCCGACACGCTGATCATGCACCCGCTGCCGCGCGACAGCCGGCCCGGCGCGAACGACCTGTCCGTCGACCTGAACCGCGATCCGCGCCTCGCAATCTTCCGCCAGACCGACAACGGCATCCCCGTGCGAATGGCGATCTTCGCGGTGCTGCTCGGCGTCGAGAATCTGGTTCAGCACTCGATGCGCGACGCGACGTGGCGCCCGCCTGCGTATCTCGGGCCGGAGGACGCGGTGTTCCACGGGATCGATTGACGCGCAGCGGCGCCGCGCGGCCGGATTCGTTCGCATCCGGCCGCGAACGCCGATGCCGGCAGCGCGAGCACGCGCGTCGCGGCGCATGTCGCCGGTCGCCGGTCGCCGGTCGCCGGTCGCACTCGCCAGCCGCCAGCCGCCAGCCGCCAGCCGCACAACTATCGTCACGATCATCGGTAACGCGAGCGGCGTCCGCGCCTACGCGGCGATGCACGGCTCAGCACGTGCAATCCGCTGCGCTCGACGCGACCATGCACGAACGCAACCGCTCGCCGACATTCTTTCCGCCACCCATCCGCCTGCGTCGGTAACATCGGCACTTGCCGATCGCCGACCGCTCCCGCACAATCGGCCCACCTGCCCTCCTCTCCCCGCGCCGATGTCCTATGCGTCACTCGCCACCGGCGTCCTGCTCGCCGGCGGTCTTGGTCAACGCTTCGATCCAACGGGGCTGCACAGCAAGCTGCTCGCACGGCTGCCCGACGGCACGCCGGTCGCGGTCGCCGCTGCGCGGCACCTTGCGGCGGCGACGGCTGACGTCGTCGCCGTCGTGCGTCCCGGCGCCGAAAAACTCGCGATGTTGCTGAACGAAGCCGGCTGCCAGGTCGTCTACGCACCCGACGCGATGCGCGGCATGGGCGCGAGCCTCGCAGCCGGCGTGCGCGCGTCGCCGGACGCGACCGGCTGGCTCGTCGCGCTCGCCGACATGCCGTGGATCGCCGCATCCACCTACGAAGCCGTCACGCGCGCGCTAGATGCCGATCGCGCGTCGATCGTCGCGCCGATGCATCGTGGCGTGCGCGGTCATCCGGTCGGCTTTGCTCTGCACCATTACGATGCGCTCGCCGCGCTCGACGGCGATACGGGCGCCCGCGCGCTGTTCGCCAGCGCGCCGGTGCAGCTGCTCGACGTCGACGATCCGGGCATCGTGCGCGACGTCGATACGCCGGCCGATCTGCGCTGACGTCGACGCGCGCCGCCAGCGCAAGGTCCGAGATTCGGTGCGATATCAACCGCCGAGCGAATATCGCAGGCAATCGCACTGCAAACGCGTGCCCGATTGCCTATAACGAAGACGAGGCGCGCTCACCGCGCCGTCCGCTTCCCCTGTCACGCATTGCGCGAGCTCTCCATGGATCACACTACCCCGATGCCCGAGCCCCCGGCCGACCCGAACCGCGATCCGGAAGACGACCCGTTGTCGCCGCCGGCGCCCGGCCACCCTCACGAGAATCCGCAACAACCGGACGGGCCGCCGAGCAAGGATCCGGTTTAGCCGACGGTTGCGCACGCATCGCGCATCGTGTGACCCGCAACAGCCATTAAGCGGCCGCGCTTTCCCGCGCGACGCGCGCCTCGTAAGTCTTCAGATGGTTGTACGCGATGCGCAACAGCGACAGTGCATCCGCCGCATGCGGGTCGCGGCGCGCGAGCAGATCGCCGAGCACGTGATCGGCTTCGACGCGCGCGCGGTTCTCGACGTCGCGCAGCATCGATGCGGTCAGCGGCGACGGCGTCAGCACCATTCGCTGCATCCGCTCGATCGCGGCCGGCTCCGGGCGATAACCGTTGTGCGCGGCAATCGCGCTGCACTCGTCGAGCATGGCCTCGAGCAGGCGGCGTCCGTCCGGCGCGGCGAGAATATCGCCGACCGAACCGCGAAACAACGACGTGCTTGCGGCCAGGGTTGCGAGGAACACCCACTTGTCCCACATCCGCGCGACGATGTCGTCGCTGAGCGTCGCGTCGAAGCCCGCGCCGCCGAGCACGTCGGCCACCGCGCGCACGCGTGCCGATTCGCCGCCGCCCAGTTCGCCGAACGACAGGCCGTGCGTGTCGTTCAGATGTACGATCCGCTGCTCGCGATCGAGCGTCGCCGCGATCACGCACAGTCCGCCCAGCACCCGCTCCGCGCCGAACCGCTCGCGCAGCACGTCGAGATGACGCATCCCGTTGAGCATCGGCAGAATCAACGTCGACGGCCCGACGAACGGCGCGAACGACGCGATCGCGTCGTCGAGGCTGTACGCCTTGCAGCTGAGCAGCACCAGATCGAACGGCGCGGCCGCGTCGCCGGTGCGTAACGTCTGCACATTGGCGAGCGTCAGGTCGCCGCGCGGGCTGCGAATCATCAGACCATCGCGCGCGAGCGCCGCCGCGCGACCTTCGCGCACCAGGAACGTCACGTCGCGCGCGGCCGCCGCGAGGCGTCCGCCGAAATATCCGCCGACCGCGCCGGCCCCTACCACCAGAATCCGCATCGCTGCCTCCTTTCGCCTCGTTCAATGCCGCCACGCGGGCCGCTCGCCGGCCCGGCGCATGGCCGCAATCGTCAGACAGTATAGCCACACAACCTATGCATATGCAGGGATGACCGCAGGCCGGCATGCGACGTTCGCAAGACATCTAAGGGATTTCCCGCCTACGGGAACGGTCGCGTCGAGCCGACAAACAAGTAAACCAGAAGTAAACCGCTAGGCCGTCCCGGCGCGCCTGCTTGACCGACCGACCTGATACCCATGCGCACCCTTTCCCTGAACCAGAAACTCGCTTCGATGATCGTCATCCTGTGGCTCGGCCTGCTCATGATCGCCGGGATCGGCGCGTGGCAGACGCGCACGTCGATGACGGCAGACCGCCGCGACCAGTTGTCCACGCTGGTTGCGCAGGCAACCAACGTCGCCGATCACTTCTACAAGCTGTCGCAGCAGAACGCGCTGTCCGAAGCCGACGCGAAACAGAAGGCGCTCGAAGCGATCGCCGCGATGCGCTACGGCACCGACGGCTACATCTCGATCAACGACTCGAAGCCGGCGATCGTCATGCATCCGATCAAGACGGAGCTCAACGGCAAGGACGTGTCGAACTTCACCGACCCGGACGGCAAGCATCTGTTCATCGAGATCGTGAAGGCCGGCAACGCGGACGGCGGCAAGGGCTTCGTCGAATACATGTGGCCGAAGCCGGGCGCCGACAAGCCGCAGGCCAAGACCAGCGCGGTGCAGCGCTTCGCGCCGTGGGACTGGTATCTGGTGACGGGCATGTACATGGACGACGTCTATGCGGCGGTGCTCGCGAGCGTCGGCCGCTGGCTCGTGATGACGGCCGTGCTCGGCGCGGCCGCGACCGTCGTGATGGTGCTGGTGCTGAAGAGCGTGCGTGCGAACCTCGGCGGCGAACTCGAGACTGCGCTCGACGCCGCGCAGCGCATCGCCCAGGGCGACCTCACCACGCGCGTGACGGTGAAGCAGGACGATCGCGGCAGCCTGCTGCACGCGCTGCATTCGATGCAGAGCGGCCTGATCGACATGGTGTCGCGGGTGCGGGCCGGCACCGAGAACATCAACGTCGGCGCGAGCGAGATCGCATCGGGCAACACCGACCTGTCGCAGCGCACCGAGGAGCAGGCAGCCGCCCTCGTGCAGACCGCATCGAGCATGGACGAGATGACCGCCAACGTGAAACAGAACGCGGACAGCGCGGCGCAGGCCGCAACGCTGGCAGGCCAGGCCGCGCAGGTCGCGACGCGCGGCAGCGAGGTGGTCGACGACGTCGTGCGCACGATGAACGAGATCACGGCCCGCTCGCACAAGATCGGCGACATCATCGGCGTGATCGACGGGATCGCGTTCCAGACCAACATCCTCGCGCTGAACGCGGCCGTCGAAGCGGCGCGCGCGGGCGAACAGGGCCGCGGCTTCGCGGTGGTCGCGGCCGAGGTGCGCTCGCTCGCGCAACGCTCGGCCACGGCGGCGAAGGAAATCAAGTCGCTGATCGTGTCGTCGAACGAAACGGTCGAGCACGGCGCGACGCTCGTCACGCACGCCGGCGAAACGATGACCGAGATCGTGCAGTCGGTGCGCCGCGTCAACGAAATCCTCGACGAGATCAGCCACGCGTCGCGCGAGCAGAGCGCCGGGATCGAACAGGTCAACCGCGCCGTGGGCGAGATGGATCAGGTCACGCAGCAGAACGCGGCGCTCGTCGAGCAGGCGGCCGCTGCCGCGCATTCGCTGCGCGACCAGGCCGAGGCGCTGCGCGACGCGGTCACGCGGTTCTCGTTGCCGGCCTGACGGGCTGATACCGGCGCGCTTGCGGCGCGCTGCTGCACCCGGCGCGCTCGCGTCGGGTGGCTGGCCGGGGCTCACATTCGGTTGCGGGCGGTGTCGATGCGATGACACACGCACGTGCGCTTCATAGGCGCGAACGCCCCCTTGCGCGGCGACGATCGCGCGGCGAACTGGCGTCTCGTGTCGCGGCCGGTTACGCAATTACCCGGCCGTCGCCGCGGGTCGCACGTCGATCGACGATATATCGGCCGCGGCCATTCAGCTCCCTTCGTCCGTTTAGCCGGCTCGGCGCATTCGGCCCACTCCGCTCATTCACCCTTCCCACCGATCGGCGTTCACGGCCGATCGCATACCGCCCCATCACGCGACCTTGCCGCCATCGACATCGCGCATACGTGTCGGCATCGTCATTCGCGCTGCATCACCGATACCGCACCCGCGCCGCGCAGCCGCCCCGCAGCCTGTCCGCCGCCGAAGCCGAGTGCGGCCGCCCGTTGAATCAGCTCGACATCGTTGTTCACGCCGAGCTTCTTCATCGCGCTGATCTTTTGCGCACTGACCGTCTGCTTGCCCTTGTTCAGCCGCTGCGCGATCGTCTTGATCGGCATGCCGTCGAGATACAGGCGGATCACCTCGATTTCGCGCGTCGACAGCTTGACGGGCGGCCCGTCCTGTTCGGCAATCGCATCGAGCGCGCTGCGCACGAGCGGCGACACATAGCGTCCGCCGCTGTAGGTCGAATGGATCGCCGTGACGATGTGGCCGACATCGTCGAACTTGCTGACGAGACTCGGACAGCCCTGCGCGACGATCGAGCGCAGGATCACCGGGCTCTCGCTGCCGACCAGCGCGACCGTCCCGACGCCCGGGCGCATGCGCCGCAACCATGCGAGCAGCGCCAGACAGTCCATCGGCGGGCCGCCGCGGATCGAATAGTCAACCAGCGCGATATCGCAGTCGACATCGGCCAGCGCCGCGACCATGTCGGACGGGCTCCGGTAGGCGCCGACGAGCTCGATCGCGCACGCGTCGCCGGCGATATGCTCGACGCCGGCCAGCGTCAGCGGCCAGTCGTACGCGAAAACGGTGCGAATGTTGAATTTCCCCATGCGTGGTTCCTGAAGGTCGCGTGGCCGCGCGACGCGACACGTCGCGACGCGGCCGGTTGGGCGGTGACTCCGCGGGCGGGATATTTTTATCCCACCGTCATTCTATGAAACGGCGTGCGGCCGGGATATCGGACGCGGTATAGATGGGCGTCCAGGGACGTAATACGAGTTTGATATTTCGATCGTCGTACGCGATCGCGGACGCGCGCATCGTCCGGACGGCCGACGTTGCGGGCCGTGCGGGCCGCGCCGCTTGCCGGCGCGGTAAAATTGCGGCCCAGCATGCCATTCCGGACGACCGGCCGACGGCTGCGCACGCCCGGCCGTGCGCAGCCGGCCGGCCCCCTGCTTCTTCCATGACCGAATCCGATCTGCACTCCGACGACACCACCATCCACGAAGACGGCCTCTGGCGCGACAACGGCTGGACGGCCCGCATCATCAAGAACGAGGACGACGACGGCTGGGCCGTCGAAATGATCAAGGACGGCGAGGCCGAGCCCGCACTTGTCGGCCCGTGGACGATGGGCCGCGACAAGAAGAACCCGAAGCCGATGGATGCGAACGCGTTCCGCACGCTAGTGAAAACCGCGACCGAAGTGCTGATGCGTCACGAGCAGCAGCGCCGCGCGATGCTGCACAAGGAAGTGACCGTGCAGCGCGACGACGGCATCGAGGTGTCGGTGACGCTCGACATCGTGCCGGACGAGTTCGAGCCGTATGCCGAACTGAAGGCGTTCGACCCGTACGGCGAACTGCTGGCCGACGCGAAGGTGTCGGCAGGATTCAAGCTCAACAAGGCCAGCGCCGCACGCTGGATCGAATCGGATTTCGAGCGCCCGGCTTAGGGCCTGTTCACGCCAATAAAGGGCTTGCGCTGGCCCCACGAGTGAATTTTTCCGCGCGGTCCCTGACGCAGGCCGCCGCCCGCTGCGTGCGCACGCGCCGCGTCAGCCATGCAAGCCGTGCGTGGTCATCAGCCGGTACAGCGTGGCGCGCGACACGCCGAGCTGCGCCGCGACGTCGGCATGCTGCTGGCGACGGTTCCGCAGCAGCATCTCCTCGATCGTACGGCGCTCCGCCTGCCGGCGCGCCTCCACGAGCGTCGGCGGGCGGCGCAACCGGTACTGGCTCAACTCGAGATCGTCGGCCGAGATCAGCGGGCCGTTCGTCATCACGACCGCGAAGCGGATCCGGTTGATCAGCTCGCGCACGTTGCCCGGCCATGCATAGTCGTGAATCGCCTCGATCGCGCACGGCATGAAGCCGCGAATCCGGTGCGGGCTGTCGCCGCGATAGCGCTGCAGCACGTGATCGGCGAGCAGCATGATGTCGCGACCGCGCGCACGCAGCGGCGGCTCGTCGATACGCAGCACGCACAGGCGGTAATACAGATCGGCGCGAAAGCGCCCGGCCCGCATCGCCGCCTCGAGATCGACGTGCGTCGCGGACACGATCCGCACGTCCACCGGCACCGACGCGTGCGCGCCGAGCCGCTCGATCGTGCCTTCCTGCAGAAAGCGCAGCAGGCTCGCCTGGCTCTCGAACGGCATGTCGCCGATTTCATCGAGAAACAGCGTGCCGCCGTGCGCGGCCTCGATCCGGCCGATCTTGCGCTGGTGCGCGCCCGTGAACGCGCCGCGCTCGTGGCCGAACAGTTCGGCCTGCAGCAGCGTCGGCGGAATGGCCGCGCAGTTCACCGCGACGAACGGCGCGTCGGCGCGCGACGAATGCCGGTGGATCGCGCGGGCGGTCAACTCCTTGCCCGTCCCGGATTCGCCAGCGATGAACACCGCAGCGTCGGTGTTCGCCACCTTGCGGATGGTCGAGAACAGGCGCCGCATCGCGTCGCATGCGCCGATCATCGTGTCGCAGGGTGGCATCGCGAGCGCGGCCGGGTCGGCGTGCGCGAGCTTCAGCATCCCGTACGCATGGCCGGCGAGATAGCCGATCGTCTTGCAGCCCGCGGCGCGCGACGCGAAGCCGAAACAGCACTGGCGGATCAGGCGCGCGAGCGCGACATCGCGCAGCAGCGCGTCGTCGGCGAGCGCGACCCAGCCGACGTGCGGGTCGCGCAGCAGCGCCTCGAACGCGGCCGCGTCACGCGCCGCGTCACGCATATTGAACGCGGTGAAGTCGACGATTCCCGCATGCAGGCGGTTCGCCTTCACGAGGTTGAGTGCGTCCGCAACGGACTTGGCGCGCGAGACGTCCCAGCCGCGCGACGCGAGACAGTCGACGAGCGCGGCGTCCGGATACGGCGACACATAGACGAGCGGGCGCGACGGCGCGGCATGATGGCGCGACGCCGCGACCGGCGGCGGCATGCACGCGATCCGCTCGGTTTCAGGATGGCTCGACAATCTGATCCGGCAACATTGATTCACGATGGCCTCGTCGCATGGCGTTGTCGGTCGGCGCGGGGCGCGCGACATGGCGCGCGGCCTGCCGGTCCGATCGGGAAAATGACGCTATCGGCAGAACACGACACGCCGCATATAGATCTGCGGTTCGACGACGGGCCGCGCGGACCGGTCCAGTTCGTCGCGATAGCGGCGGTAGGTCTTGCCGTCCACGGTCACGTCGCCGGCGCGCGCCGTCTCGATCGCGGCCAGCGCGTGGCTTTGCCAGTCGTCGACGCGCGCCGATGCCGACAGACTCGATGCACCGGCGATCGTCTGCGTGACCGTGCTGCCGTCGGCCCAGGGCTGCGTCTGCATGTCGTCCGCGTGCTGCATCGCGCCGACCGTCTTGCCGGTCGGCGTCGGGCCGCTCTGCGCGACGAACGGCGCGGCGCGGCCGTACACCGGCGATTGCCATGAAGGCGCGTGGCCTTCCTCGGGCACCATGTAGATCGTCTGCGGATCGCCGACCATCATCATCGGCACGCATGCGGTGTTGTCGGGGCGGCCGAGCGTCGTCAGCGACTGCTGGATGCTCGCGGCGTTCGCGACGCTCTGTTCGTTCAGGATCACGAACACCGCCGGATTCTGAAACAGCGACTGCGCGGCGGCGTGTGCGCCGACCAGCAGCAGAACGATCGAAAGGAACCTCATGATCCGCGCCTCCTGTCCCCTCGACAGGCAAAAAGAGGTGTTGGCCTCGGGGTAGAACCAACACCCGTCAAAGCTGTCGCGCGCATCGCGCAACCGGTTGCGGCGCTTGCCGTGCAGGCGGCATACCGGTTGCATCGAAGCGCGCTGCCGGTCACGACGACGTGCTCGTCGAGACGACGGTCGGCGCGGGCGCGAGCGGCGCCGACGGGGCGGCGTGCTGGTCGATCGCCGGCGTGGCTGTCGCGGGCACGTCCGCGGCCGGCACGGCTGCGGATTCGACCACGGCCGTTGCGTCGGCAGCGCTCGGGGCCGTCGCCGCCACGGGCTGGGCGGCTTCGGCGGCAGGCATGGCCGAGGCGATCGGCGCTTGCGGCGCGCGGTCGACTGCGTTGGCGTCGGCCGTCGGCATGGCCGGTGCGCCGGTGTCGGTCGCGGCCGGCGTGCGCGCGGACGCGTTGGCGGCGAGCGACGGTGCGGGGTCTGCGGGCTTGTCGGCGACCATCGGGGCCTTGTCGGCGGCGGTCGCCGCGGGTTCGGTGGTCTTTTCCGCAATCGTCGACGCAGGCTCCGCCGCCTTCTCCGCAACCGTCGGGACGGGTGCCGACGCCTTCTCTGCAACCACTGGTGCAGGCGTCGAGGCCTTTTCCGCGATCGCCGACGCAGGCTCTGATGCCTTCTCAGCAACCGTTGGGACAGCTGCCGATGCCTTGTCCGCAACCGCTGCTGCAGGCGTCGATGCCTTGTCTGCACTCGTCGACGCGGGCTCCGGTGCCTTTTCCGCAACCGTCGGGACGGGTGCCGGTGCCTTTTCCGCAACCACTTGTGCGGGCTTCGATGCCTCCTGGGCAACCATCGGTGCGGGCTTCGAAACCTTCTCCGCAATCACCGACGCAGGCGCGGGCACCTTATCCCCTGCGACCGGTGCCGGTGCAGGCCGTGACACGTTGTCCGCAACCGTCGCGGCACTCGGCGACACGGCAGCGGTCGCTGCAGCGGGCACCGCGCTCATCGCAGCCGACGCCGCGGCCACGCCCGGCACGACCGCGGCCGCCTGCGCACCATTCCCCGCAGCCGCCTGCGCCGCACCCGGCATCGCCGCCGCAGCCGGCGCGCCGATCGGCGCTCCCGCGACGAACGCCCCCGCCTGCCCAGCATTCCCCGCCACCGCCCGCATCTGCACAGGCGCCGGCCCAGCCGCATCGAGCGGCGGCAGCCCCATCCGGCTGCGCACGAGCGGATCGCGGTACTTCAAGTCGTCGGCGACGGTCGCGTCGGCGGCAGGCGCGACGTTCGAGCGCGCGAGCGGCGCGGTCGTGCCCGGGCACAGATGGCCGGTCGCCTCGACCGCGCGGCGGTTCGCGTCGCTCTGGCACAGCAGCGCCAGCGCGACGTCGGTCAAGCCCATCGCGCGAAATTCGCGCGCATCGAGCCGTCGCACGCACGCCTGATCCACCAGCGTCGTGCCGCCGGTCGCGCCGAACCCCGGGAACGACACGCCGACGCTCACCGAGCCCATGCAGGTATCGGACAACGTGGTCGTCAGCCCGGGCGCCTGGATCGCCGGGTTCGTCTTGATCGTCTGCGTGCCCGAGTAGTTGACGTTCTCCGCCACCTGCGTGTTGTACGGGCTCGAGCCTGGCGCGCCGGCCGCGAGCGAGCTCGCGCTCTGCGGCGTCACGGTCGAGCCGCCGCTCGTCGACGAAGGCAGCGTCAAGTTGACCTGCACGCTCGAATTGCCGCTGCCGCGCACGCCGCTCGTGCTGCCGCTCGTCGCATTGCCGCCGCGCGAGCTCGTCACGTTGGTATTCATGCTCGAGCCGCCACCCTGGCCGATGGCCGTCGACGACGTCGAGGACTGCGCGCTTGAAGTCGAGTCGGCGGTCTGCGCATGGGCGCCGATCGTGGCCAGCGCGAACATCGCCGCACTGGCCGCCCTGATCTTGCTGCTGTTCATTTCGATCTCCGGACGAGGTTGGACCGCCTACCCAGGCAACCGCATCAATCCCGTTGCGTTCCTGCCGCTTTGCCTGTTTCCCCGAACTGCTTCCAGCCGCTGCCCAACTGCGACCACGAACCGCCCGGCATGCCCTGCGATGGCGGGGCCGCGGGCGCGCCGGCGGCATTGCCCGGCGACAGCGTGTGTTGCGGTGACGGTTTGGTTGTCTGCTCAGTGTTACTTGACGTCTGTACGTTCGATTGCACGTCGTCGGTCGCGCGGTCGGCGGCATACGCCGTCAGCGACGTGAGCATCACGACGGCGGCAATCAGGTTCTGCTTCATGCCAGCTCCTTACGGTGACGACAACGGCGCAACAGAGACCAGCGTCACCGGGAAACTGGTCCCTTCCACCCGAATCAGGGCGTGCCGGCCGTCGCGCCGGAGCTGCCCTGACTGCCGCCCGACGCCGACGGCGATCCGGCCGGCCCGGTGCTCCAGACGGTCGACGTGTTGTAGTGGTTCGAGCCCGCGATCGTCGACGATCCGCCGAAGCCGGCCAGCCCGCTCGCACCCGCGTTCGCGATGCCGGCGTCGTTGCCGCCGCTCGCCGTGTAGTGGTTCGCGCCGAGCACGATCGTGGCGGTCACGCCGCCCGACAACGCATTCGCGTTCTCGGTCGTATTGGCGGTGCCGCCGAACGAGCCCGCGGCGCCGATCCCGCCGCCAGCCGCGAACGCGCCGCCGTTGGTGCCCCACCCGCCGGCCGTCGACGTCGAGTCGTGGTACGCGGACGCCGTGCCGGTCGAGCCCGCAGGCGTCACCGTGCTTCCGGCGCTCGCGCCTGCGACCGAAGTCGTGTTGCTCGTATAGCTGCCGGTGCCGACCAGCACCGAACCCGAGACGCCCGACGCCACGGACTGAGTCTGGTTGAAGGTCGTCGTGCCGGCGGCCGCTGCGGCCGACGACAGCACGGCGAGCGCGGTCGCTAAAAAGACGTTGGCTTTCATAGCAATTCCTTGCGATGACGAAGGTCGGTGGCCGGATCGCCGGGCCGCCCCGTGCGGGGCGATTCCCGGCGTCCGCGCCACCATTCGATGACGAGCGCTGCGCGCGGCGGCTTAGTAGTGGCGGAACGTCCAGGCGCTGGAGCCTGCGTTCGCGCCGCTCAGCCCGCCGGACTGCGAGCCGCCGAAGCCGAAGCCGCCCACCGTCGACGTGTTGGTGTGATCGGTGTACGACACCGCCGCGCTGGTGCCGCCGCCGGCCATCGCGCCGGCCGCGCCGAGTGCCGCACCCGAATCGGTGGCGGTGAAGTGACCGAAGCCGGTCACCCCCGCCATCGTCTGGCCGCCGCTCGACGAACTGCTGCTCGACTGGGTGCCGCTCGCTGCGAACGCTGCACCCGAAACCGCCATCACTGCTGCTGCAATCAGAAGCTTCTTCATGGTCGACTCCAAAACGGCGTGGACGGAACAAGCGCAGGAAGCTGCACGCCTTCAGCCTGCCTGCGTCGAGCAATCCCTGAACACAAGGACCGCCATTCAATCGGCAACGAGCGTTTCTCCGATCGCAATTCGGCTCATTGCCTAAATCCCATTCGCTGTTTTATTGGCCCTGCGATTTATTGTTTTGAATACCGGCTTGCGCACCGGTGAAGTCACCGGAATAAACCGAGTCTCGAACCCGGAAAACGAATGCATCGTTCCGTATCGTTCGTCGTGCGTCGTTCGATATCGGGCGGCGCCGCGCGCCGGCATGCGGCTCGCCACTGCCGGCGAGCGAAAATGCACGACCCGATTTACCGAAGGCGAACGCCCTGCCGCTGAAAATCGCCGCGTAATCGCGGCAACGCGACAACAATGCGCAACCGTGCATGCGCGCCCGACCGTCACGCAGCAACGTTGTTTGTGAGTTACCGGTCGCCGATCATGCGGATAATCCGGCTCGCGGGTTTTCGGTACAGTCCGGGTCGCGCCGCTATTGCCGCGATGCGATCGAAATGTCGATGGACGTGCACGCGCGCATCGGCATCGAGCTGCCCGATACGAACTGCTGGTCCATCAGGGTGAAGTGAGTCAACGAGAGCGCCGCTGTCGATCAGTGGTGGCGCGAAACGACAGCTGCTCCAGCACGCGCAATGCGCGGATACCGGAACGCCGGCAACGACGCACTCGCGACGCCGGCACTGCGCCGCGAGTCGTACGGTTACCCCATCGTTGCGCGAAGAATGCGCAGATCAAGCCGTTGCTTGTGGTCTTCATCGCTGTTCCCCGACTGCTTATTGACGAGACTGCCGCCCCCCCAATCTTCACTGCATCAGGTCGACTGCCCGCCGGTGCGGCCAATATCGCAAGCGGCATGCCACGCACGATTGCACCGACGATTGCGGGTGGCACGGCGCGCGGGCAGCGCGGGAACATGCGGTTTTCGTTTCAGGAATGTATCGCGGCAACGGGTGGCCGCCGGCGGCGATCATCGACTGACGAGAAGCAATCCCGCCGAAGGCCGCGCGACGCGGTGCGCGGCGCCGCATGTGTGGGCTACCGAACGTCTGTTTCAGAGTTGAGAATCTCGCATTGCCGGTTCGGGACAATGGACACGTCAACGCCCGAAAACGGCCTGCCACCGGGCTTTCGCGGGCGCGCGGCAAGTTGCGGACGGCTCGCTCGCGCGCCGCGCGCCTTCGCGCAAAGCGTGCGCGCATACGGCACGGGACCGATTGCACGAAGCATGCAGCGGCAAACCGATTACCCGAAAATACGATTGATTCATCCGTGAAAATCCCGACTCGCTCGCACATCGATGGTTAATGCCGCAGAGCGACGAATCGCAAAACCGGCACGGGCCGCACCGCTTTCTACCGGCCCGCATATTCGATGAAAAACGCCGGGCATTCGCGCGTATCCGCCAGCACATCGGGCGTTTTATTACGTTGCACATTCATTTCATCGTCCGGTAATGAACGCCGGCGCATTGCATTTCGATGTGCGCGTCATGCGGGCGTCACGCGATTCCGCATGGCGCGCGATACACCGGAGAAACAACTCGGAAACGACGTCGACGCCGCTTTCCCGCGCGCGAAGCTGCGCGTGCAAGCGTCGTTTCGGCGCGAAAAAAATCATCGTTGAATGGCGTTTCTCGCATTTTCGGCGCGTCGATACGCGGCGACGCCGCGAGCGCCGAATGCGTGCGTCGCGGCGCGGGATACACGGGTGAAACAGCGGCGCGCCGGCCGCGCCGCGGCACGACGCGATACCGCGCCGCATATGACGCGCGCGCCGCTGGCATGCCGGTTGCAACGCTGCGTGGTTGGCCGTGCGCGCAGCACCATCGCGCGCACCCGGCCCGCGTCGGACCACATCGACCACATCGGCCGACGACGGCGCCGACTACGTACCGAGCAATTCCTTCCTGCGCAAATGACCCACGTCGCGCATCGGCGGCGCGCCGAACAGCCTGCTGTATTCGCGGCTGAACTGCGACGCGCTCTCGTAGCCGACCGTCGCGGCCACCGACCCCACGTCGCCGCCCTGGCGCAGCAGCAACCGGCGCGCCTCGTGCAGGCGCAACTGCTTCTGATACTGCAGCGGGCTGAGCGTGGTCACGTGTTTGAAGTGGTGATGAAGCGACGACACGCTCATGTTGACGGCCTGCGCGAGCGTCTCGACACGCATCGGTTCCGCGTAGTGGGCGCGAATCCATTCGATCGCGCGCGCGATCCGGTGCGTGTGGCTGCCGGCGACGGCCATGTGACGCAGGCGCGCGCCCTGCCCGCTCGTCATCAACCGGTACAGCAGTTCCTTTTCGATCAGCGGCGCGATCACCGGGATGTCGGCCGGCGTATCGAGCAGCCGCAACAGGCGCAGCGCGGCGTCGAGCAGCGGCGGCGTCAACTCGGCGACAGCGATGCCTTCGCCTTCGGGGCCGGCCTCCGGCTCGGGCAGACGCATCTCGGCAGCGAGTTCGACGATGCGCTGCAGGTCGAGCGTCAGCGACAGGCAAAGATAAGGAACGTCGGGCGACGCCTGCGTGACGCGCGACAGGATCGGCAAGTCGATCGACGTAATCAGGCAGTGCTGCGCGTCGTATTCGTAGGCCTGCCCGGCGACCACCACGCGCTTCGCGCCCTGCGCGGCGATCACGAGCGCGGCGCGCGACACGCCGCAGCCGAGATCGACCGCACGCGTATGGCGGTGCAGCATCAGCGCCGGCACGGCCGTCGCGTGCGAGCCGTCCGCCGGCGCGAAGCGGCCGATCAGCGACGCCAGCTCGCGCCGCCCGGATTCGCGCGATGCCGCGATATCGGTCATGTCCATGGCCGTTCCTCGTGTCGTTTTGCGGATCGCGCGAGCATAGCGAAACGCGCGCCGCCGTGCCCGGGATTTGCAGGATTGTTCAATAAATTTGCAGGATCGGATAGCCGTAACGACGGGCCGTTCGCGCACACTCCCACCTGATCCGGCGCATGCCGGGTTTTCCCCACGGAGACAAAAAAATGCCCACCACGTTTGTCCTCAACGGCAAGAGCGTCACGCTCGACGCCGATCCGTCGATGCCCGTCCTCTGGGCGATCCGCGAGCATGCGGGGCTGACCGGCACGAAGTTCGGCTGCGGCATGGCGCAGTGCGGCGCATGCACGATCCATCTCGAAGGCCAGGCCGTGCGCTCGTGCGTGCTGCCGCTGGCCGGCATCGCGGGCAAACAGGTGACGACAATCGAAGGCCTGCAGAGCAAGCCCGCGCAGGCCGTACAGGCCGCCTGGGTGAAACTGCAGGTGCCGCAGTGCGGCTATTGCCAGTCCGGCCAGATCATGTCCGCGACCGCACTGCTCGAACAGAACCCGAAGCCGACCGACGCGGACATCGACGCCGCGATGAACGGCAACCTGTGCCGCTGTGCGACCTACGCCCGCATCCGGGCCGCGATCCACGACGCGGCCGCGACGCTGGGAGCGTGACCATGACGATCGAACTCGACAACGCCGGTTCGGTGCGCGCGTCGCGCCGCACCTTCCTGAAAACCGCGGGCGCCGCAGCCGCCGTCAGCCTGACGATCGGCTTCGAATGGGCCGGCCTCGGCCGCCGCGCGCTCGCCGCGACGCCGCCCGCCGCCGACTTCGCGCCGAACGCGTTCCTGCGCATCACGCCCGACGGCGCGGTCACGGTAATTGCCAAGCACGTCGAAATGGGCCAGGGCGCGTACACGGGCATCGCGACGATCGTCGCGGAGGAGCTCGACGCCGACTGGTCGAGCGTGCGCGTCGAAAGCGCGCCGGCCGACGCGAAGCGCTACGCGAACCTCGCGTTCGGCACGATACAGGGCACGGGCGGCAGCTCGGCGATGGCGAACTCGTGGCAGCAGCTGCGCGAAGCCGGCGGCAAGGCGCGCGCGATGCTCGTGTCGGCCGCGGCCGCGCGCTGGCAGGTGCCGGCCGGCGAGCTGAGCACCGCGGGCGGCGTGGTCACGCACGCGAAGAGCGGCAGGACGGCCGCTTACGGCACGCTCGTCGCCGATGCGGCGAAACTGCCGGTGCCCGACCACGTCACGCTGAAGCAGCCGGCCGATTTCAAGCTGATCGGCCATCGCATCCCGCGCGTCGACGCGTCGGCGAAGTCGAACGGCACCGCGCAATTCACGCTCGACACGACCTTCCCCGGCATGCGCGTCGCGCTGCTGCAGCGGCCGCCGCGCTTCGGCGCGACCGTCAAGTCGGTCGATGCGACGGCCGCGAAGGCGGTGCCGGGCGTCGTGGCCGTCGTGCAGGTGCCGAATGGCGTCGCCGTCGTCGCGACCGGCTTCTGGGCCGCGAAACAGGGCCGCGACGCACTGAAAATCGACTGGGACGAAACGCACGCCGAAAAGCGCGGCTCCGACGAGATCATGCGCGAATACCGCCAGCTCGCCGCGAAACCGGGCGTGTCGGCGCGCAAGGACGGCGACGCCGACGCGGCGATCGCCGGCGCCGCGCGCAAGCTCAGCGCGACCTACGAATTCCCGTATCTCGCGCACGCGCCGATGGAGCCGCTCGACGCGGTCGTCAAGCTGACGGCCGACGGCTGCGAGATCTGGGCCGGCGACCAGTTCCAGACGATCGATCAGGGCAACGCCGCAAAGGTCGCGGGGCTCGAGCCCGAGCAGGTGCGCATCCACACGCTGTATGCGGGCGGCAGCTTCGGCCGGCGCGCGAACGCGTGGTCCGACTACGTGGTCGAGGCCGTGTCGATCGCGAAGGCGCTCGGCGCGGACGGCACGCCGGTCAAGCTGCAGTGGACGCGCGAGGACGACATCCAGGGCGGCTTCTACCGCCCGATGTACTTCCACAAGCTCGATGCGGGGCTCACCGCCGATGGCCGGCTGGTCGGCTGGCGGCACCGCATCGTCGGCCAGTCGATCCTCGCCGGCACGCCGTTCGCCGCGTTCATGGTGAAGAACGGCATCGACGCGACGTCGGTCGAGGGCGCGGCGAACCTGCCGTACGCGGTGCCGAACGTGTCGGTCGAACTCACCACGACCAAGGTCGGCCTGCCGGTGCTGTGGTGGCGCGTGGTCGGCAGCTCGCACACCGCGTATGCGGTCGAGGCGTTCATCGACGAAGCCGCGCACGCGGCCGGCAAGGACCCGTACCTGTTCCGCCGCGACCTGCTCGCGAAGGAGCCGCGCATGCGCGCCGTGCTCGAGCTGGCCGCGCAGAAGGCCGGCTGGGATCCGGCGCAGCCGCTGCCGAAGGGCCGCGGGCGCGGGATCGCGGTGGCCGAGGCGTTCAAGAGCTATGTCGCGCAGGTGGCCGAGGTGTCGGTGGACGCGGACGGCAACGTGAAGGTCGAGCGCATCGTGTGCGCGGTCGACTGCGGGATCGCGATCAACCCCGACATCGTCGCCGCGCAGATGGAAGGCGGCATCGGCTTCGGGCTCGGCGCGGCGCTGCACAGCGCGATCACGCTGAAGGACGGCCGCGTCGAGCAGCGCAACTTCGACGGCTACCACGTGCTGCGGATGGCCGAGATGCCGAAGGTCGAGGTGCACATCGTGCCGTCCGCGCAAGCGCCGACCGGCGTCGGCGAGCCCGGTGTCGCGCCGGTCGGGCCGGCCGTGGCCAACGCGATCTTCGCGGCGACCGGCAAGCGGCACTACGTGCTGCCGTTCGATTCGGCCGGCGGCGCGAAGGCTTGACGGGGCGTGTGACGCATCGGGCGGTGCGGTGTCGCGTTGTTGCCCGGTGCGTCGGTGCGGCGCGGCGCCCCGCCGCGCCCGCATCGTGCTGCGCGTGACTGCGCCGTAACGCCGCGCGTAACGCCCGTAACGCCCGTAACGTTCCCGCGCGATGCTACGTAACAATTCTTCAATATCGGTCGGGCAGGCGCGGCGGCACGCCGCTGCGGCGCCGTTAAAAATTCTTTTAGATTCAACACCGGCGCGCGATTGCGGGCGCCGGGACCCGCCGCACGGCTGGGGCGGCTCCATCACTGGCCCGGAAGTTGCAGTACATGACTCGCAACACTCCTTTACGGACATGCGAGGGCCACCATGGATTGCAAATACCTGTACATCGACAACATAAAAATCAACTTCGTGCGCCGGACGATCGAAATCGACGACAAGGTCGTCGACGTCACGCCGCGAGAATTCGACGTCGTCGAGTTCCTGCTCGACAACATGAACAAGATCGTTCCGCGGCAAGCGATCCAGGAAGCGGTCTGGGGCCGGGAGCTCGGCGTGTCGTCGCGCACGCTCGACACGCACATCTCGCGGATCCGTTCGAAGCTGCAGCTCGATCACGACAAGAACCTGCGGATCATCCCGATCTATGCGGTCGGCTATCGGCTCGTGCTGTTCGGCGCGGCGATGACGCACGTCGAGCGCCACGATGCCGCGCCGATCCTGCGCGCCGCGCCGCAGCCGGTGCTGACCGCCGACTACGCGTGACCCGCGGCCGCGCCGGCGCCCCGAGGCGCGCCGGCCGGTTTTCTGGTTGGGTGGGGCGCGGTACATCGGGCGCGTTGAGCAGAGGCGTGCCGAGCCATGCCATGTCGAGCCGCATCGAGCCGAGCTGTGCCAAGTCGTGCCGGACTGAGCCGAGCCCGGTCGAGTCGAGCCAAGCCCTGCCACGGCACCCCAAGCGCCAAGCCGAGCCCGACACCGCGCCGCGTCCTCGCCACACCGCCCTGCGCCGCCCCAGCCACCTTCCCCCTCACCCGCCCCCACACCCCCGACACGCTTCGTAGCTCGTCACCACGAGCCGCGCCGCGCGCCGTCCGCGACTACGGATTCCGGCGCCGCACGCGGCCGGCACCGTCCCTACAATCGACGCAGCAGCCGCGCGCCCCCCGCGCCGCCGGCCACCACAACCCGTCGACCATCGCCGAATCCGCCCCGATCCCGCCGTGCCTGCGCTGCCTTTGACGAATGCCGACACCGGCGACGCCGCGAACCAAGCGCCCGCCGCCGCTCCGGCCGCCGCGCAGACCGCCGCCGCCGTGCCGCCCGCGCCGGTCGCGGTCGCGGTCCCGCTCGACGCGTCGCCGTATCTGCCGCGTCTGTCCGCGGCCGCCGCGCGCGGGCTGTCGCATGCATACGGCGCGCCGGCCGCCGTGCCGGTCACGCTCGGCGAGCACGCGTACGAGGTGCGCTGGCGCGTCGCCGCCGAGCCGGTTGCCGATGCCCATGCATACCGGTTCGTCGTCGGCCCGGCCACGGGCACGCTGTGGCTCGACCCGCTCGCCGAAACCGAATGGCTCGGCGATGCCGCCGACCCGGCCGTGCCGGCCGTGATCCGAGCGGCGTTGCTGGCCGATCTCGCGGCGCCGCTCGCGGCCGTGCTACAGGCCGCGACGCGGCAGCGCGTCGAATTGCTGCCGCCGCCCGCGAGCGTGCCCGCATGGCGCACCGCACCGGCCGCGCTGCGCTTCGAGCTGCGCCGCGCCGACGGCGCGTGGCGCTGCCACGGCGCGCTGCTGTTCGACGCACCCGACGCGCTCGCGGTGTTCTTCGCGCAACCGGCGCCCGCGCGGCCGGCCCCGCGCGCGGCCTATGCGAGCCTGCCGGTGCCGCTCGTGTTCGAGATCGGCCGCACCGAACTGACGACGGCCGAGCTGGCCGACGTCGTCGGCGGCGACATCATCGCGATCGAACGCTGGCGCGCGCACGAGCAGAACCTGCTGTGCGTCGCGCGCGTGCCGGCCACGCCGGCGTGGGAGATCACCGGGCGGCCGTCCGGCACCCGGCTGACCGTCGAACGAATCAGGGAGATGCCTTTGGAACCGACCCGCACCGACACCCCGCCCGCGACCGCACACGATGCGCCGCCGGACGACGCACCGCGCTCGCTCGACGGCCTCGCGGTCGACCTGCGCTTCGAGCTGCCGCCGACGTCGATCCCGCTCGGCGAACTGGGCGCGCTGCAGCCGGGCGCGGTGATCGAGCTGCAGCAAGGGATCAACCAGAGCGTGATCCATCTGGTCGCGAACGGCATGCTGATCGGCACCGGGCATCTGATCGCGGTCGGCCAGAAGCTCGGCGTGCGCGTCGTCACGCTGACGCAGCCGGCCCCGCGCGAGCGTTGAGCGATGGGCAATCTGCCGAATCCGGTCGCGCTGATCGCGGTGATCGCCGCACTCGGCATCGCGCCGTTCGCCGCGCTGATGGTGACGAGCTACACGAAGCTCGTGGTCGTGCTCGGCCTGCTGCGCTCCGCGCTCGGCATCCAGCAGGTGCCGCCGAACCTCGTGCTGAACGGCATCGCGCTGATCCTGTCGCTGTTCATCATGGCGCCGGTCGGGATGTCGATCCGCGACGCGCTGCAGGCGCGCCACTTCGATGCGGCGGGGCAGTTGTCGACCGCGGACATCGGCGTGCTCGCCGACGCCGCGCTGCCGCCGATCAAGGATTTCCTGGTCTCGCACACGCGCCAGCGCGACCGTGAATTCTTCGTGCGCACCGCGACGTCGGTGTGGCCGAAGAACCGCGCCGACGGCATCAAGGACGACGACCTGCTCGTGCTGGTGCCGAGCTTCACGCTCGCCGAGCTGACCAAGGCGTTCCAGATCGGCTTCGTGATCTATATCGTGTTCATCGTCGTCGACCTGCTGGTCGCGAACATCCTGCTCGCGCTCGGGATGCAGATGATCTCGCCGACGACGATCTCGGTGCCGTTCAAGCTGCTGCTGTTCGTCGCGCTCGACGGCTGGTCGCTGCTCGTGCACGGGCTCGTGCTGTCGTACCGCGTGGCGGGGGCGGGATGAACGCGCGCGCGCTGCGCTGCGTCGCCGCGGGCCTGTACGCGCTGGCCGCGCTGATGCTCGCGTGCTCGGGCCTGAACGTGCGCGACGCGCGCGCGGCCGGCAGCGCCGCGGCCTTCACGCAACTCGCGCGCGCGTGCGCGCCGAACGTCGATCCCGATACGCTCGCCGCGCTGGTGCGGACCGAATCCGGCTTCAATCCGTATGCGATCGGCGTGGTCGGCGGCCATCTGACGCGCCAGCCGGCGTCGCTCGACGAGGCGCGCGCGACCGCGAGCGAGCTGGCCGCGCGCGGCTTCAGCTACAGCGTCGGGCTCGCGCAGGTGAACGAGCGCAACTTCGCGAAATACGGGCTCGACGACGCGACGATGTTCGAACCGTGCCGCAACCTGCGCGCGGGCGGCGCGATCCTGACCGAGTGCTTCGCGCGCTCGTCGAACACCGGCCGCTCGCCGCAGGCCGCGTTGCGCGCGGCGCTGTCCTGCTACTACAGCGGCAACTTCACGACCGGCTTCTCGAGCGGCTACGTGAGCCGCGTCGTCGCCAGCGCACAGCGCAATGCGCGCGAGGGCGGCGTCGAGCCGATCCCGGTCGTGCGCGACGTGCCGCCGCCGGCGCGGCAGCGGCGCATGGACGCGGTCGCGACCACGCCGCCCGAGCGCGCGCGACGGCTGCCCTCGGCGGCGGCGGCGGACGCGCCGTCGTGCCATGCGCGCCCCGTCGTGATGATGTGTCGCGGCTTGCCGGCCAGCCAGGCGAAGCGGCTGTGCGTGCGGTGCCTCGACCAGTGACGGGCTGAGCGCGCGTCGGCGCATCGCCGGATGCGGGCCGTTTTCAGGGGTCGAACGACGCTGCCGCGCCGCACCGCCGCAGCCCGCGCCGCTCTCGTAGCGCGTGCGGCGCCGTCGCGCCGCGCGCCTCGCCGCGCTACGAAACAGCCGTGCGCCCGCCGCGATGCGCGTCCGTACACTCGAACGATCGCGGCGCGGCGTGTGGCGCGCCGTGCGCGCCGCGCATCGCGCGGCTCAACGGAGACGAGCATGCTGTCGATCGACGGACTGGGACTGGGTGTCAACTGGCAGCGCTTCCTGTCGGAAACGCTGAATCCGGTCGTCGCGCCGCCGCCCCCGCCGCCGAAGCAGGACGATCCGGCAGCCGGCCCCGCGAACCCGACCGTGACGCCGCCGATCCCAGTCACCGCGTCGCTGGGCACCGACCCGGCCAAGCCGACCAACGCGGAAATCCAGTCGGCCACGTCGCTGATCCAGAGCATGGCCGCGCAGTACACGGCGCCGCCGCCCGACATCACGGTGGAGAACGACAAGACGACCGCCGTGCAGAAGGCGATCCAGGGCGCGCAGACCAAGTACGACAACGCGTCGCAGGCGCTGCAAGGCGCGCAGAACGTGCTGCACCTGGCGAACCGCGACCCGGAGTCGACGCCCGCCGAGCGCAAGAGCGCGCAGGCCGACTATGCGAAGGCGCGCGCGGCCGCCGACGACGCGCAGCGCGAGCTGAACGTGACGACCGACGCCGGCTACATGATCCTGTACGGCGAGCAGGCGAACGCCGACATGCCGGCCGGGATGAAGCTCGACGATTCCGGCAAGGTGACGGACCCCGGCGACGCGCAGCACGCGGCCGACCAGCAGCTCAAGACGCTGATCGCGGCATTCCCCGATCACCCGGACGATCCGAACTGGGCGCCGCAGGCGAGCGACTGCAAGAACCCGCTGCAGATCCGGCTTTATGACGACTGGCAGAAGGCGCAGGCGCATGCGTCGGCCGGCTCGGCGAAGTTTTTCGCGGACGTCGCGAACTCCAATCTCGCGTACGCGCAATTCCAGTCGTACCTCGCCGATCCCGACTACAAGGCGGCGCTCGATGCGGGCGTCGGCCGGCTCAACGATGCGTTGCAGCCGCTCGACCTGCAGGTGTCGATGCCCGACGCGCCGGATTCCGCGGATGCGGCGCAGACGACCGTCACGGCCGCGGCCAAGGACGCGAACTACGCGAATGCCGCACTCGCGGCGGCAAACGACAACGTGACGCTCGCCCAGGCGCAGCAGCAGTCCGATGCCGACAACGGCAAGGAAGGGCCGACGGTGATCGTGCCCGACGCGATCGCCAAGGACAAGACGGCGCTCGCTCATGCGCAGGTCACGGCGGGCACCAGCAGCAGCTATCTGCAGATGCTGGCCGCGCAGCAGCAGGCCGACACGTTGCAGGCGAACTACCACGGCAAGCTCGCTCGCCTGTCCGACGATCCGAGCGAGCCGTACCAGCAGCTGCAGCTCGCGAAGCAGCAGGCCGGCATCGCGCACGACGCGTTCGTGGTCGCGTACGGCGCCTCGCTCGCGCAGCAGTACGACGACCAGGCCGCGCAGATCGAGGCGAGCGTCAAGCCGCCCGCGCGCCCCTCGCCGTTCAACACGGCGAACCCGTCTCAGCTGTTCGCGCCGCCGCCGTGGAACACGACGGGCACCTCAGCGAACGGCACCCCCACGAACGCGGCGCCGCTGTTTTCGTCGCCGTTGCCGAAGACGAACGCCGCAGGCGCGCCGAACGCCAACGGCGCGCCGAACGGCAGCCAGCCGTTGTGGAACACGTCGCCGTTGCTGAACGGCCCGCTGTCGTTCGCGCCGGCGGATGCGGCGGCGAACCCGGCCACGCCGTCCGGCCCGACGCTGCTCGACGCGAAACGCCTGCGCGTCACCGCGGGCGCCATCCGCGCCGCCGGCAACCGGCTGTCGAATCTGGTCAACGAGCGTGCGACCGGCGCGGCGCTCACCGAAGCGCGCAACCAGCAAGCGCAGAAGCACGCGACGCTCGCGACGATCCAGCAGCAATACGACGACTGGCAGGCCTCGCATCCGGCGCCGACGCGCTTCCGGCAGCTCGCCGACGGCGACATCCTGCCCGCGTATACGCCGCCGCTGCCGAACCCGAACCAGACCCAGCTCGATCAGGCGAAGAAGGATGCGCAGAACGCCGACAACACCGTGCAGCGGCTGCAGTTGCTGAGCGAGTCGGCCCACCAGCAGGTGCTGCTGGACCAGTTCGACGCGGGACTCGAAGAGCGGCTGCGCTATGCCGATCCGAATTCCGACGCGTACAAGGACTACCAGAGCGCGCAGCACGATTTCTACGAGGCACACCGCAGCGAGTTGTCGAACACGCTGCTCGACGCGGCGAGCGCGAGCACCGGCAAAGGCGCGACCATCGACTTCGGCAAGCTGAGCGACACGCAGCAGCGCAATCTGATCGGCGTCGCGCTCGGCATGGCGCCGGACGTCGGCGGCGACGCGTCGTCGAACACGTCCATCGCGACCGACACGCAGACGCATTTCACCAACAAGGACAAGCTGTCGACGATCGACAGCGTGCGCGACCAGCTGCTGAAAGTCGGCGGCGGCGCGACGACGCAGGTCAGCGTGCTGCCGATGGTGTATGCGGCGAAGGATGCCGGCATGACCACCAGCGCGCTGTTCAAGGTCAGCGGCAAGGGCGACACGCAGTACGTCGACGAGACGGCAAGCACCTACGACGACATCAACGACTACATCGACAACAACGAGCTGTCGAAGGACGGCACCGTCGACATCGCCACCGGCCACAACGCGGACGGCACGCTGCAGCTCGTCTCGAAGGCCGCGCACCACGAGAGCGGCTTCGACAGCTTCATGAACACGCTGACCAGCACCGGCCTGAACATCGGCATGATGGTCGGCGGGATGGCGCTCGAAGGCCTCGGCACGCTGCTCGACGGCACCGTCGTCGGCGCGGTCGTCGGCGTGCCGCTGAACCTGCTCGGCGCGGGGATGATGTACACCGCGATCGGCGCGACGGTGACGAGCGCCGGGCTCGATCTGGCCAACCGCGCCGACCACGGCCGCAGCATCAATCCGTTCACTGACGCGGGTGCGCGGATGGACTTCATCAATCTCGTGCCGATGGGCGCCGCGGGCGCCGCGAAGCTGGCCGGCGCCAAGCTGTTCACGCGCACCGTGACGGCGCTCACGCGCACGCCGAAAGTCGCGTCGGTGCTCGCCGGCGGCACGAAGGCCACCGCGGTCGTGACCGGTCTGGGCGCCGGCTTCGAGGCGTTCGGCGAAGCCGGCTACGACTACTTCGTCACCGGCGACAAGAAGGCCGCCGGCGAGGAGCTCAAGTCGGGGCTGACGAACGTCGCGCTGATGGCCGCGGGCGGCCTCAAGGAGCGCGTGGTCACGTCGGTGCGCACGGGCACCGGCAGGCCGATACCGATCCGCGGTGCGGACGGCAAGACCGTCAGCGTGGACAGTCTGACGATCGGCCGGATCCTCAACAAGGGCGACGACGCGTCGCTCGCGGCCGGCCGCACGCGCGTGACGCTCGACGGCGAGGCCGTCACCGTGTCGCCGGACGGCACGCTGCGCGTCGGCGACAAGATCCTGACCTACGAAGACCAGCCGATTCGCGTGCTCGACCGCACGTCGCGCAACGCGTTGCCCGCGGGCAAATTCGTCGTGCTCGGCGAAGACGGCAAGCTGTCGGTCGTCTCCGCCTCCGACAAGAGCTGGACCAACGGCACGCGGATCGACTCGGTGACCGACACCGGCGAGCGGCTGTCGTTCGGCGACGGCGGCGGCATGAGCACGACGCCGAAGGTCGTGGCGAGAACACCGCTCGAACTGCTCGACCGCACGCTGCAGCAGGCGCGCGACGAATACGCGGCCGCCCGCGACGAACAGGCGCCGCGCAGCCTCGCGCAAGCGGCCGAGCAAGGCGAGACGGCCAGCGCCGCGAACGACGCGCGCAGCACGCGGCGCACGAGCCAGGAACGCGCGCGCGTCGACGCGCAGCGCGACGAGGCCGCGGCCGAGCGCGCGACCGACGCGAACCTCGACCGGCGCAGCGCCGACGCCCAGGCGCTGCGCTACCGGCCGCTCGACGCCGACGCGTCGCCCGGCGCGGGCGCGCGCACGACGCCTGCCGCGGCACGCCCGCGTATCGACGTCCGGGTCGTCGACCTGACCGGCGCGAAGCCCGCCGCGCGCGCGGCGACGGCCGATCCGGCCGGCATCTCGGTGCCGCGCGGACCGAGCGCGGAACCGCTCGCGGTCGGCGGCCGCACGCTCTACATCGTGCGCGACGGCGACGCGCCGCATAGCGCGTCGCCCGCCGCCGCGCGCACGCCGAAGCTCGACGAACCGATCGTCGTGATCGCCGGCGAGCACGACGCGCAACTCGCACCCGAGCTTGCGAACCGCTGGGACAAGCCCGTCTATGCGGCGACGCCCGAGGCGCTCGACGCCGACGGTCAGCTGCGCGCCGACGCGCGCACGCTGCGTTTCGATCCGGCGCCCGACGGCGTCGCGCTCGCGGGCGACGCCGAAGCGGCACCGCACACGTCGCCCGCCCGCGCGCCAGGCGACGCGCCGGTGATCGTGCTCGCCGGCAAGCGCGGGCCGAACGAGCCGGCGCTGCCGCGTCCCGCCGCGACGCCGCGGCCGCTGAAGGCGCTCGACGGCCGCTTCAGCGCGCCGAACCGCGTGCTGGTGCTGGTCAAGTCCGAGCGCAGCGCAGCGCCCGAGCGTGCGCCGGCACACGGCGAGACCGCGCCGCCGCGCGAGCGCGCAGGCGGCGGCGCCGCGCGGCCCGTGTCACACCACGACGTCGCCCTCGCCTACGATGCCGACCTGGTGGCCGCGCATCCGGAGATCAGCGAAGCCGCGCCGCCCGAAGCGGCCGCGTCCGGCCCCGGCTGGTTCACGCGGATGCAGATGCGTTTCGGCGGTGCGCCGGTGCCCGACACCGTGCTGGCGCTCGCCTCGCAGTCGGCGACGCTCGTCACGCAGCTGCGCATGCTGAGCGACGGCGGCTGGCGCGTGAAGGTCGGCAAGCGCGGCGGCGGCAGCCACATCGATGTGCGCAAGCGCGTGATGACGATCGACGGCGCGCTTCAGGAGCCGGGCAGCATCACCTACACACTCGCGAGCGAGGCACGCCAGGCGGTCGAGGCGATGGCCGGCGCGCTAGACCTCGACTACGGCAGCCGCAGCCGCTTCACGCGCAAGGCGCTCGAAGCGGAGGCGCGCGCGCAGATCAACGCGTTCGAGGCGCGCTACGAGATCGCGCTGTCGACCGGCGTCGACATCGCCGAACACGCGCAGCTGCCCGATGCGATCGCGCGCGAAGGCGTCGACTGGCACGGGCCGACGAGCGATTACACGGGCACGGTCGCGCGGCTCGCCGAAAACTTCGCCGATGCGCCGGTGGCCGCTCGCGACGCGCAGACCTACCGCGAGTTCTACGACGACGTGTGGGCGCGCCAGAAGCGCCGCGGCGGCGTCCCGCGCCGGATGCCCGCGCCGCGGATGCAGCCCGCCGACGGCCAGGACGGCACCGCGCCGGCCGGCCGGCAGCAGCTCGACGCGCGCACCGCGTGGAGCTACGCGCACGCCGTGCTCGAGTCGCCGTTCGGCGAGCGCCCGGCGCCCGATGCCGCCACGTTGCAGGCGCGCCGCGACGGCCACATGTCGACGTTCGCCGACGGCGACGTGCTGGTGCTGCATGCGGACACGCTGCCCGACGGCACGCTGCTCGTCGACGGCAAGCCGGTGAGCGCGCACGAATACGCGCTCGCGATGGCGCCGTGGCCCACGCTCAGGCAGGCGGACACGATCGTGCTGTCCGCCGGGCAAGGCGGCTACGAAGCGGCCGCGCGGCTCGCGAACGTGTGGCAGCGCGCCGTCTACGCGCCGCCCGAGCATGCGGTCGGCGCCGACGCGACGGTGCACGACACGCGCATGTTCCACCGCTTCGACCCCGCGCCCGCCGCGCCGCACGCGCTCGGCGAACTCGCGGCCGACGCCGACGGCGTGCATCTGGCCGGCGATCCGGCCAGCCGGATCGACATCGACGGCAACGTCGGCGAACTGCTCGGCGCCGGCGCGCGCAAGACGGCGTTCGCACTCGGCGACGACGCCGCGCTCGCCACCGTCGACCGCAGCCCGAAGCCGCCCGGCGCACCGCAGGAACCGCTGACGCCCGAAGCGCAGCGCGCCGCCGACGAGCAGCTCGTGCGCGACGAGCAACGCGCGCTCGCACAGCTGGAACAGTGGGGCATCCGCACCGTTCGGCTGGACGGCCCGTTCCGCGCGCTCGGCGACCGCGTCTCCGCGCTGTCGCTCCCGCTCGGCGTGTTCCACAGCGACGAATTCGCGAGCGGCCGCCTGCCGCCCGCGGTGGCGCGCGCGGCCATCCAGAACGTGTTGAAGACGCGCGAGGTGCTCGAGCAACACGAGGTCGGCTTCGACCTGCAAGGCATCTTCACGCGCTCGGGCGATTTTCTGGTCTGCGATCCCGGCCCGATCCTGAACACCTACGCGGCGCACACGCTGTCGCTGTCGCGCCTGTTTGAGATCGAGAAAGGCATTCACCGCTGGATCGAGCAGCACGGCGTCGACGCGCTCGATTCGGCGCTCGATCCGGCCCGCGACCCGACGCCGCTGGCCGACGATGCGTTCGTGCAGAAGCCGTCGGTGATCACGCGCGTGCGCATGCGGGTGGGCGGCGCGCCGCTGCCGGCCGAGGTCAGCGCGCTCGCGCAGCGCTCCGGCACGCTCGCGGCGCAACTGCGCATGCTCGACGCGAACGGCTGGCGCGTGCGCGTCGGCAAGCGCGGCGGCGGCAGCCGGATCGACACGAAGCACCGGCGCGTGACGATCGACGGCGCAGCGGCCGGCCCCGGCTGGATGACCTACGTGCTCGCGCACGAAACGCAGCATGCGGTCGACGCGATCGAGGGCACGCTCGGCCTCGACTACAGCGGCCGCGGCCGCTTCACGCGCACCGCCCTCGAAGCCGAGGCGCGCGCGCAGCTCAACGCATTCGAGGCCCGCTACGAGATCCGGATGGCGAGCGGCATCGACATCGCCGCGAACGTGCGGCTGCCCGACGCGCTGCAGGCGGAAGCCGACGCATGGCCGGCCGCGCGCGGCGACGCCGGCGCGCTCGCACGGCTCGCCGACGCGTTCGCCGAGGCACCGGTGTCGGGCGCGCGCGGCAAGACCTACACGGAGTTTTACGGCGACGCGTACGATCGCGGCCCCGGCCGGCGCGCGCGCGCGATGCCGGCGCCCGAGACGCGCGCCGCACACGACGGCGATGGCGAGCGCGACGCGCCGACGACGATGCGCGAGATCCAGGCGCAGCGCGCGGCATGGTCGCAGGCGCATGCGGAACGCGACGCGTCGCCGTTCGGCGCGAGCGGAGCGCCGCCGGTCGACACGCTCGCGCTGCTGCGCGACGGCCGCGTGCTGCTCGACATGGGCCAGCGCATCGCGATCGTGCCGGCCGACACGCTGCGCGACGGCACGCTGCTCGGCCCCGACGGGCAGCCGGTCGGTCCGCACGAGTTCACGCTGCTCAACGCGCCGCCGTCCGATTACGGCTACACGACGATCCTGGCGGCGCGGCATGCGAACGAAGGCGGCGCCGCGCAGCTCGCGAACCTGTGGCAGCGCGCGATCTACACCGTCCATCCCGACGCGATCGGCGCGGACGGCATGCCGACCGACCTGTCGGCAATGAACCGCTACGTGCCGGCGAGCTATCGCCAGCCGTCGCTCGGCGAGCTGTCTGTCGACGGCGCGCACGGCACGCTCCATCTCGACGGCGCGCCCGGTCGGCCGGTCGATCCGGCCGATTACCTCGGGCCGGTGCTCGGCTCGGGCGCGTACAAGACGGTGTTCGACGGCGGCGCCGGCCAGGCGCTCGGCGTCTACCGCGACGGCTCGATCGACGGCCTCGCCGATGCGTACGAAGCGGTCGAGCTCGAGCAAGGCGGGCTCAAGACGCTGAGCGAGGTCTACGAGCTGCCGACCAGCACCACCGACGGGCCGTTCTCGGTCGTGAACCGCGTGGGCGTCGTGCTGAAGCCGTCCGCGCAGTTGAGCAGCGTCGACGTCGAGTTCGACATCGGCCTGCCGACCGTGGTGTCGAGCCGCGGCCTGACGGATCTCGCCCGCATCCGTCGCGTCACGCAGGACCACCATCTGCTGTACGACTTCCAGGTGCTGTTCGGCCGCAACGGCGACGTGATGCTGCACGATCCCGGCGAAGTGCTGCCGCACGGCGATCCGCACGGCACCGTGCTCGCGCGGATCGACGAAGTCGCCGCGAAGATCCACGCCGGGCTCAGGCACGGCCGCATCAAGCTCGCGCATCCCGCGTTCGACGAGG
Source organism: Burkholderia vietnamiensis LMG 10929 (assembly GCF_000959445.1). NCBI lineage: Bacteria > Pseudomonadati > Pseudomonadota > Betaproteobacteria > Burkholderiales > Burkholderiaceae > Burkholderia > Burkholderia vietnamiensis. The sequence continues at coordinate 581,752 of NZ_CP009630.1, read as the reverse complement.
CCGGCGCGTATGCGCCGCGCCGCGGCGCGATCGCGCACGTCGTCATGACCTTCCGCGGCATCGTGCTGAGGATGCAGGCCCACGCGCTGGCGCGCCGCTCGCCGACGCTGCGCGCGCAGCTGCGGCTCGCGCGCGCCGACGGCTGGAAGGTGAACCTCGGCGCGCCCGGCGGCGGTCAGTATGTCGATGCGGCGCGACGCAGGATCGTGCTCGACGGCAACACGCGCCGCGCCGGCACGCTGGTGTTCGCGCTCGCGCATGAAGCGCAGCACAGCGTCGACCTCGCCACCGACACGCTCGGCCTCGACCGCAGCAGCCCCGACGCGTACGTGAAAAGCCTGCTGCTCGCCGAAGCGCGTGCGCAGCTCAACGCGTATCGCGTGCGCGCCGAAATCCTCGCGGCGGGCGGCCCCGACGTCGCCGCGCACGTGCAGCTGCCGGCGACGCTCGCGCGCGCGGCGGAACACGCATTTGCCAGCGGCGAGCCGGCCGCGCTCGATGCGCTCGCCGACGCGTTCGGCGAGATCCGCACGTCGCTGCCCGGCACGCCGACCTATCGCGCGCTGTACGGCGAGCAGGCGCGCGCCGAGCTCGCGGGCGAGCCGGCGCCGCTGACGCTGGCGGCCCCGGCCACGGGACGCGGCGGCGGGCGGCGCGGCGGCGCCCGGTCGGGCCGCAACGCGCTCGACAGCGCCGAGATGACGCGTGCGCGCGCGTGGCTCGACGCGCGCGGGATGCGCACGCTCAAGCGCGTCGACGGCGCCGATGCGGCGTCGCTGCGCGCGCTCGTGCGCCAGACCGGCACCGATACCGTGCTGCTGATCACGCGCGCCGGCAAGATCACGCCCGCGGCGGTGCCCGAGGTGGTCGCGACCGCACGGATCGATGCGAACGGCGCCATCGCGCAACCGAAGTTCGTCGGCGGCAAGCTCACGCCCGACGAGCAGCAATCGCTCACGGCCGCGCTCGATCCCGCCCACGACGCGGCCGACCCCGCACCGGCCGCGGCCGCGCGCGCGGGCTTCGCGTTCCATGCGTCGCCGGTGTCGCTCAAGCAGCTGCAGGCGCTCGGCGGGATGGCGAAGATCGAGTACGCAGGCGACGGCAAGGTCGTCGAATTCACGCGGCGCGGCCGCGTGAGCAGCCGCTACGTCGATGCGATCGGCGCGCTCGCCGATGCGAAGCACTATCGCAGCGCGCACAAGGCGCTCGGCGCGGCCGGCCGGACCGACACCATCTACGCGATCGACCGCACGACGGGCGAGCTGCGCGGCCATGCGACCTACGATGCCGCGAGCGGTTCGTGGAACTACCACGAGAAGGCGCCGCTGGCGCAGACGCGCATCGGCGAGCGGCCGCTGCGCGACGCCTATCCGCGCCGCGCGCAGGTGCGCGTGCGGCCGCACGGCAAACCGCACGGCGTGCCGCTCACGCGGGCGCGCCGGCATGGCGTGTCGTTCGTGGTCAGCAGCATCGATCCGGCCATGCTCGAACAGGTCGGCAATCGCTTCGATGCGCCGAAGCCGCCGAAGGCCGACAAGCCGGACAGGCTGCCGCGGCCCGGGCTGCGCTACCTCGGCCAGCTCGGCATCACCAAGACGCTTAACGCGCCGCGCCGCGTCGCGCTGTTGACGCGCAACCGCACCGCGGCGCTGCTCGGCCGCGCCCGCACGGGCGCCGCGCTGCCTGCTGCCGGGGCGGCGGCGGCGAGCGTGCCGCTGTTCGACCGGAACCTGCTGCCGTCGGGCAAGCACGCGGCGCTGGATTTCAGCGGCCACAATGCGGTGCATCTGCTGAGTGCGGCCGAGTTCGGCGCGCTCGATGCGGGCAAGCATCACATCTACGTGTACGACACGAGCGACCCGCTCACCCACCGGCTCGACACGCCGCAGGGCGTGCTGGTGCCGGACGCGAAGGGCAAGCTGACGTGGCACGACTGGCAGAATCCGGGCGCGCCCGGCGTGCCGCTCGAATCGTCGCCGATCGGCGCGGGGCCTTACGGCGCCGACACCCATCTGCTGCTCACCGAGCTGACGCCGGCCGAACTCGCGGACCACGCGCGCGGCACGCGCCTTGCCGCGCTGAACCGGCGCGTCGAGTATCTGGACGGGATCGCGAAGGACACGTCGCCGAGCACCTTCGCGTCGCTGCGCAACTGGGCAAGCGACGCGGCCCGCGAAACGCGCAGCGCACGCAAGGCGCTGAAGAAGGAAATCAAGGCCGCGACCAAGGCCGCGAAGCGCCAGGGGCTGCCCGAGCCGGCCTATCCGGAGCTCAAGCTGCGCCCGTACCAGCCGTCGCTCGTCAGCACGACGCTGGTCGAATGGAAGCGCCTGTATGGCGACGGCAACGTGCCCGACCTGTTCGCGCACCTCGAGCGGATCGACGCGCTCGCGAAGCACGAGCGCGATTCGCGCCTGCCGCCGCTCGAGCTGACCGACGCGACGGCCACGACGCCGCCGCCCGCGACGATGGCCGATGCCGCCGCATGGCGCGGCACCGGCCTGCCGTTGTACGTGGCGCGCGACTGGTCGGGCGGCGGCGCGCGCTACGCGCCGGTGCCGTTCTCCAGGCGTGCGCAGCGCGGCCTCAGCACGGCCGCCGCCACCGACCGCGCGCTGCGGCGCGCCGTGCTCGGCGCCGGCGACGCGGTGCGCAACCGCCTCGTGCCGATGAGCCGTGCGTACCGGCTGTCCGACGATCCGGCCGAATTCGTCGCGCAGACGCGTCGCCACGGCGGCGTCATGCCGGTCGTGACGATCCCGATCGATCCGCACACGCTGAACGCGACGCGCGGCGCGAAGCACGACCCGGAATTCGTCGGCGACGTGAAGTCGATCGGCGACCAGCGCAAGGCGAAGATCGACTACTGGGAAGGCACCATCACCGGCGAAAACGGCAAGGTCATGCACCTCGACGACCTGACCCGCGAGAACCTGCACCGCTGGCTCGACGCGGCGTCGGAGGCCGGCTTCCTGCTGCGCCTCGAGATGGCGCCCGCGCGCGCGCTCGTGTCGGCCGCCGACTACCGGCACCTCGCGGGCACCAACGACGGCTATCACCATCACGCACGCCTCGGCGCGCTGCTCGAATCGTGGGCCGCCGAGCACGAAGGTGAACCCGCGCCGCACGTGATGGTCACGTTCCACGGCTGGGACGCGGTGCCGGAGCCGGTGCCCGGCGCCGGGCACCTCGAGCTGCTCGACTCGCTGCTCGATCGCCCCACGCTCGAATGGGTGCACGTCGGCCTGTCGTATGCGACGCACGGCGCCGACTTCATCGCGAACCAGGAGCTGACGACCGCGCTGGCGAAGCGGCTCGTCGAGCGCGCCGTGGACGAATACGCGCAGCCCGACGGCCTCGACGCACCGCGCAGCAAGCTCGCGCGGCTGCACGGCACGGACGCGCTGACGCGCGTGTTCGAGCGCGTCGACCGCGACACGCTGGCCGACCAGCACCAGATGCTGCTGGCCGAGATCGAGCGGATCGGCCGCGAAAAGGGTCTCACGCCCGCGCAGATCGCCGAATTGCGCCAGCGCCTGTACGAAGGCAACACGACGCGCCTGCTGCATCGCGCGCGCTACGCGACGGCGAAGTTCGCGACCGACGCATGGCACGCCGACCCGAGCCGCGCGCCGTCCGAGAAGTCCCGCGAGCGCAAGTTCAACGAGGCCTGGCTGAAGGACGTCGGCGCCCGGCTGCGCGCGCCGCAGCAGGATACGACGCTGGTCGACGGCAGCACCGTCGCGGCGGGGCTCGAACCGTGGCGCGAAGTGGTCCGGCGGCCGGCGCTGATGGTCGACGCGTCGCTGCCGGTCAGCGAGAGCCGCCTGATCAGCGCGCAGGCGGCCGACTACGTGAAGCCGGGCGATCCGCTCGCCGCCTTCGCGGAGCTCAATGCGCTGCGCCTGCAGCAGATGGAACGCTCGTGGTCGGTGCTCAGCTGGAAGAACGTGCTGTCGGGGCTGGTCGGGATCGGCGCCGGCATCGCCGTCCACCATATCGGCCTGACGCCGACCGACTACAAGCAGGCGGCCAACGCGACCTTCGTCGGCGTGCGGACCGGCCGGCTCGTGCAGGCGCTGCATCAGGACACGCTGCGCGCGCTGCAAAGCGGCGATCCGCGGCTGTTCAACCACGTGATCGATCGCTTCATCAACGGGCTCAACAACCAGTTGTCGGCGCACCGGATGGACGAGGCGCAACGTCGCGCGTCGCTGGTGCGGCTGGCGGGCGAAGGCCGCGCGAAGATCAACCTGCAGCTCGAACTGCACGGCCGCAACGCGCTGTCCGCCGACAAGACGGTCGAGTACACGAAGCTGCTCGCGAACGACATGATCCAGCAGATGCAGGGCGTGCTGGCCGGCACGTCGATCCAGCAGTTGCACCACGGCAATCCGCGCCGCTTCCTCGGCAAGGTGGGCCGCACGGCCGCGATCGCGGGTTATGCGAGCCTCGGCGAGATGTCGCTGCATACGCTGCTGCAGGATCCGTCGCTGGTGCCGCTGCTGGGCACCACCGGCGCGGTGCTGGGCCTCACCTACACCGGCCTCGTGCAGGCCAGCGCGTTCACCCACCTGAGCATCGAACGGCGCAGCCGCTTCGTGCGCTTCATCGACACCGCGTCCGACCTCGCGAGCATCGCCGGCGGCTATATCGCGCCGTTCGTGGGCGCGGCCGCGACGATCCACACCAACCTGCCGACGGCGATCGCGTCGCTCAGCTCGGCCACGCTGCTCGCGCTCGCCCGCGCCGACACGCATTTCCCGAACCTGACCAAGCGCGTCACCGGCAAGATGCCGACGATCCTGCTGCTCGCGCCGATCGGGATCTACGTCGGCAACTGGGTTTATACGGCGGTCAGTGGCGGCAGCAGCAGCGGCAATGGCAGTAACAACGGCAACAACAACACGCCGCCGTCGAACGGCACCACGCACCACGGCAGCGCGCCTTCCGCGCCTGGTCTGCCTTCCGCGCCGGCCGTGCCGCCCCTGCCGCCATCGGGCACGCACGCGCACGTCGCGCCCGCGGCGCCGCCCACGACACCGACGACGCCGCAGACGCCGGCCGCCGCGCAGCCGTACATCGTCGTCGCCGGCGATTCGCTGTGGGTGATCGCCGACCGGCATCGGCAGTCGCTGCTCGATGCCGCGCACGTGTCGCGCGCCGATCAGCAAGGGTTGACGCGCGACCAGCAGGACGCGCGCGCACTGACCGAAATCCTGCAGCTCAATCCGTCGGTCGCGGGCGATCCGAACCAGTTGTCGGTCGGTACGCCGCTGAACATCGGTTGAGCGGCGTCGGAGTGTGAGCCTCGAACGGCCTGAACCGGCAAGGACGGGGGCCGTTCGCGGGCCTCCGCGTGTTGCGCATCGCGTTTCACCCGGCCGTCACGCAGCGCGCTGTCCCTCGAGCCACGCCTGGAACATCAGCACCGTCCACAGCTGATGCTGCCAGTTCATCCGGCCCGTCAGATGCTGGCGCCACAGCCGCTCGACCGCCGCCGCGTCGAAGAAGCCTTCGGCGCGCAACCGCGACGGCTCCAGCAAGGCTTCGGCCCAGTCGCGCAACGCGCCGCGCAGCCAGTGATCGACCGGCGCGCAGAAGCCCTGCTTCGGCCGGTCGATCAGCGCGCGCGGCACGTACTGATCGAGCAGCCGGCGCAGCAGCGCCTTCGGCTGCCCCTGCGGCAGCCGCACCGCGGCCGGCAGCCGCCACGCGAATTCGACGACGTGATGATCGAGGAACGGCATGCGCGTCTCGAGGCCGACGGCCATCGCCGCGCGGTCGACCTTCGCGAGAATGTCGGTCGGCAGGTACGTGAGCGTGTCGATCGCCATCGCCTGCTCGGCGAAGCTCAGATGCGCGGGCCACGCGGACACCGTGTCGAGCGGCGTCGGCGGCTCCTGGCCGGCGAGCGCGAGGCGCTCGGGATGATGGACCGACGACATCAGCAGCCGGTACAGCCCGATGCGGCTCTCGGCCGTCATCACGTGGCCGAGCTTGTGCAGCCGGTCGCCGATGCGCGACGCGCCGTCGCGCGCGTCCACGCCGCCCCAGGCGCCCTGCGCGACGGCCGCGAGCTGGTCCGCGTGGTCGGGCCGCAGCGCGTGCAGCGCGGCCGCGATCCGCGCGCGCACCGCGGCCGGCACGCGATGCAGCTTGCGCCACAGGCGCGGCGTGAGGAAGTAGCGCGTATAGCCGCCGAACAGCTCGTCGCCGCCGTCGCCGGACAGGCTCACCTTGACGTGCCGGCGCGTCAGCTCCGACACGAGAAAGGTCGGGATCTGCGAGGCATCGGAGAACGGCTCGTCGTAGATCGACGGCAGCTTCGGCACGACGGCGAGCGCATGGTCGGCCGTCACGTAGAGCTCGGTGTGGCGCGTGCCGAGGTGGCGCGCGACCGCCTTCGCATAGCCGGCCTCGTCGTAGCCGGCCTCGTGAAAGCCGATCGTGAACGTGTCGACCGGCTTGGCCGACTGCGCCTGCATCAGCGCGACGATCGCCGACGAATCGATGCCGCCCGACAGGAATGCGCCGAGCGGCACGTCGGCCTCCATCTGGCGCGCGACGGCCTGGCGCAGCACGGCGTCGAGCTGGCCGACGGCGTCGTCGGCGTTGCCGTCGAACGGCCGCTCGCGGCCGGCTTCGATCGCCTGCTCGAGCGTCCAGTACGCGCGCACGCGCGGCGTGTCGCGCGCATGCTCGAACTGGATGAAGGTGCCGGGCGGCAGCTTGCTGATGCCGCGATAGATCGTATGCGGCGCGGGCACGCTCGACTGGCGCAGGTACAGGCACAGCGCGTCTCGATCGACCGCGCCGTCGAAGCCCGGATAGCCACGCAGCGCCTTGAGCTCGGACGCGAACACCAGCGCGTCGCCGATCCGGCCGTAGTACAGCGGCTTCTCGCCGATCCGGTCGCGCGCGAGGGTCAGCACCCGCGACGCGCGGTTCCACAGCGCGAATGCGAACATGCCGGTCGCGCGCCGCAGCGTCGCGTCGACGCCCCACGCGGCGATCGCCGCGACCAGCACTTCGCTGTCCGAGCGGCCGCGCCACGCGGGGGCGCGCCCCGTGCGTTCGAGTTCCGCGCGCAGTTCGCGATGGTTGTAGATTTCGCCGTTGAAGACGAGGACGTAACGGCCGCACGCGGAGGCCATCGGCTGCCGGCCCTGCACCGACAGATCGACGATCGCGAGCCGCCGGTGGCCGAGCGCGATGCCGGCCTCCGGATCGACCCACATGCCCTGCCCGTCCGGCCCGCGATGCGCGAGGCTCGCCGTCATGCGCGCAAGCGTGCCGCGCGCTGTCTCCTCATCGAAGGCGACGCTATTCAGAAAGCCGTCGATTCCGCACATTGGTTTGTCTGCCCCTGTTGACCCGATCCGGCAACGGCGGCGCGACTTCGCGGCCCGCCGCCCGGTTGACGGTCGAGCCATCTTACGAAGAAATAAATCAGCAATAATTCCCGCGCGAAACGGTGCTGCTACCGAAAAAAAACGGCGTCAAGCGGCTGCCCCACCGTGCGCGAAAATGGGCGCGGAGATTCGCACAGCATGCGCTGCGCGCGCGGGCTGCGACCCTGCATTCGATGATGGATTCGTTCGCATGAGCCGCGCATCCACTACGCGCCGGTCGCCCATTTGAGCAACTGCGCGACCTCGCGGAAATGCTGCTGCTGGATCGTGCCGTTCTCCGGCGTGGTTTCGTACAGCGCATGCGCGAGCCCGACGTTCGCGAGCGTCGGGCGCAGCGCGTCACGCGCGAGCCGCACGATCCGTTCGGCCGCCTCGCCTTCGCCGCGCGCGAGCACCCAAGGCAACGAGCCGATCCCGCCGTAATAGAGCGCGACCGCGACGCGCGGCGAATAGACGACCACCGACGCGTAACCGATGCGGTCCGGCAGCGCCGCGAACTGCGCTTCGCGCGCGAGCTGCCGGCGCTTCGCCGCGATATGCGGATCGCCTTCGTCCTCCTTGTGCTCGCGCCGCACCTCGTCGATCGACATCTTCATCTTCTGGTTGAACTCGTGCCGCTGATGCACGATGTCGATCAGCGCCATCACGACGTAGATCAGCGCGGCCCAGCCGAACAGCAGCATCAGGAGCTTCACGATCAGCGCGAGGATCGACACCGGCCGCGTGAAGCCCGCCTGCACCGACGGATCGAGCGACTCGACGATCAGCCAGCCGAGCGTGGCGACCAGCAGCACGGTCTTCAGCAGCATCTTCGCGAGGTTCACGAGGTTGCGCATCGACCACATGTTCTTCAGCCCCTCGGCCGGATTGAGCCGCGACAGCTGCGGCACGAGGCGGCTCCATGCCATCACGCCGCCGACCTGCACGAAGCCCGCGAGCAGGCCGGCGAGCAGCCCCGCCGCGACGATCTGCGCGGACAGCAGCGCCCAGTCGCGCGCGGCGCCGTCCACCAGCACCGCGAGCCGCGCGGCCGGGTCGGCCGCGCCGGCCGCGTCGAACACCAGCCGGAACAGCGCCTGCAGCCGCGCGAACAGCGTGCCGAGGCCGACCGCTAGCGCGACGCACACGCCGACGAAGAACGCCGACGACACCGTCTCCGCGCTCTTCGGCACGTCGCCTTTTTCGCGCGCCTCGCGCAGGCGCTTCGCGGTCGGCTGCTGGTTCTTTTCGGCCATCGTCGCTCCGTCGCCGCGCCGGCCGTCACGCGCCGCCGTGCGCGGCGAACAGCGCGCGCAGCAGCGCCATCAAGCCGCTGTCGGGGCTCAGCAGCGCATGCAGCGACGCGTACACGACGGGCAGGAACAGCACCATCATCAGCACCGCGAGCGCGCTCTTGAGCGGCTGCGAGAACACGAAGACATTCAGCTGCGGCACCGCGCGCCCGACCAGCCCGATGCCGAGCTCGACCAGTACCAGCACGATGATCACCGGCGCGGCGAGCTTCACCATCCATTCGAAGATCGTGTCGGTCTGCCGCACGACGAAGGTCTGCAGCATCGACGGGAGATCGGGGCCGAGCGAGCCGATCGGCCACCACGCATACGACTGCGCGAACAGCTGCACGAGCACCTGCAGGCCGCCCGCCGTGACGAACAGCGCGAGCGCGACGAAGTTGAGGAAGCCGGAGGTCGGGCCGCCTTCGTGGCCGCCCATCGGATCGAAGAACGCGGCGCTGCCGCTGCCCGTCTGGAAGTCGATCAGGAAGCCGACGCCCTGGATCGCGAACAGCACCGCGCTGAACGCGCCCGCGAGCAGCAGGCCGACCACCGCCTCCTTCGCGACGAGCAGGCACCACATGAGAAACGGCAGCGACGCGACCTGTGCCGGATCGATCGCCGGCGCGACGAACGCCGCGATCACGACGGCGATCCCGTTGCGCACGAGGCCCGTGATGATCTGCTCGTTGAACACCGGCACGATCAGCATGATCGGCAACAGGCGCGGCATTACGTAAAGCAGCGGACGCAGCGTGCCGGCGATGTCGTTGAAGTTCGTCGCTTGATCTAGCATCGGCGCTCCGTGGGCACGGGCACGGGTGCGGGCGCTGTGTCGTCGAAGTGCGGAGATGGGTGGGCGGAGGCAGCTGCCGTATCTGCGGCATCGCTCGTATTGTCTGCATTGTCTGCGTTGTCTGTGCTGGCTGCATCGGCTGCGCTGGCTGCATTGGCTACATCGCCCACATCCCCCCCCGCCTCCGCCGCGCCCCCGACCATCTCCGCATCGAACGCCGCCGTCATCTCCGGCTGGCTGCGCGCAGCATGGCCATCCGCGCCGCCCGCGGCCCACACGCCGGCCGTCGCGAAGCGACGCACCGCGTGCGCATCGGCGACTTCGTCGGCCTCGCGCTCGACGCGCGCGGCGCGCGCATGCAGCGCCTTCTCGCCCGCCTTGTCGAGCTTGTCCTCGGCCGCCTTCGCCTTGCGCGCGGCGCGCTGCAGGTCGGCGAGCGTCGCCTCGTGATCGCGATGCACGTGCGCGGCCTCGCTGACCGACGCATTCGCGACGCCGATATGGCGGTCGAACGTGCGCGTGTCGGCCGCCGCGTTCTGCAGCGCGCGCGCCTCGCGCACGTCGTCGGCGAGGCGCGCCTGGATCGCCGCCTTCGCGGCGACCTGCTGCGCGAGCTGCGCCTGCGCGGCGTCGAGCGCGCGCCGGCTCTGCGCGGCGACGCCCTGCTGGCGCGCGGCCGCGACGCGCGCGATCTGGCTGCGCATCTCGCGCACGCGCCTGAGCCGCGCGAGCGTCGCGAGCACGATGCGGTCGTCGGCTTCAGACATGATCGTTCGCGAGCCGCGTCAGCTTCGCGAGCAGCGCGTCGAAGCGCACGTCCTCGTGCGACGCCTGCGCGCAGAACGCACCGATCGCGTCGCGCGCGCGCAGCGCGAGATCGCCGAGCCGGTCGCTGCCTTCGCGATACTCACCGATCTGCACGAGCAGCTCGATCTCCTGGTACTTCGCGATCAGCTCGCGCACGCGCGCGGCCGCATGCTGATGCGTGCGGCTCGCGACGAGCGGCATCACGCGCGACAGGCTCGCGAGCACGTCGATCGCCGGATAGCGGTTCGCGAGCGCGATCTTGCGCGACAGCACGATGTGGCCGTCGAGGATCGAGCGCACCTCCTCGGCGATCGGGTCGGACTCCTCGTCGCCCTCGACCAGCACCGTGTACAGCGCGGTGATCGAGCCGCGCGCGCCCTGCCCCGCGCGCTCCAGCAGCCGCGGCAGCACCGCGAACGTCGACGGCGGGAAGCTGCGCCGGGTCGGCGGCTCGCCGCTCGCGAGGCCGACCTCGCGCTGCGCGCGCGCGAAGCGCGTCAGCGAATCGACCAGCAACAGCACGCGCTTGCCCGCATCGCGGAAGTGCTCGGCGATCGCGGTCGCGACGAGCGCCGATTTCACGCGCTCCATCGCCGGGCGATCGGACGTCGACACGACGACGATCGAGCGCGCGCGCACCTCCGGCGACAGGCTGTGCTCGATGAACTCGCGCACTTCGCGGCCGCGCTCGCCGACCAGCGCGATCACGTTCACGTCGGCCTGCGCGCCGCGCGCGATCATCCCGAGCAGCGTGCTCTTGCCGACGCCGGACGGCGCGAAGATGCCGACCCGCTGGCCGACGCCGAGCGTCATCAGCCCGTCGATCACGCGCACGCCGGTCGGAAACGGCGTGTCGATCAGCTTGCGCGCGAGCGGGTTCGGCGGATCCTGCTGGGTCGACACCCAGGCGGCGCCCGTCACCGGCCCGAGATCGTCGAGCGGCCGCCCGAGCCCGTCGAGCACGCGGCCGAACAGCGCGTCGCCGACCGCGAACACGTGCTCGCGGCCGGACGGCACGACCGTCGTTTCCGGCGACAGGCCGGTCACGTCGCCGAGCGGCGTGAGCAGCGTGGTCTGCCGCGAGAAGCCGACCACTTCGGCGAGCAGCGTCGGCTGGTTCGGCGTGCGCAGCTCGCAGATCTCGCCGAGCCGCGCGCGGATGCCGGTCGCATTGAGGATCTGCCCGACCGCGTGATTCACGCGGCCCTGCACCGACACTGGCGAGAAGAACGCGAGCCCGGCGTCGAGATCGCCGACCAGACGGCCGCCATCGAACGGCGCGCCGTCGCCGTCGTCGCTACCGCCGCCGCCGAACGGGCGCGGTTCGTCGAGCGGCGCGTTCATCGCGGCACGTCCCGGCGAATCGCCTGGCGCAGCGCGTCGATCTGCAGGTCCAGGCTCGCGTCGATGCGCCCGGACGGCGTCTCGACCGTGCACGCATGACGCTCGAGCTGCGCATCCTCGACGATGCGGATGCGCTGCCGGTTCGACTGGCCGGCGAACGCACGGTCGAGCGCGTCGCGCATCTCGTCCTGACGGCCCGGCGCGACGCGCACGATCAGGAACGCCTCGTCGCGCACGAGCGGCGCGATGCGCGCGAGCGCGGCCTCGTAGAGCGTCTGCGTGCTCATCTCGCCGACGATCGCGCGCACGGCCTTCACGACGATGTCGGCCATCGCGTCCTTCATCGACTCCATCGTGCGCGCGGCGGCCAGCGCCTGCGTGTAGGCCTGCGCCGCATGCTCGCGCTGCGCGCGGCGCATCCCTTCGTCGTAGCCGGCCGCCTGACGCCTGTCGAACTCGCGCTGCGCGTCGGCGACGATGCGCGCCGCCTCGTCGCGCGCGGTCGCGATCACCGCGGATGCGTCGAGCAGCGCCGCGTATTCGCGCTCCTTGAGCACCTTGCGCTCCGACAGCAGCTGCAGGTTGTCGCTCGTGATCAGAAAAGCCAGTCCCATGACGCAAGCCTCTCGGGAATCAGAAACAGGAACAGCAACTCGCCGAACTGGTCGCGCTGCGCGCGATTGAGCCAGTACGGCGCTTCGTCGTCGCACGCACGGTTGAATTTCAGCCGCGCGCGCACGCCGACCGCGTCGCCGGCCACGCCGATGAAATCGGCCAGCAGCCGCGCGCCGCGCGCGCGGATCACCGCCGGCAGCGCGGCCGGATCGGCGCGCCACGGCTCGAGCGTGTCGGCGAGCGCGCCGAACTCCGGCGCGCGCTCGAGCGCCAGCTCCAGCGCGTCGCCGCCGAGCTTCGCCGCGACTTCCGCGCGAATGCGCCGCACGTTCAGCGCGTCGCGCAGCCAGCCGCGATGCAGCAGCAGCCCCGCGTACGCCGCGAGCTGCTCGAGCGCCGCGCCCGGCAGCAGCGCGAGCCGCGCACACGGATCGGCGACGTCGAAGTCGTAACGGCCGGCCACGCCGTGCGCGTCGAGCAGATGTCGCGCGAGCAGCCTGCGGCCGGCCGGACCGAACGCGTCGAGCGAACGGTAGCGCGCAGGCCATGCGGCCGGCACGCGCGTCACGTGCAGATAGCGGTCCGGGCGCAGATTGAATTCGCACACGAGCGCGTGAAACGCCGCGCGCCGCGCGGCAGGCGGCGCGCCGAGCGGCTGCAGCCACGGCAGCGGCACGGCGTCGGGCGCGGCACCCGGCGACGCGGCGTGCACCTCGCTCATGCGCCGTCGCGCGCGCCGTCGGGCGTGCGCAAGCCGCCGCCCGTCTGCGCAGCGCCCGCGCCTGCCGCATTGCCGCCCGCGACGCCGCGCGGCGTGCCGACCAGCGCAGCGACCCGCGCGCCGAACATGCCGCGCCGCGCGGCCGACAGCGCGATCACCGCGCCGGTCAGCAGGATCAGCGCGAACACCAGCCAGCCGAGCGGCGAGCGCAGCCGCAGGAGGTCCGACACCGCGCTGCCGATCCCGTCGACGCGCGTCGCGCGCGCGGCGGCCGGCTGCAGGAACAGCGACACGTTGTCGTACTGCAGCCCCTCGATGCTGTGCGCGACCAGATCCTTCACCATCGGCGCCATCGCGCGCAGGTCGACGCCGGGCCGGTAGCGGATGTACACGGCGGCCGACGACGGCTTGATCTTGTCGGCGAGCGGATCGTTCTCCGGAATCACGACCTGCACGCGCGCGACCACCACGCCCTCGATGTCCTGCAGCGTGCGCGACAGGTCCTGCGACACGCCGTACAGATAGCGCACGCGCTCCTCGGCGGGCGTCGACACCAGCCCCTGCTTCTGGAACAGCTCGCCGAGGCTCGCGTAGCTCGGCTTCGGCAGCCCGTTCGCCTGCAGCACGGTCAGCGCCGACTGCATGTCGCCATCGGCGACGCTCACCTGCCACGCGTTGCGATCGGACGTGTCGCGCGCGTCGTTGTCCTTCGACGCGCCGATGCCCGCATCGCCGAGCACGGCGACCATCTGGTTCGCGTCGCGCTCGGACAGGCCCGAGTACAGCTCCTTCTGGCAGCCCGCGAGCAGCGCGAGCAGCCCCGCGAGCAGCGCGCGCGCCGCCCGGCTGCGCCACGCGTGCGTGCGCGGCGTCGAATCGATCGTCGTCATCGTTTGTCCGCTTCAGGGCCCGCGGCCGCGTCGGGCCGCGCGCCGGCCGTCGTCACTCCTGCGTCTTCAGCACCGTGTGCGTGAAGCCGTTCGCCGCCTGCGCGACCGACAGGCTCAACTGGTATTCCGAAATCGTGGTGGTCGCCGTCCACTGGAAGTCCATCGCCTGCACCATCGTCATCAGCGGGTCGCGGCGATTGTCCGCCATCGACGTCAGCATCTCGGCGCGATGCTTGTCGATGTTCGCGTACCGCGTGTCGAGATCGTTGCCGTACGTGCGCAAGCGCTCGACGAGCGACGCATGGTTCGCCTGCGCGGGCGTCGCGGGCGTCATCTGCACGGCCGGCGCCGCATCGGCCGGCGCGCGCGACATCGCGACGCCCGCTGCCGACGGCGACGACCCGCCCGCTGCCCCCGGCTGCATCAATGCATCGAACTGGCGCACCTGCGCCGGATCGGACGCCGCGCCCGCCTGCTGTGCGGCGCCCGCGAGCGCGGCCGCGCCCGGCGGCGCCGCGCCTACGCCTGTTACCGACATGATCGTGTCCTCCTTGACCGGCAAAGCCGGAAACGAGCCGGCCGGCGCGCGTCCAGGTCCGCGCGGGCGCCCGTCGCGGGCAGCCCGTGCACGTGGCATCGCGCGGCGCGGCCGGCGACCGCCGTCATGCGCGGCCGGCCGAACTCAGGTGTTGCGCAACCTGGGCGTTCGCCGTCCCTTCCTGCGCGGTCACTGCGTTGCTGGTTTCGAACGTCGCGGTCGACTGCTGGACCTGGAAGTTGATCTTCGTGAGTTCCAGCTGCGTCTTGGTGAGGTCGTCCGCCTGCTTCTGCACGTCGCCCGTATTGCTCACACTGCCTGTCGAGTTACCCATGCTGCGCTCCTTTACGTGAACCACGATTCCCGATCCGGCCGCGGCCCCATGCCGCGCCGGCGACGTGACGCGCCGCATGCGTGCGGCGCGTCGCGTGATGCGCGCACCGCTCGCGCGATGCGCATGACCTGTCGCGGCGCTAGTGCGCCGCGTCCTTCGTTGCGTCCTTCGCCACGTCCTTTGCTGCGCCGGCCGGGGCGACGGCGGACGTCGTCGGCGGCGTCGCTGGCGCTTCCGGCAGCAGCGTCGGCCCCGGCACCGGCTGCGCGACGCCGGCCGCCGCGCCACTCGCGAGCGGCGCCACGGGCGGCGCCGGCACGCGCTCGGGCGCGCTCGCCTGCGGACCACCGAGCGGCATCGTGATGCGCTGGCCGTTGCGCTCGAACACCACCTCGTCGGGGCCGATCGACACGACGGTCGGCCCTTCCTTCAACCGCGCGCCTTCGAAATAGCGGCTGCCGTCGACCGTCTCGATGTAGCGCTGGTCGCCGTCGCCAGCGAACACGGTCGTGATCTCCGGAATCCCCGCGACGCCGCCGAGCGTCGTCGCCGTGCGCGGCGCGCCGGCATCGGCGTCGCGCACGTGGTCGACTACCTCGAGCGCCGGGCGCGCGTCCTTCATGTAGTTGCGGATGCGCGGCTCGATCTGCGCGCGCTGGGCCGCGCCGGTCAGCTCGATGCGGCCGCGGCCGAGATAGGCGACCGTCAGCGGCGTGTCGCTGAAATAAGTCTGCGCGGTCGCGACGAGATCGCTGACCACGTAGATGTTGCCGAGCGCCGCGTTGTCGACGCCCGCGACGATTTGCGCGACGCGTTCGCGCGCGGCCGGATCGGCGACGTAGCCCGACACGATCACGCCGTCGTCGCGCGGCGCGACGGCCAGCTCCGGATACGCGTGCAGCAGCTGCTGCAACCGGTGCGTGCGCGCGAGCACCGACTCGTGCTGCCACGGCAGCCGCCCCGACCACGCGACGAAGCCGTAGCCGAGCGCGCCGAGCAGCACGCCGGTCCACAGCGCCGCCAGCACGATCACGAGCCGTCGGCCGCCGAGCCGGCGCAGCCCGCCCGTGAGCCACGCGAGCCAGGCGGCGTCGTGCGCGGCGTGCGGCGCATCCGCGTCGTCGGGCACCGCGACGCTAGCCTGCGCGTGGCGCGCGATGCCGAGCTTGATCGAGCCCACCGTCACGACGTCCTGCGGCGTCATCGAGCGGCGTCCCGCGCCGATCGGCGCGTCGTTGAACAGCACCGGCGCCGCGCCTTCGCCACCGTGGTTCTGCACGGTCACCGCGAGCGCGCCGACCTGCAGGCACACCTGCTTCGCGCCGATCTCGCGATCGGGCAGGATCACCTCGCAATCGGCCGCCGTGCCGACCCAGTTCGCGCCGCGCGCGAGCGACATCGTGCGCCCGTACATCGGCCCGCTGAGGAAGCACAGATTCCACGGCGACGCGAGCGCGGCCGCGGCACCGCCTGCACCGCCTGCACCGACGACGCCCGCAGCGCCGCCTGCCGCGCCGCCGGGCAACGGGCCGTCGCCGTGCGGTTCAATGATGGTCGTCGACATGGGCAGGCGCTCCTGCAGTCGCCGCCACGGGCTGCGACGCCGCATCGGGCGGCGGCGGCAGCGCGGGCGGGCCGAATTTGGTGCCGGGCAGCGGCCGCGGCGTGAGCGGCACCGCGACGTCGTTGTCGGGCGGCCGATACATCGACATCGCGTTCGGGTCGGCCGGCGCGTCCGCGCCCGGATTCACCGGCGAGCCGTCGGGCGCATACATCGACGCGTTCGTCACCACGCGCGGCGTCAGCAGGTAGAAGCGCTCCATGTGGTTGCCCGACTTGTCGGTGTACTTGAACAGGTTGCCGATCAGCGGAATGTCCGACAGCCACGGCACGCCGCTCTTGTTGAGCCGCACCTCGTCGTCGTTGAAGCCGGCGATCAGCAGGCTCTTGCCTTCGTCGATCATCGTCTTGGTGACGATGTTGCGCTGCTGGATCACCGGCACGTTCGACACCGCCTGCCCCGGCACGATGTTGCCGTCCTGGATGTCGATCGACATCATCACGCTCTGCGGCGTGCCCGACACCGCGGCCGCATGGCGGATCGCCTCGTCGACGATCATCGGCGTGACCTTGATGCTCGTCCCCGTCGTCACGCTGTACAGCGACGAATCCTGATAGCCCTGCACCTGCACGTAGAACTGCGTGAGGTTCTCGAGGATCGCCTCGGTGTTGTCGAGCGCGAGCACCTTCGGCTTCGAGCGCAGCTGCGCCTGCCCCTTCTGCGCGAGCGCGTTGACGCGCGTGAGCAGGTAGTTGCGCAGCGACCCGCCGATCGACGCCGTCAACGCGATGCCGGTCGGCATGAAGGTGCCGGTCTGGCCGGTTTCCGACGCGCCGATGCCGAACGTGAGCGGCGGGTTGCCCGCGCCGTTGTACTGCGTGTTGCCGTTCAGCGGATTCTGGCCGTTGCCGATCTGCACGTCGCCATGCGTCGTGTGCAGGCGCCAGTCGATCCCGAGGCTGTCGAGCGAATCCTCGTTGATGTCGATGATCGTCACGTTGATCTCGACGATGCGCGGCCGCTCGTCGAGCTGGTCGATCAGCGACTGGTAGCGGTACATGTTCTCCGGCAGGTCGCGCACGATCACCGCGTTGATCGCCGGATCGGCGACGATCTGCGGCAGCGCATCGCCGCCGCCACCGGCCGAGAACGGCGAGATGCCGCCCGCGGCGCTGTCCGCGCCGCCGTAGCCGCCGTAGCCGCCCTGCCGCGGGCCGCCGGAAATATCGGGGAAGTCGAGCCGCGGCACCGCGATCGTGAGCCCCGAGCCGAGCTTCACCTGACGCGCGGCCTGCCCGAGCGGCGTGCTCGACGGCAGCGCGCTCGTGCTGCCGTCCCGGCCGAACAGCCGGCGCAGGATCGACGCGACGCCCGGCACCGTCACCTCCTTGCCCGAGCGGTTGATCGTGAAGTCCGACGCCCAGCCGTACTTCAGCCGGAACGCGCGGATGTCCGCGTGCGCGCCGTTCGCCGACGGATCGCCGACCGAGCCGACCGCCTGCCGCACCAGCTCGACGTAGCGGCGCGGGCCGGCCACGTAGACGCTGTTGGCGCGATCGTTGATCACGAGCGTGTAGCGCTTGTCCGGAATCTGCATCGCCTGCAGCGCGCGGCCGATCTCGCCGGCCGCGTTCGGCGGGATCGGGATCATCTGCGTCTGCGACTGGTCGGCCGGATCGACGTACAGGAACGAGCCGTCGTAGTACCACGTGAGCCCGTAGGTCGAGCAGATCGTGTCGAGCGTCTGCTGCGGCGTGCCCGAGAAGCGGCCGCTGATCACGCCGTCGACCTTCGGATCGACCACGGCCGTCACGCCCTGCGACGACGCGAGCTCGCGGATGAAGTCGCCGATCTTCTTGCCGTTCGCGACGATCGTGAACGGCTTGTTGCGCCAGCGCAGGTCCGCCGCGCGCGCCGGTTGCGCGACCGTCATGCACAGCGCCGCGGCGAGCAGCGCGGTCGCGCACATCGCGAATGCGGCGCGTTGCAGGCGGCGCGGTTGAATCCGGATCGGGGCGACGCGTCGACGCATCAAAGCACTCCTGTGGAAGAAACGAACATGCGTTCCAGCGCCTGCTGCGCGAAGCGCAGCACTTCGCCGCCGAGCCAGCCGGACAGCAGCACCAGCGCGACCATCACGGCGATCAGCCGCACCGCGATGCCGATGTTGGCGTCCTGCACCTGCGTGACGGCCTGCAGGATCGCGACGACGAGGCCCGTGACGGTGGCGATCGCGACGATCGGCAGCGACAGCAGCAGCACCAGCATCAGCGCCTGACGCGTCAGGTCGAGAATCGTCGAGCTGGTCATTGCACGGCTCCCGGTGCGCGCACGCCGGCGCCCGCGCCGACCGTGCCGTCGTCGGGCGGGTTCTTCACCCACCCGACCGTGTGCAGCTGCACGTCCTCCTCGATCTCCTGATACGACAGCACGGGCAAATCGGGCAGCACCGGCTGCAGGATCGTCTTCACGTAGCGGCGCGCGCCGAGCGCGACCATCACCGCGAGCCTCGGCGTGCCGGCGGCGGCGCCGTGCGCGGCCGGTGCGGCCTGTGCGGTGTTGGCGATCGCGCGCACCTGTTCGCCGATGTCCTGCTTGACCGCGCTCGACAGCGCGAGGAAATTGCCCTGCTTGGTGCGCATCACCGCGTTCTCGATGCGCTCCTGCAGGTTCTGCTCGAACAGCACGACGCGCAGTTGCCGCGTTGCGCCCGCATGACGGTCGGTGATCATCCGGCGCAGGTCGACGCGCACCAGCTCGACCAGCGCGATCACGTCGTCGGGCTCGTTCGGCGCCCACGTGATGAGGCTTTCGAAAATCACGCGCAGGTTGCGGATCGGCACCTGTTCGGCGAGCAGCCGGCGCAACACCTCGGTGATGCGCTGCAGCGGCACGAGCCGCGTCAGCTCGCCGACCAGCTCCGGATGATCGCGGCGCACCAGATGCACGAGCGCCTGCGTCTCCTGGATTCCGAGCAGTTCGTCCGCGTGCTGGCGCACGATCTGCTCGACGTGCGCGGCGAGCGCCGCTTCGCTCGTCAGCCACTTGCCGTCCGGCGCCGCGCCGTCGGGCTTGATCCACAGCGCGGTCGCGAACGGGCCGAATGCTTCGGCCGGCTGGCGTTCCGCGCGCTCCGGCAGCGGTGCCACGCCATCCCACAGCAGCCAGCCCGGCTTCAGCGCGCCGTGCGCGACCAGCACGTCCTGCAGGTAGATCCGGTAGCTCGACGCCGGTGCGCCTTCGTCGTCGTTCAACGTGATGCGCGGAAACACCGTGCCGATGTCCGCGTCGACGCGCGCCTTCGCGCTCGACAGCGCCGTCTGCAGCTGCGCGAGGTTCAGCGCCGCGCGCAGATCGTCCGACAGCGACACCGCGATCAGCGACGTGATGCCCGCCGCGTGCGACACCTTCGCCGGCTGCCCGTCGTCGGCCGCGCCGATGCGGCCGGCGACGTGGATCAGGTTGAAGCTCGGCGCCGTCGTCTTGCGCTTCAGCTGCGCCACCGCGAACGCACCGAGGCCGAGCGCGATGAGCGCGAACGACCATTTCGGGAAGCCGGGCACGACCAGGAAGCCGGCCAGCACCAGCGCCGCGATGAGGAGCGCGCGCGGATGTGCGCCGAGCTGCTCGCCCAGCTGTTCGCCGAGCTGGCGCTGCCGCGCATCGCGCGTGGCGACGCGCGTCGTCACGATGCCGGCCGCGATCGACACGAGCAGCGACGGAATCTGCGACGCCATGCCGTCGCCGACCGTCAGGATCGCGTAGCGTTGCAGCGCCTCGCCGATGTCCATTCCGTGCATCAGCGTGCCGACAGCGATCCCCGCGACGATGTTGATGAACGCGATCACGAGGCCCGCGATCGCGTCGCCCTTGACGAACTTCATCGCGCCGTCCATCGCGCCGTGCATCTGCGATTCCTGCTCGAGCTTCTCGCGGCGTTCGCGCGCTTCGTCGGCGCTGATGATGCCGGCGCGCAGGTCGGCGTCGATGCTCATCTGCTTGCCCGGCATCGCGTCGAGCGAGAAGCGCGCGCCGACTTCGGCCACGCGTTCGGAGCCCTTCGCGATCACGATGAACTGCACGACCGCGATCACGAGGAACACCACGCCGCCGACCACGACGTTGTTGCCGACCACCAGCCGCCCGAACGCGTCGATCACGTGGCCGGCGTTCGCATGCAGCAGGATCAGCTTGCACGACGCGATGTTCAGCGCGAGCCGGAACAGCGTCGTGAACAGCAGCAGCGCCGGAAACGCCGAAAAACTGACGGCGGACGGCACATAGGTGGACACGGTCAGCAGCACGACGCTGGCGGCGAGGTTCAGCGAGATCATCCCGTCGAGCGCGGCCTGCGGCAGCGGCAGGATGAACAGCGCGACCACCGACACGATGAACGCGGCGAGAAACAGATCGGCGCGCGGCGACGCGCCGAGACGCTGCCCGGACACGCCCCGGCCGGCGGAAAAAATCCGCTGCCAGTCGCGGGGAAGCGCCTTGGGTTCTGCCATCGTGCCGTCGTCCTGTCGTTGTCGTCGCGCGACGCGGGCCGTCATGCCCCGCAGTGCGGACCGTTGAATGGGACGAGTGTAGCGACGCGCAACCGCGCAAAAACGGGCGCGCCTCGTAGCGTTCCGGCGGTTTTACGGCAGCCGCCGAAACGGACTACGAAACCCGATGACGGCCGTCGCGGCGCGCGGCCGTCGCGGCGCGCGGCCGGAACCGCTTCCATCGCGCGGCGGGCGCCGCGCGGGCCTCCCATGACCTCAGGCTCAGGACTCCAGACGACGTCCGGCGAGATAGGCGAGCTGCGCGCGGTTGCGCACGTTGAACAGTTTTTCGAGCGAGCGGATGTGGTGGCCGACCTTGTGCAACGAGGTGCGCAGCGCGCTCGCGATTTCCTGGTCGGACAGCCCGTGCACGAGGCGCTCGAGCACCTGCTGCTGCTCGTCGCCGAGCGCGAAGCCGCGCATGCGCGCGACGCGCGCCTCGAGGAACGGCAACGCGACGCGATGCACGGCGAGGCTCACCGACAGCGCGCCGCCGATCACGCGATCGTCGATCCATTCCGTGCCGTGGCTCTCCGACGTCAGGTTCACCGCGACACGCAGATCGAGCCGCGGCGCCGACAGGCTGAAGATCACGCCGCTGTTCATCGCATGCGCACGCAGGTGTCCAGCCAGCGCGAGCACCTTGCGATCGCCGCTCGCGTGCGCGACGCCTTCGATGTCGTCGAGCCGCCACGCGACCGGAAAACCGCTTTGCCGAACCTGCGCGAAGCGCGGATCGTTCTCGTACAGCATGCCCTCGATATACGGCTGCATGAAGGTCGGCGGCGCAAGATCGCGCAACAGATGCGCGCACAGAATGCGCCGCCCGATCATCTCGTATGCGCCGTAGCCGAGCGTGCTGAATCCGATTTGTCTCAAGCGCGCATGGCATTGCGCGAAATCGAGCGTAGATGTGTCCGATTTACCGGATGGAATGCGCGCGCCGGTAAAAACGTCGCGCTCGACGGCGTGAATTTCCGTCGAATAAGCGGCAGCGGCCGCGATATCCGTTTGCGAAAACCATTCGACGCGCGGTGCGTCGTCAGCATGTGTCATGAGGCGCCCACCCTTTCCCAATATGTGAACCTGCCCCGTCACGATCTGGTCTTTTATTTATGATTTTCTGGTCGGCTGTATGCGCACGCGAGCATGAACCTTTCGCGGCGATTAGTATTACGGCATATTACGCGTACCCAGGCATTTTTGTACAATGCCCCCGCGTTTCGTCAGGATGACGATCGGCGCAAATCATAACGATGCTCGATCGCACGCCGCTCACACCGTGTACGACACGGCAACTGCCCGGCGATGCGCGTCGATTCCGAGGGATGGCTCATGTCCGATATTGCATTGCATGAAGAAGCGGTCGCCCCAGGCAGCATGGCCCGTTTGTCGCAGCGTCCGATCGCGAACGCAAACGCGTCGAGGGAGCGGCCGGTGCAGGTCGTCTGGTGCGACGACGTCAAGCTCGGCGAGGTCGCGCAGCCGAACGCGCCGAAGCTCGGCGTCGCCGATACGCTCGCGCAGGCGCAAAGCACGGCCGAGCGCAACCGGATCGTCGCGAGCCTGCTGCACCTGACCGGCTTCTCGACCTTCGCGTATTTCGCGCTCGAGTTCTCGCGCGAGCACGTCGAGAGTCTCTATCTGCACGAGGCGTTCACGCCGGCCACCTACCGCGGCGACTACGTGCGCCACAGCCATCACGACGTCGATCCGCGCACGCTCGGCGCGCGTGTGTGCAACATGCCGATCGTGTGGGATCTGCAACAGCTGCGCCGCGAGCATCGCGAGCGCGACGGCGGCCCGTGCGTGACGTCGGCCGCGCTCGACGGTTTCCTGCAGACGATGCAGGACGACGGGATGTGCAGCGGCATCATGTATTCGATGGCCGTGCCCGGCACCCGGCTGCATGCGTTCATGAGCTTCACCGCGCCGCGCCGCACCCGCGAATGGATCGCGCCGACGACGATCGAGCAGGCGCTGTCGATCGGGCTGTCGGTGCACAAGTTCGCGTCGCCGCAGCTGATCGCGACGTCGCGCGAACGCGCGATCAACGGGCTCACGCCGTTCGAGCAGGAACTGTTGCTGGGCATCGCGGAAGGCGCCTCGGACAAGGAGATCGGCCGGCGCCTCGACACCAGCGCGCACAACGTCGACTATCACCTGCGCAAGCTGCGCAAGCGCTTCGGCGTCGCGAACCGGATTCAGCTCACGTACCTCACGTCGAAGCTCGAGTTGATCTGACGCGGGCAACGCAGCGGCGTAAGCAACCGCTCATGCTACTGCGTAAACGAACATGCCGGCCTCGCGGGCCGGCATGTTCGCATGTAGCGCGACCACCGCGCGCCGCGCTACTTCAGCAACGTCATCTGCACGACCTTGACGATCACCAAGCCCACCGCCACCACCAGATAGCCGCGCAGCACGGCCATCCACACGCGCGTCGCGACGGTCATCTTCTGCGGCGTGAGCGAATCGAGCGGCGGCATGCGCCACGCGTCGCGCAGCGAGCGATCGATGCCAGGCTCGACGACGCGCCGGTTGCGGCGGATCAGCACCGTCGCGAGATAGCCGGCGATCGCGAGCACGGTGCCGCCCACCAGCACGTCGACGATCGCTTCGCCGCTGATGTCCGGGTACATCACCGAGGCGGTCAGGATGATCGACAGCAGCACGAGCACCCAGATCACCGCGCCCGTGAACACGTTCAGCCGCGTCGAGTTGACCCACGGCCCGAGCACCTGGCGATCGTTGCACAGCACGAGCAGGAACACCGTGGCGCTCGGCAGCAGCACGCCGGCGAGCGTCTGCACCGCTTCGGTCAAGAGGCCGAGCGGGCTGCCCGGAATCAGCACCAGCGCGGCCGCGGCCGCGACGATCCCGAAGTAGACGAGATAGAAGCCCTTCGCATCGGACACGCCGCGATGCAGCGAATGGCGGATCTTGAACACGTCGCCGATCGCGTACGCGGTCGACAGCGACACGGCCGCGGCGCCGATGATGCATGCGTCGAGCAGCGCGACCGCGAACAGCGTCGCGCTCGTGCGGCCCGCGTATTTCTCGAGGCCGGCGATGATGCCGCCCGCATCGGTGAAGTTGCCGGCTTCCGGATGGCCGCCGAACAGCGCGGCGCTGAAGCCGATCATCGCGACCGCGCCGATCAGCACGAACGCGATGCCGATCCACAGATCGATCTTCTCGTACTTCATGAAGCGCGGCGTGATGCGCTTGTCGATCACGTAGCTCTGCTGGAAGAACAGCTGCCACGGCGCGACCGTCGTACCGACGATGCCGATCACGAGCAGCATCACGTCCGACAGCTTCGCGTGCGCGGGCCAGTTCGGGATGAAGAAGTCGCGCGACATCTGCGACACCGGCGGATGGATCGACACGAGCACCGGCACGAGCAGCAGGCTCAGCACGCACAGCACGATCGCGAAGCGCTCGAAGCGCCGGAAGTCTCCGGTACTCACCGCGGCCATCGTCAGCGCGGCCGCGACGCACACGCCAGCCACCTTCGGGAGCCCGAAGAATGCGAGCACGAACGTGATGCCGATGAACTCCGTGACGATCGTCAACGCGTTGAGCAGGAACAGGTCGATCACGCTGAACGCACCCCAGAACTTGCCGAAGCGCTCGAAGATCAGCCGTGCATGGCCCACGCCCGTGACAGCGCCGAGCCGCAGCACCATTTCCTGGTTCACGTACAGCACCGGCACGAGCAGCAGCAGCGTCCACAGCAGCGTCGTGCCGTAGTTCTGGCCGGCCTGCGTATAGGTGCCGAACGCGCCGGCATCGTTGTCGCCGACCATCACGATCAGACCGGGCCCGATGATCGCCAGCAGCGTGCGCAGCCGCGCCCACCAGGTGCCGCGCGCGGCGGTGTCGTGATGCGCGATCGTGCCGAGCGCGCCGCGGATGTCGCCCAGGTGGGCTTCGTCGAGCACGGCGCTGCGTTCGACGGCGATCGGTGGAGAGACGTTCGATGGCGTGGACATGATGAATTCCGTACGGCAGATGTGTTTGGCCAAGCGCGTGGCCTTGGCATACGCGCGCGGAGCGGCCGCCGCGCGCATGCCGAGGCTTGCTCGGTGCTGCGATTCAGTGGAACAGCGACTTCAAGCGGGAGATGAAGCGCGAGAACACCCGCGGGCGGGCGTCGAGTGTCAGCATCGCGTCGTAGTGACGGCGCGATTCCGTGACGTGCGGAAGGTTCGACAGCAGAAGGCCGAAGTTCATGATCTGGCTCCTTGGCGGGCGGCATGCATGCCGGGCCGCGTGGTGGGCGCGGGGCCAGTCCGGGGCTGAACGATGCGTCAGGCTAGTCGGCCGGAAAGTCCCTGCGATCCCGGTTCAATTGGGTCGGTGGGTGCAACGGGCATAAGGGACAACTGTCACTGTCGTTCATGGCGGCTCCTGTGCGGTGTTCCGGAGAACACGGTTGGCCGCCGCGCGGCGCGCGGACCGTCGTTCGGGCGCAGGCGAAACGCATGCGCGAACGCGGCCGCGCAACGAGCGGCGGCGAAACCGGAATGCGGATGCGCGAACGCATCACGCCGACCGGCGCGAATCAGGGTGCACGTAGGGAGTTACTGCGGAAACTGCTGCGCGCACCGTTTGCCTGACGGACAAACGGCGGCTTCGATGAGGCGCGGACGTCGGTCGCTCAGGCGGAAATTTCGTTCGAAGATCGACTACTGCAGGCGTCCAAGGCGGCGGCCCCAAGAGTGAAGATGCCGGATTCTATGGATCGCCCGAAAGTGAAGTCAACCCCTGGAAACGCCATTTCCCGAAATAATTTTCGCGGCCGCCGACGCTGAAAGATTTGCGCTCGACATCACGCGGCGCAACCTTTCAGCGCGTCGCGGCGCGGCGTTGCGCCGATGCGCGCGAACAACGGTGCAACGCCCGCCGGGGCACGCTTTGACGCGCTGCGTCGCGCCGCCGCCAGGGGCTCGTCACCGCGCATCGGCGCGCCGCGACCGCAGCTTTCATGCGATTTTTGCTTGCACCGCAGCAAAAGTCGCGACTACAATCCGCCCCAAATTCATCACGGGAGTCCCCTCCGTGGACACTAGCTCCAGTTGCAGTTCGGGGCCGGTTCAGGCCGGCCAAGCCATCGCGAGATAGCAGCCAGGCTCACGTCTTTCGCCGCTAGCTCGCATCAGTCGGGTTAGCGCGCTTCCTTCGGCCGGCATTGCCGGCACGTCCGTCGCACGCTTCCGTTACGTTTCAATCGCCGATCGCAGGCCGCGTGCCGCGCCCGCGCTCGGTCACGCCGTCCGGCATGCGCCGGTGCGGCCGGAGGCAGCGTCATGGTCGTTCAATCGTTTTCACTCAGACTCGAGCGATGCTTGCAGGCAGGACGCACGCGCTGTGCGCTCGGCAGGCGCTCCCCGCTTGCGCACGCACGCCGCCACCGGCGCGACGCCGCACGCGTGCAGCTGCGTGCCGCGTGGCGCGCGCTCGATTGCGCGCTGCTCGCCGCGATGGCCGCGGCCGTCGCGCTCGGCGCGCTGCTCTGCGCGAGCGCATCGCGAGTCGGCTTCGCGCAGGTTTCGCGCGTCGCCGGCTGGCTGCCGTAACGGGCATCGCCACGCGCGCTTAGCAACGCGCGCTGCACTGCAATCTTTCTTCATCAATCTCACTGATCGGACCGCCACACGGAAAATCACATGAAGAACCATCTCAAACCCGTCGCTCGCAAGCCGCGCCTGCCGGCGTTCGCCACGCTGCTGCTGTCGCTGGCGTCCGCTCCGGCGCTCGCGCAAGCGCTGCCGCCCGCGGCCGCGCCGGACCCGGTTGCCGGCGCGAGCGGCGCCGCTGCCCCCACCCAGGCCGCCGATGCTGCCGAGCCCACCGGTTTGTGGGAACGGTCGAACCTGTTCGGCAACATCGGCGGCCTGCGCGACGTGCTCGGCGAGCACGGCGTCACGCTGAACCTGCAGGAAACCAGCGAGTACCTGTACAACGCCGCGGGCGGCACGCAGCGCGGCGGCGCCTATCAGGGGCTCACGCAGTTCGGCTTCACCGTCGATGCGCAGAAGGCGATCGGGCTGCCGGGCGGCACGTTCAACGTGTCGGGGCTGCAGATCCACGGCACCAACCTCACGTCGCGCTATCTGCAGACGCTGCAGACGGCGACCGGCATCGAGGCGAATTCGACCACGCGCCTGTGGGAGCTGTGGTACCAGCAGGCGTTTTTCGACGGCAAGGCGGACGTGCGGATCGGCCAGCAGAGCGTCGACCAGGAGTTCATGGTCAGCCAGTACGCGGCGACGTTCATCAACTCGACGTTCGGCTGGCCGGTGCTGCCGGCCACCGACCTGCCGGCCGGCGGCCCGGCGTATCCGCTGTCGTCGCTCGGCGTGCGCTTGCGCGTGAAGCCGGCCGACGCGTGGACGGCAATGATCGGCGTCTACGACGGCAACGCGGCCGGCCGCAGCGACGGCGATGCGCAGACGCTGAACGCGCACGGCACCAACTTCAACCTGCGCAGCGGCGCATTCGTGATCGGCGAGCTGCAGTACGCGCTGAACGCGCCGTCGTCCGACCCGAAGGCGCCGCCGCCGGCCGGCCTGCCCGGCACCTACAAGATCGGCTTCTGGTATCAGACGCAGCACGCGAACGATCCGCGCGTCGGCACCGACGGGCTGTCGCTCGCGAACCCCGCCAGCAACGGGATTGCGGCCACGCATCACGGCAACTACGGCTTCTATGCGGGCGCGGACCAGATGATCTGGCGGCCGGCGCCGGACAGCCCGCGTTCGGTCGGCGTGTTCGCGCGCGTGATGGGCGCGCCGGGCGATCGCAACATCGTCGATTTCGCGGCCAATGCGGGCATCACGCTCAAGGCGCCGTTCCGCGGCCGCGACGACGACACGGCCGGCATCGCGATCGGCTATACCAAGATCGGCTCGCATGCGCGCGCGCTCGACGGCGACACCGGCACGTATCAGACGCCCGGCTACCCGGTGCGCCGCGCGGAAACGGTGATCGAGGCGACCTACCAGTATCAGGTCGCGCCGTGGTGGCAGTTGCAGGCCGACCTGCAGCACTTCTTCCGGCCGGGCGGCGGGATCCCGAACCCGAACGCGGCCGGCGCGCGCATCGGGGATGAAACGGTGATCGGGGTGCGCACTACGATTACGTTCTGATGGGCGGGTTGGGTGGGAGGTGCCGCACCTCACCGTCGCTCGCGCGGCAGTGCGGTGCGTGGTCGAACGGGCAGTCGGCTTGGGGATTGGGCTTCGGCTACTGCTGCGGCAGCTGATCCCCGGCGGTCGCAGCCGATTGCCGTTAGCTGTATTAAGGCCGGCTAGACCAAATAGACAGAACCAGATCGGCTGACTCGGTTCGGCCAGGAACGGTCACTGGTACTCGGTGCAAGAATCGTCAACGATCCGACGATGGAGCATCTATCGGAACCGGTCAGACGCAAAATGGAATTCGGAATAGCGCGATGACGAACGTATTCGTAGACACGACTAAAATTACGGACTGGCCTTCATTCCATCGGGTCTTCTCGCAGATCTTTGGTTTTCCCGCGTTTTATGGCAACAACATGGACGCGTTGATTGACTGTTTGAGTTACCTCGATGATCCCGAGGCCGCGATGACGAGCTTGCATGTTAGGCCGGGAGAGACGTTGGCGATACAGCTTGGCGCTGTCATCAGTTTCAGAAGGCGCTGTCCAGATCTATTCGAGTCTTTGCAAGACGCGTGCGCTTTCGTGAACTGGCGACGTACGCGCGAGCATGGGGCCGCTTTGGTCGCACTGTCGTACTATGACTGAATCGAAGGGCGCACTGCGGCCAGTTTCAGACACTCGACGATACGGACTAGATCGCCGACAATGATCAGTACCCGCTTGCCTTTGGTCAATATCGATGAAAGTTTCGAGAGATTTCGGAATCGTTGTCCGGCGGGCTGCGCTAGCAGCCAAGAATGTCGACATATCGTCGGTCATGGTCGAATTCAATTTTCGGGAATATTTTGACGAATCCGATAGTTTCTTGTCGCTTGGCCCGTTCTTCGGCGGCGATGCGGGCGATGAGTGCACGAAGTCATTGGAACGGCTTGGGCTGACATACATCGATGACTTTTTTGTCTTTGAGCAGTTTGTGCCCGCCTGGTGTTCGTTCGAAGTATTTTGATATGAGTGGCGATATCGAGTTGCCGAGGTTGAATCCGCAGCCAAAAGCGGTTGCTCGACGCTGCAGCCTAGATCGACGACATCGACCAAGGTGAGCGAAATTCAAATGAAGAGCGGATGCGCTAGCGCAGAGTCCGCCACAGGCGACCGGCTGCAATACAACAGGAAGCTCTATGCCGACATTCTCGTGGGAACCGTTGGATTTCCTTGAAGCACTTGAAGTCCCTCCAGTCGAGGAAGAGTATGGGATCTCCTATCGGTATCTCGTTTCGAGAGCCTCCGTTTTCTTGAGTCTAACTATATGGCCGCTCAATTGCGACGTTGAGATTTTGCTTGGCAATGCGGGGGCAGAGCCGCTTGTTCGGCTCAACTTGTTGGATTGTCCAGGTGCACGTGTCATGCGAGACGACGGTCGGACATATATCGAATTCTGTACCGCCAAAGTATTCGAAGGGCGATTCGACCAGACACATACGCCGCCTTACGGATTTCGATTGCAAATCGAGCCGTTTATTCAGATCTCGACGTTTTCGTACCCCGTCTAATAAAACTTTGACGTTGGCGACAAGGTCCGTCGCGGTCAATTACCTAGGGTGGTACGATTGTCCGCCACCGAACGACCGCTTTGGGGACATCCTACTGACCGCTCCGGGTCGATCGCGCCCCCTTGACGAAGCAACCCCAAAGCAATCCCCGACCTGATCTCCCGCTGACCGGGAGATCAGGTCTCGACCAACGCACGTTAGTCGCCACACGTCAGCGCCAACCGCCGCTACTCCCCATACAACCCGAGCAGTTTCAGCGTGACGCCGTTGGTCCACCCAAAGCCGTCCTGCAGCGGATATTCCCCGCCACCACCGCCGCCCTCGCCGGCGCCCTCCACCACGTACTTCTCGACGAGCTTGCCTTCGGTCGCATACACGTGCTTCACGTCGGCGAGAAAGCGCGTGCCGATGTCCTTCGCGAGCGCCGGTTCGCCGTAGCGCCGCAACCCTTCGATCGCGATCCATTGCAGCGGCGCCCAGCCATTCGGCGCATCCCACTGCTGGCCGGTGTTCTGCGTCGTCGTCGCGAGGCCGCCCGGCTGCAACAGCGTCTTGCGTACCTCGCGCGCGGTCGCCTTCGCGCGCTCCGGCCACGCGACGCCGGCAAACAGCGGATACAGCGCAGCGGCCGTCACGCCGTCGCGCGGCTTGCGCAACTGCCAGTCGTAATCGCCGTAATAGCCGTGGCGGTTCCACAGATAGCGGTTGATCGCGGCGGCGCGGCGCGCGGCCCGCGCGGAAAAATCGACCACGCATCCGACGTCGCGCGCGACCGTGCAGCCCTTCACGATCGTCGTCTCGAGATGGAACATCAGGCTGTTCAGGTCGACCGGCACGATCGACGTCGTGCGGATCGTCGCGAGCGTCCTGCCGTCGCCAAACCAGCGCGAGCTGTAGTCCCAGCCGCTTTCGGCGCCCGCGCGCAGGTCGCGGTACACGTCGTTCGCCGGACGGCTCGGCACGGCCTTCGCCGTCGTCACGTCCTCGAGATACGACTCGTCGCGCGGCGTGTCGCTCGCATCCCAGTAGCGATTGAGCACCGCGCCGTCCGGCATCGCGACCACGTGGCGCACGGCCTCGCCGCGCGGCGCCGCGCTTTCGCCCTGCATCCAGTACGCATACTCCTTGCGCAGCGCCGGCAGATACTTCTGGTAGACCGTGTCGCCTTCCGCCCGCGCGGCGAGCGTGACCATGTACGCGAAGAACGGCGGCTGCGAGCGGCTCGCGTAGTACGTGCGGTTGCCGTTCGGGATGTGGCCCACCGTGTCGATCAGGTACGCGAAGTTGTCGAGCATGTCGTCGACCAGATCCTCGCGCCCCGACACCTGCAGCCCGAGCATCGTGAAATAGGTGTCCCAGTAGTAGCCTTCGCGGAACCGGCCGCCGGGCACGACGTACGGCTTCGGCATCGGAACCAGCGAACTGTACGGCGGCACGCTCGTCGTGGTCCGCGTGAGCTGCGGCCACAGCCAGTCGATGTGCTGACGCAGCGTCAGGTTCGCGGGCGGCGTGACGCCACCCTGCGGCGGCGCCGTGAAGTACTGGTCGACGAACGCCTTCAGCGAGAAGCCCGGCTGGGATTTCTGTTGCTGATACAACTGGACGATCGTCGCCGGATCGGTATTGGGCGTCGCGTCGACGAACGTCTTCTGGTCGGGATAGAGCTGCGCGGTCTGCACCGCGACGAACAGGTCGCCGTACAGCTGGCTCGGCGGCGGCAGCAGCGCGCCCGATGCGGCGCTTGCCGGCGCTGCGGCCGTCTGCATCGCGGGCTGGCTCGCCGCGTGGTTCGCATTGTCGGCCTGTGCGGCGCAGCCGGCGACGGCAAGATAAGCGATGGCAAGTACGGCCGCGCAGCGCGGACGCGGCGCAGGCATGGACGTGGACGTGGACGGATGCAGACCGGGATGTGATGCGATCGATTCGGCACGACGCGATGTCATGACGTGTCCCCTCCTTTCGGTGGCCAGTGGATCGGCAGGGGTCTCGTTCGCGCGGGCGCTCGTCTCGATGGCCGTCGATCGATGCGCATTGTGGTGTTTCGCTGATGTGGGTGGACTGTCGCACGAAACGCGCGACGCGCGCAAGTCGGGCTGGGCGCGTCGCCGGGAGCCGAGGCGCCGGCGCAGTCGTCTCTGCTTCGCGACGCCGTAACAGGAACGACTATTGCAACATGCGGAACACGCGCACGGCTGCGTGACGCGATCCCCACAATGTGGGCATAATGGCGCCTTTACCGCGCGCCCTGCCCATGTCGCCCGTCTTTCTAGCACCGCTCATCGTTGCCTGTGCGTTGTTCATGGAAAGCGTCGACGCCAACATCATCGTCACCGCGCTGCCCGCGATGGCGAGAGACTTCGGGCACAGTCCCGTCACCCTGAACATCGCGATCACGGCCTACGTGGTCGGCCTCGGCGTCTTCATCCCGATCTGCGGATGGCTCGCCGACCGCTTCAGCGCACGTTCGGTATTCCGCACCGCGATCGGCATTTTCGTCGCCGGCTCGCTGTTGTGCGCGGCCTCCAACTCGCTCGGCCTGCTGACCTTCGCGCGCTTCGTGCAGGGCGTCGGCGGCGCGATGATGGTGCCGGTCGGCCGCATCATCATCTTCCGCGCGGTGCCGCGCGCCGAGCTCGTGCGCGCGATGAACTACCTCGCGATTCCCGCGCTGTTCGGCCCCACGCTCGGGCCGCTGGTCGGCGGCTTCATCACGACCTATCTGCACTGGCGGATGATCTTCTTCATCAACGTACCGATCGGCATCTACGGCATCTATCTGGCGAGCAAGCACATCGCGAATACGCACGAGCCCGATCCCGGCCCGCTCGACTGGTTCGGGTTCCTGTTGTCGGCGAGCGGCGCCGCGCTGCTGCTGATGGGGCTGACGCTGATCGACGGCGCGCTCACGTCGCGCGGCAACGCGATCGCGATGTGCGCGGTCGGCGCGGCGATGCTCGCGCTGTACGTGCCGTACGCGCGCCGCAAGACGCGGCCGGTGCTCGATCTGAGCTTCCTGAAGATTCCGACCTACCACGCGAGCGTGGTAGGCGGCTCGCTGTTCCGGATCGGCCTCGGCGCGGTGCCGTTCCTGCTGCCGCTCGCGCTGCAGGAAGGACTCGGCATGAGCGCGTTCCACTCCGGGCTGATCACCTGCGCGTCGGCGCTCGGCGGCGCGGTGAGCCGCTCGACGGCCACCCATACGCTGCGCCGCTTCGGCTTTCGCACGGTACTGATCTACAACGCCGCGTTCGCCGGGCTCGCGATCGCCGCATACGGCGTGTTCCATCCGGGCATGCCGACCTGGGCGATCTGGACCATCGTGCTGGTGGGCGGAATCTTTCCCGCGCTGCAGTTCACGAGCCTCAACTCGATGATCTACGCCGATATTTCGCAGGCCGATGCAGGGCGCGCGACGAGCCTCGGCAGCGTCGTCCAGCAGATGTCGCTCGGGCTCGGCGTGACGGTCGCCGGCCTCGTGCTGCATCTGTCGCACTGGCTGCAGGGGCATCAGACGATGGTGTGGTCGGACTTCTGGCCGGCGTTCGTCGTGGTCGGGCTGTGCTCGTTCGCGTCGATTCCGATCACGCGCCGGCTGCCGCCGGGCGCCGGCGACGAGGTCGCGCGCGGCAAGCGGAAATGATGCGCCAGATGGGCTGAAGAACAGGATTCGGCTCGTGACGGACCACGAAAAAAACAGCGGACATCCACACGGGGCCGGTGCACAGCCGCATGGATGTCCGCTCAGGGCTCCGGGTTCCTCGTGGGGGTTGAGAATCCCGGATCTGCTTCCTGCGTGCCATTGACATATGTGCGTCGGAAGCCGAATCGTTGCGCGCCTGTTTCATCGCGTCATGGCAGCACTATAAGGAAACTCGGGCCGCGCATCTGTCAAGCATTGTCAGACACGCGGCGTGCACGCGCGCGCCGCTTTCGCGCTACAGTGATGCCCGACCGCCACCTCAGCCGCCGTCCCGATGCTCACGCTCTCGCCCGCCGCCGCCCGCGCATTGCATCTCGCCGCGCAGGGCCTGCTGACCCCGCCGCGCCGCAAGGCCACGAAGGCCGACGTCCTCGATGCGATCCGCCGCATGGCGCAATTGCAGATCGACACCATTCACGTCGTCGCGCGCAGCCCGTATCTGGTGCTGTTCAGCCGCGTCGGCAACTTCGACCCGCGTTGGCTCGACGAGCATCTCGCCGAAGCGCGCCTGTTCGAATACTGGTCGCACGAAGCGTGCTTCCTGCCCGTCGAGCAGTTCGGGCTGATGCGCTACAAGATGCTCGACCCGCGCGGAATGGGATGGAAATACGCGGCCGACTGGCACGCGCAGAATCGCGCGGAGATCGACTCGCTGCTGGCGCGGATCCGCGCGCAAGGCCCGGTGAAATCGGCGGATTTCGTCCGTGAGGATGGCGTAACAGGCAACGGCTGGTGGGACCGCAAACCCGAGAAGAAGCACCTGGAAGTGCTGTTCACATTAGGCGAGCTGATGGTATCGGAGCGCCGCAATTTCCAGCGGATCTATGACGTGCGCGAACGCGTGCTGCCCGACTGGGACGATGCGTGCGACCTGCCGCCGCGCGAGGCGGTGCTGCCGGCGCTGCTCGACTACACCTGCCGCGCGCTCGGCGTCGTGCGCGCGGACTGGGTCGCCGATTACTACCGGCTGCCGCGCCGCTCGTATCGTGCCGAACTCGACGCGCTCGCGGGCGCGGGCGAGCTGATTCCGGTCGAAGTGGCCAGCTGGAAGGAGCCGGCCTACGTGCATCGCTCGCTCGACGCATTGCTGCCGGCCGCCGCGGCGGACACGCTGCGCTCGACGGTGACGACGCTGCTGTCGCCGTTCGATCCGGTGGTGTGGGACCGCCGGCGTGCGTCGACGCTGTTCGGATTCGACTACACGATCGAGTGCTATACGCCTGCGCACAAGCGGCGCTACGGCTACTTCTGCCTGCCGGTGCTGCATCGCGGCCGGCTGATCGGACGCGTCGACGCGAAAGCGCATCGCGCGCTCGGCACGTTCGAACTGAAGGCCGTGCACGTCGAGCCCGGCGTGCGATTCGGCACGGGGCTCGCGGCCGATGTCGCGAAGGCCGTGCAACGGCTGGCGGCGTGGCATGGCACGCCGCAGGTGACGGTCGCGCACGCGCCGCCGGAATTGACGAAGGCACTGGCCGGCGCATGAGCGGGCGGGCGCGCCGGCCGCGCCGCGCCAACCGCCTGCATCAACGCTGCTGCGCGATCCACGCAGCGATCCCCGGCCACGTGTCCTTCAACGTGCGCGATCCCATGAACAGCCCGATGTGGCCGCCCGGCACGAGCCGGCTCGTCACCTGCTCCGCCGGCGTGCCGAGATACTGCTGCGCGCCGAACACCTGCTCGCGCGTCGTGATGTCGTCGGTTTCGCCGGCGAGCAGGAATGCGGGACAGCGCACGTCCTTCAGGTCGAGCGTGCGGCCCAGCGCAACGAAGGTGCCGCGCGCGAGCCGGTTTTCCTTGAAGATCTGCTGGATCGCCTGCAGATACCAGCGGCCCGGCAGGTCGATCGGGCTCTCGTACCAGCTCGCGAATATCTCGCGCTTGCGCAGGTAATCCGGGTCGTCGAGATGTTCGTAGAGATCGACGTGGTCGGCCAGATAATGCTGGTCGGGATGCATGTTCTTCCAGCCGCGCAGCATGAAACGTCCGCGCATCAGGCCGCCGCCCATCGCAACGAGCTCCTCGTAGAACGACAGCGGATAGGTATGCGCCATCTGTTTGATCGGGCCGTCGCCCGCGTCCGTGTCGATCGGCGAGCCCGCGAGCACGAGGCTCGCGACCTTGTGCGGGAAGCGCGCCGCGTACATCGCAGACATCCAGCCGCCCTGACACAGCCCGACCAGGTTCACGCGCCCGCCCAGCTCGTCGATACACACGTTCAGTTCGGCAAGGTACTGGTCGATCTCGAGATCCTTCATGTCCTCGGTCGCCGAACGCCAGTCGGTCAGGTAGAGCCGCGTGACGCCGTGCTCGCGCAGCGTCTGCATCAGGCTCTGCCCCGGCTGGTAATCGGCGATCATCGCGCTGTGGCCGGCATACGGCGCATCGACGATCGTCGGCAGCCCTTGCGGCTGCGCCGTCGAGTAGTCGCGAAAGATCATCGTGCGCAGCTCGAGCAGCGGCCGGTTCTCCGTGGCGAGCGCCGGACGTTGGCCGAAGTGCAGCTTCTCCTCCTCCGCGACGAATCGCAGATTGCGGGCAGTGAGTTCGGAGCCGGCTTCGAACAGCGTGGCGGCGGCCGCCATCGGCCAGAAGATCGGCAGCGACGCCGTCGCGGGTCGGTGAGTGGATTTCATCGGGATAGTGAGGCGCTCGAGGTCGAAGGAGAAGATACCGCGCCGTCCAGCACGCGGCGCGTGTGACGCGCGATCATCAAATTCTCGTCGGTCGGCATCACGCGCACCGTCACGCGCGACGCGTCGGTCGAGATCACCGCGCGGCCGGCCGCGTTCGCGCTTGCGTCGACGGCGATGCCGAGCCACGCGGCGCGCGCGCAGATCAGCTCGCGCACGCGCGGCGCATGCTCGCCGACGCCCGCGGTGAACACCAGCGTATCGACGCCGCCGAGCACGCCGGCCAGCGCGGCCATCTCGCGCGCGACGCGATACGCGAACAGCTCGACCGCATGCGCGGCCGAAGGCGCATCGCTCGCGAGCAGCGTGCGCATGTCGCTCGACACGCCCGACACGCCGAGCAGCCCGGATTCCGCATAGATCAGATGCTCGACGTCATCGACGGAACGCCCGTCGTGTCGCAGCAAGTACAGGATCACGCCGGGGTCGAGGCTGCCCGTGCGCGTGCCCATCGGCAGCCCGTCGACGGCGGTGAAGCCCATCGTCGTCGCGACGCTGCGGCCCTGCTCGAGCGCGCACAGGCTCGCGCCGTTGCCGAGATGCGCGATGATGGTGCGGCGCTGCCGCCACGCGGGATCGAGTTCCGCGAGCACGCCCGACACATATTCGTACGACAGCCCATGAAAGCCGTAGCGCACGATGCCCTGTTCGGTGAGCGTGCGCGGCAGCGCAAATTCCCGCTCGAGCGCGGGCATCGTCGCATGGAACGCGGTGTCGAAACAGGCGACCTGCGGCAGCTCGGGCGCGAACGCGGCGACCGCGCGAATCGCATCGACATGATGCGGCTGGTGCAGCGGCGCCAGCGGCGCCAGCGATGCGATCGTCTCCAGCACGCGCGCATCGATCCGCACCGGCGCGGTGAAATACGGGCCACCGTGCACGACGCGGTGGCCGACGCCGTCGAACGCCGCCTCGCGCCCGACGTGATCGGCGAACCACGCGTGCAGCGCTTCGATCGCCGCATGATGGCCGGGGCGTGCGACCGCGCGATCGGCGAGCAGCACTCCGTGCGCATCGACCACGGTGAGACGCGGCGCGACGTGCAGGCTGTCGATCTGCCCATGCACGCCGGCGTCGAGCGACCGGTCGTCACGCGTGTCGTACACCGAAAATTTCAGGCTCGACGAGCCTGCGTTCAGAACCAGCACCGGATGCCGCATCGCCGCCTCCTTCACCGTGATACGGCTTGCGACGACGCCAGCACCGCCGCCTCGGCCGGCGTGGCCGGTGCCGGCGACACCACGGCTGCGGGCACGCCCGCGCCACGCGCGGCATCCGCGACGAGCGCCGCGATCGCGCAGCTCGCGAGCCGCGTGCGCTCGTTGTCGGCACGGCTCGTCAGGATCACCGGCACGCGCGCGCCGAGCACGATGCCGGCCGCATCGGCGTTGGCGAGGAACGTCAGCTCTTTCGCGAGCATGTTGCCGGCTTCGAGATCGGGCGCGAGCAGGATGTCGGCGTCGCCGGCGACGGCCGACGACAGATGCTTGAGGCGTGCGGCTTCCGGGCTGATCGCGTTGTCGAGCGCGAGCGGCCCGTCGAGCAGCGCGCCGGTGATCTGGCCGCGCTCGGCCATCTTGCACAGCGCGGCCGCATCGACCGTCGACGGCAGCTTCGAACTGACCGTCTCGACCGCCGACAGGATCGCGACCTTCGGCTGCGCGATGCCGAGCGCATGCGCGAGATCGATCGCGTTCTGCGCGATGTCGGCCTTCTGCTCGAGCGTCGGCCGGATATTGACGGCCGCATCGGTGATGAACAGCGGCTTGTAGTAGGTCGGCACGTCCATGATGAACACGTGGCTCAACCGCCGCTGCGTGCGCAGCCCGGTATCGGGCCGCACGACTTCTTCGAGCAGCTCGTCGGTGTGCAGGCTGCCCTTCATCAGCGCCTGCGCGTCGCCCGCGCGCACGAGCGCGACGGCCAACGCGGCCGCTGCGTGACTGTGCGGCGCATCGACGAGCCGAAAGCCCGACACGTCGACGCCGATCGTCGCGGCCAGCGCCGTGATGCGCGCGGCGGGGCCGACCAGCACCGGCGTGATGATGCGGGCCTGCGCGGCATCGACGGCCGCACGCAACGACACTTCGTCGCACGGATGGACGACCGCGACCGTCACCGGCCGCACCGTACGGCATCGCGCGATCAGCGCGTCGTATTTCTGATGCTGCCGGGAGTCGGACATGACTGCCTCTCGTGAAGGTTCGTGAAGGAACGCGTGAACCGATTCTGGTGCGAATCCGCAGACGATTGTTTGACCCGTATCAATCGTTTCAGGTGAAGTCCCGATAGCATGAAATCGCACCATGACGCACCGATGGCAGCCCGCCTGCATACGCGGCGCGTCCTGCCTCGCATCCCCTTCCTTGCCGACCATGCACATCCGCGAAATTCGCTCGAAAATCGCCAGCACCTCGTCCACGCGCCAGATCACCAAGGCGATGGAGATGATGGCACGGACCAAAATGGCGAGCGCGCAGCGGCGCGCCCGCGACTTCCGGCCGTATGCCGAGCGCGTGCGCGCGATCGCCGAACGCGTGCTGCGCGACCGGCCCGATTACGGCTCGACGCTGATGACGCCACGCGCAACGGTGCGGCGCGTCGGGCTGATCGTCGTCAGCACCGACCGCGGGCTGTGCGGGCCGCTGAACGCGCGGCTGCTGGTGCAATGCCTGGATGCGCTGGAACGATGGGAGCACGACGGCATCGCGTGCGAGTTGAGCGTGATCGGCGCGCGCGGGCTGCAGCCGCTGATGCGTCACGGCGCGACCATCGTCGCGCGCTCGGGCGGCCTCGCCGCGCAACCGCATTTCGACACCGTGCTCGGCGCGCTGCTCGTGCCGCTGACCGCGTTCGTCGACGGCGAACTCGACGCGGTGTACATCGCTTACAACCGTCTGACGAGCCCGCTCGCGTACGAGCCGCGCATCGACATGCTGCTGCCGCTCGCCACGCCCGACGACGCCGCGCCGGCAAGCGAGAGCGTGTCGTCCGACTATCTGTACGAACCGGCGCCGCGGCCGGCGGTCGAGACGCTGCTGCTGCGCTACGTCGAATCGATGCTGTACCAGGCCGTCGTCGAGAACGACGCGTGCGAGCAATGCGCGCGCATGTTCGCGATGCAGACCGCGACCGACAACGCGGACCGCGTGCTGCGCGACCTGCGGCGGCTCTACCAGAAGACGCGGCAGGCGCAGATCACCACCGAGCTGTGCGAGATCGTCGCGGGCGCGGCGGCCGTTTGAACGAGTGAAGGAGGCGACGATGGACACGTCGATGAAGCTCGACATCCTGAGCGTCGAGAACGTGCTGTATTCGGGCGACGCGCATTTCGTCGTCGTCCCCGGCGAAAGTGGCGAGCTCGGGATCTATCCGCGCCACGCGCCGCTGCTCACGCGCATCCGGCCCGGCGTCGTCACGCTCGTCGATGCGCCGAGCGGCGAGCGGCGCCGCATTCTGGTGGCCGGCGGCGTGCTCGAAGTGAGCCGCGAAGGCGTCACGCTGATCGCCGATCATGCGCTGCGCACGCCCGAGCTCGATGCGCTGCGCGCGCGCGAAGCGCGCCACGCGGCCGACGAGTGGCGGCGCGTGCACGCGCAGGAAAACCGGCGCGCATTCGACTTCGCGTCGGCACGCGCGGAGCTGATGGACGAGATCCGGCGGTTCTTCGCGATGGCGATGCGCGACCACGCATCGCACGGCGCCCGCCGCCGCGGCTGACGCGCGGCTCGGCCGGGCTTATCGGTGGGCGATCAGTCGCGCAGCTTGCGAAAGCGCGGCGTACCGTCGGGCAGGTTCTCGTTGAACATCGCTTCCGGGCGCACCCACAGGCCGCGCGCATGCGGCCACAGGTGCTCGTACACGACCACCGCTTCCTCCGTTTCCGAATGGCGCGCGACGCCGATATAGCGATAGAGGCCGCCCTTGTAGTGGCGATGGGTGGCGAGCTGTTCGGCTTCCTGTTCGGTCATGATGGGCGTTCCTTCTGCAAGACGAAAGCGCGTATTGTATGCGCCGCTCGGGCCGCATGCGCTTCGCCCCGCGCGTCAGCGCTTCGCGTACACGTCCGGGCGGCGGATCTCCATGATGCGCTCGGGATGCGCGGGCGGCTCGAAGCCGACCGGCCGGTACAGCGCGTGCGCGTCGGCCGTCACGAGCATGATGCGGCGCAGGCCCTGCAACATCGGCTGCGCGAACACGTAGTCGATCAACGCGCGGCCGTAGCCGTTGCCGCGAGCGTGCGGCAGCACGAACACGTCGCACAGGTAGGCGAACGTCGCGTGATCGGTCACGAGCCGCGCGAAGCCGACCTGCCGGCCGTCGACGTAGGCGCCGAAGCACAGCGAAGCTTCGATCGCACGCTCGACGACGTCGCGCGGAATGCCCTGCGACCAGTACGCGTCGCGATGCAGGAAATCGAAGATCGCGTCGACGTCGAGTTCGCGCTTGTCGGTGGAAATTCTCAGCGTGGCGGGCGGGGTGTCGGGCACGTCGGTCTCCGGGAATCGCGGGCGGAGCAGCCACGATAGCGCGCGCCCGCGCGAGCGGCAAGCAGCGCGGCCGCGCAGCGAAGGGCGGCGGCGCGAGGCGCGCCGTCGCCCGTGCATCACGGCCAAACCGCCCAGCAGCGCTTCCGATTCGGTGCTATCGTCGGCCGCTCGATGAATATCCCGCACCGTTTCATGCCCTATCGACTCATCGCATTCGACTTCGACGGCACGCTCGCCGATTCCCTCGACTGTTTCCTGTCGGCGCTGACCGACGCCTCGCGCCTGCACGGCTTTCGCGACGCGACGCCCGAGCTGCGGCCGGCGCTGCGCGGGATGTCCGCGCGCGAGATCATCCGCGCCCTCGAGGTGCCCGTCTGGAAGGTGCCGCGCGTGACGCTCGACGTGCGCCGGCTGATGCGCCCGCGCCTCGCGCAGGTGGAGCTGTTCCCCGGCGTCGCCGCCACGTTCGACGCGCTCGCCGCGCGCGGCATCCGCATCGCGATCGCGACGTCGAACAGCGAGGACGTCGTGCGCGACCGGCTCGGCCCGCATGCGAGCGGCCGCGTCGATACGTTTGCGTGCGGCATTCCGCTGTTCGGCAAGGCGCGCAGGCTGCGTGCGCTGGTGCGTGAAGCCGGCGTGCAACCGGCCGACGTGCTGTACGTCGGCGACGAGATCCGCGACGCCGAGGCCGCGCGCCGCGCGCGCATCGCGTTTCAAGGCGTCGCGTGGGGCTATACGACGCCGCACGCATTGCAGCCGCATTGCGACACACCGTTGCTGCCGAGCCTCGACGCATTGCTCGATCGCGTATAGCGGCGCGGCGCGTGTTCACGCGCCGCGTTGCAGATTCGACGATGACACGCCGATGACACGCGCGCCGAGCGCGGCCGGGCCGATGCACGTCAGGCACGCAAATTTTGCCGCCATGAAAGCGCGCCGCAGGTAGCCGCTACCTGCACGCTCGCGAGCCCTTCCATTCGTCTTACCATCCGTTACACAAACCACAGCGCGGTTGCACCTGCGACGCAGACGCTCTCCTAGAATCGGTCGGGCCGGGAAACACTTCGACAGCCGCCTCGGCAGAGCGGCGATCGAGCCCGGACCGGGCCGCGCCCCGGCCTCTCGCAACAGCAGCGGATCACGCGATCCGTCCATTGAACAGAGCCCCGATAGAAAGGAGGTCCCATGAACCGCTTTCCCAAAGTCACGCGCGTTGCACTGTCTGCCGCTGGCCTGCTTCTCGTCGCCGTGACGGCGACCGCGCAAACGGCGCAGCCGTCGGCGTCCGCGCCGGCCGCGACGACGCAAGCGCGCATCCACGAAGCCGACCAGACCTTCATCACCGACGGCACGAAGACCGTGTCGACCCAGCACGACGCCGCGCGCATCGCCGATTCGCGCACGTCGGACAGCCAGGTGAAGGCGTTCGCGCAACGCGTGTCGACCGACGATGAAAAGATCATCCAGGCGATGCGCGCCGCGAGCCCGCGCGGCGTCGACGTGCCGGCCAACGATCCCGACCGCGCCGTGCTCGACGGCATCAAGAATCTGCGCGGCGCCGAGTTTGACAAGGCGTACATCGAGCAGGTCGCGCTCGCCGGCCAGCAGAAGACGATCTCGGCATTCCAGGCCGAAATCGCGTCGGGCCGCGATGCGAAGCTGAAGGAAGTCGCACGTCAGGCGCTGCCGATCCTGCAGGCGCACTACGCGGACGCGCAGAAGCTCGCGCAGCGTCATCACCTCGCGTCGGCGCAGTAACGCGACGCACCGCCGCGCGCCGTGCGCGGCGGCATGCCGAATCCCCGCGCGTCGCGCCGCCGTTCCCCTCGGGCAACGCGACGCGACGCGCATCACCGGACGCTACACGGCAAGCGTCAGGTCGCGAGCTTCGCTTTCAACCGATCGCGGATGGCCGGCCACTCGCCGTCGATGATGCTGAAGCGCACCGAGTTGCGCTTGCGCCCGTCGGGCATGATCCGCTCGTGACGCACGATCCCTTCCTGCTTCGCGCCGAGCCGCAGTATCGCGGCGCGTGACTTCTCGTTCAATTCGTCGGTCGTGAACTGCAGCGTGTCGAATGCGTAGGCGAGCAGCAGCCATTTCGCTTCGGTATTCGCGCGCGTGCGCTGCGCCGATGCGCTCAGCCACGTATGACCGATTTCGAGCTTGCGATTGTTGCGGTCGATCTTCCAGAAGCGCGTGCTGCCGATCACGCGGCCCGATGCCCGCTCGACGATCGCGAACGGCATCACCGTGCCGGCCGCGCGGCCTTGCAGCGCGGTGTCGAGATACGCGTCGACCGTGCGTTCGTCCGGCACGACCGTGACCTTCAAGTTCCACAATTCGCCGTCCGCCGCCGCGTCGAGCAGCGCCTGCCGGTCGGATGCCGCGAGCGGCCGCAGCACGATGTGCTCGCCGGTGAGCGTCGGTTGTGCGGGCAACGAAGAAGTGTCGGTCATCGCGGGTTCCGTCGAAGCGAGGCTGCATGCAGCGAAACGTCCATCATACGGCCGGCGCTACCCGCG
The DNA here is from genome assembly GCF_000959445.1 of Burkholderia vietnamiensis LMG 10929. Taxonomy (NCBI): domain Bacteria; kingdom Pseudomonadati; phylum Pseudomonadota; class Betaproteobacteria; order Burkholderiales; family Burkholderiaceae; genus Burkholderia; species Burkholderia vietnamiensis. The sequence goes on along the minus strand of NZ_CP009630.1, from coordinate 538,796 downwards.
CACTAACCCGGCAAGGCCGCGAGCCGGCTGCGGATCGCCGTCGCTTCGTCGCGCAATGCGTCGGTGAACGCATCGACCAGCAGGTTCTTCGGCCGATGCTCGGGCACGATCACGCTGACGCGATACGCAAACGAACGCGTGAGCGGCCGCACATGCAGGTCGCGCCCGACGAAATCGAGCGCGGTCAGCGGATTGACGATCGCGGCACCGAGCCCCTGCCGCACGAACGCGCACACCGACACGGCCGACGGCGTCTCGACCACCGAACGCGGCGCGACGCCGAGCTGCGCGAATGCCTCGTCGATCAGGATCCGGTATGGGTCGTTCAGCGACAGGCTCACGAACGGGCGATCGGCGAGATCCGCGAGATCGATCGCCTGCTTGTCGAGCAGCGGATGGCCGTCGGGCAGCACGCAGACCTCGTCGACCTCGAGCAGCGGCGTGAGCACGGTGCCGGCCGGCGCGACGTCGTGCTCGGTCAAGCCGAGGTCGTAGCGCTGCGCGGTCAGCCACTCCTCGAGCACCGGCGACTCCTGCGTCGCGACCGACACGCTGACGCCCGCATGCGCGTCGTGAAAACGCCGGCACGCGCCCGGCAGAATCGCATGCGCGAACGCCGGCAGCGCGATCACCGACAGCTGGCCGTCGCGAAACTCGCGCAACCGCGCGGCCGTCGCCGCGACGCGCTCGAGCCCCACATACGCGAGCCGCACGTCGTCGAACAGCGTGAGCGCGGCCATCGTCGGCCGCAGCCGGCCGTGCGAGCGCTCGAACAGCGCGAAGCCGACCGCCTGCTCCATCCGCGCGAGCTCGCGGCTGATCGTCGGCTGCGACGTATAAAGCATTTCGGCCGCGCGCGTGGTGCTGCCGGTGACCATCAGCGCGCGGAAGACCTCGATGTGCCGGTGTGTCAGCATGGCCACCCATCTATATCATGAATGAATCGAATACCGATAAACAGGCATTTTACTGTATAGACGATCCGGCGCATCATGGCGGCTATCCGTTCATTCGACCGATCCACCGCCATGTCCCTCGATTCCCGCCAGCTCGCGACGCTCGCGCAGCAATACGGCACCCCGCTGTGGGTGTACGACGCCGACGTCATTCGCGAACGCATCGCTCAACTGCGCCAGTTCGACGTGATCCGCTATGCGCAGAAGGCGAACTCGAACCTGCATATCCTGAAGCTGATGCGCGAAGAAGGCGCGTGCGTCGACGCCGTGTCGCTCGGCGAAATCGAGCGCAGCCTCGCGGCCGGCTTCAGCCCGGCCGGCGAGCCGGAAGGCGTCGTGTTCACCGCCGACCTGATCGATCGTCCGACGCTCGCGGCCGTGCTGAAGCACGGTGTGACGGTGAACGCCGGGTCGCTCGACATGCTCGCGCGCGTCGGCGAGCATGCGCCCGGCCATCGCGTGTGGCTGCGCGTGAACCCGGGCTTCGGCCACGGCCACAGCAACAAGACCAACACCGGCGGCCCGCAGAGCAAGCACGGCATCTGGATCGACGACGTGCCGCGCGCGATCGAGATCGTGCGCCGCTACGGGCTGAAACTGGTCGGCATCCACATGCATATCGGTTCGGGCGTCGACTACGGCCACCTGTCGCAGGTGTGCGACGCGATGGTCGATCTCGTCACGTCGCTCGGCCACGATATCGACGCCATTTCGGCGGGCGGCGGGTTGTCGATTCCGTATCGCGGCGGCGAGCCGCGCGTCGACGTCGGTCACTACTTCAACCAGTGGGATGCCGCGCGCAAGCGGATCGAACGGCATCTCGGCCACGCGGTGCGCATCGAGATCGAACCGGGCCGCTTCCTCGTCGCCGAGGCCGGCACGCTCGTCACCGAAGTGCAGGCCGTGAACCGCCGGCCGCAGCACGACTTCGTGCTGATCGACGCGGGTTTCAACGACCTGATGCGTCCGTCGATGTACGGCAGCTACCACGCGGTGTCGGTGCACGCGCCGGACGGCACGCTGCCGGCCGGCCGCCCGCTCGTCGACATCGCGATCGCCGGCCCGTTGTGCGAGTCCGGCGACGTGTTCACGCAGGACGCGGGCGGCGTGGTCACGCACCGCAAGCTCCCGCAGCCGCAGATCGGCGATCTGCTGTTCCTGCACGATGCGGGCGCATACGGCGCGTCGATGTCGTCGAACTACAACAGCCGGCCGCTCGCACCGGAAGTGCTCGTCGATCGCGGCACGCCACGGCTGATCCGCCGCCGGCAGACGATCGGCGAACTGCTCGCGCTCGAGACCTTCGAGTAACGCGCGCCACTCGCACCCGCATCCGCGCCGCGTTCGGCGAGCCGAACGCCAACGGCCGCGCAATGCCGTTACCGGCATGCGCGGCCGTATCGTTGTCAGGCGATTGCGCTCGCGGCGATCGTTGAACGTCGTCGTCTGACCCGCCGCCGCGCAGTCACGCGTCAGCCCGCGCGCTGCACCGGCGCCATCTTCGAGAAGTACTTCGCGCCGGCCACGCAGCCGACCACGACCGCCGTCACGACGAGCATCGACGGCGGCACCGTCTCGTGCAGCAGCCCGGCGGCGAGCAGGAAGCCGAAGAACGGCTGCAGCAATTGCAGCTGGCCGACGCCCGCGATCCCGCCGAGCGCGAGGCCGCGATACCAGAACACGAAGCCGATCAGCATGCTGAACAGCGACACGTACGCGAGCCCCCACAGCGCGGCGGCGTCGACGCCGTCGAACGTCGCGGGCCACGTGAACGCGGCGAGCGGCAGCATCACCGGCAGCGACAACACGAGCGCCCACGAGATCACCTGCCAGCCGCCGAGCTGACGCGACAGGCGTGCGCCTTCCGCATAGCCGAGCCCGCACGCGACGATCGCCGCGAGCATCAGCGCATCGCCGACCACCGACGCGCTGCCGCCGTTGCGCAGCGCGAACGCGGCCACCGCGCCGCTGCCGACCAGCGAGAAGATCCAGAACGGCAGCCGCGGCCGCTCGCCGCCGCGCCACACGCCGAACAGCGCGGTCGCGAGCGGCAGCAGCCCGACGAACACGATCGCGTGCGCGGACGTCACGTGCTTGAGCGCCAGCGCCGTCAGCAGCGGAAAGCCGACCACGACGCCGAGCGCGACCACGGCGAGCGAGGCGGTCTCGGCGCGCGTCGGCCGCTTCTGCTTCGACGCGACGAGCAGGATCAGCCCGAGCACGCCGGCGATCGTCGCGCGCGCGAACGTGAGGAACAGCGGATCCAGCCCCTGCACCGCGACGCGCGTCGCGGGCAGCGAGCCGCTGAAGATGATCACGCCCAGCAGGCCGCTGAGCCATCCGTCGGTGGTCTTTTGCACGGGAAATCCTGATCGTCGAATGGAGATCACCGATGATCCGCCGCGCGCGAAAAGCGCGTAAGCTACAGCCCAATACAATTCCGCCAAACTGTACTGAACAACCGTCCGTACAGTTCTTTTCAGCCATGAGCCGTGCCGTGCCGATTCCCGTGTTGCCCACTGCGCCCGCACCATCGCGCACCCGCGTGGAAACCGTGATGGACACCTTGCGCGCGCGGATCGCGAGCCGCGCGCTGATGCCCGGTGCGCGCGTGCCGTCGATCCGGATGATGGCCGACGCGCTGGGCGTGTCGAAATCGACCGTCGTCGATGCGTACGAGCGGCTCGCGAGCGAGGGCGTGCTCGTCGCGCGGCGCGGCTCGGGCTTCTACGTGGCGGGCCATGCGCCGCCGCTCGCGCTCGCGGAGCTCGGCCCGCGGCTCGATCGCGAGCTCGATCCGCTGTGGTTGTCGCGCCAGGCGCTCGAGGCGGCGCCGGGCTCGGTGAAGCCCGGCTGCGGCTGGCTGCCGTCGTCGTGGCTGCCGGACGAGAGTCTGCGCCGCGCACTGCGCGCGGTGTCGCGCGACGAACCCGATGCGCTGACCGACTATGCGACGCCGCTCGGGCTGCCCGCGCTGCGTCAGCAGCTTGCGTGGCGCCTCGCCCAGCACGGCATCCACGCGGAGCCCGCGCAGATCATGCTGACCGACGGCGGCACGCACGCACTCGATCTGGTGTGCCGGCTGCTGCTCGAGCCGGGCGACACGGTCGTGCTCGACGATCCGTGCTACTTCAACTTCCAGGCGCTGCTGCGCGCGCATCGTGCGCGCATCGTCAGCGTGCCGTACACGCCGAACGGCCCCGATCTCGCGCGCTTCGAACAGGCGCTCGTCGAACACCGGCCGCGCCTGTACATCACCAACGCCGCGCTGCACAACCCGACTGGCGCAACGCTCGCGCCGCCCGTTGCGCATCGGCTGCTTACGCTGGCGGCGGAGCACGGGCTGCTGATCGTCGAGGACGATATCTTCGCGGACTTCGAGAGCACGCCCGCACCGCGATTGGCGGCGTTCGACGGATTGTCGCGCGTGGTGTCGATCGGCAGCTTCTCGAAGACGCTGTCGGCCGCGATCCGCTGCGGCTATGTCGCCGCGCGCCCCGAATGGATCGACGCGCTGGTCGACCTGAGGCTCGCGACGTCGTTCGGCAACGCGCAGATCGGCGCGAACGTCGTGCATCGGCTGCTGGTGGACGGCACGTACCGGCGGCATCTCGACGGCCTGCGCGCGCAGCTGGCCGATGCGATGGGCGAAACGATCCGGCGGCTCGCACGCGCGGGGCTCCGGATCTGGACGGAGCCGCGCGGCGGTCTGTTCATATGGGCGGCGCTGCCGGACGGGCTCGATGCGGCGCGCGTCGCGCGCCATGCGCTCGACCATGACGTGGTGCTCGCGCCCGGCGACGTGTTCAGCGCGTCGCGCAGCGCGACGTCGTTCATGCGCTTCAACGTGTCGCGCTGCAAGGGGCCGGCGGTATTCGATGCGCTCGCGCGCGCCATGGACGCGGCACGGCGCGCGGAACACGGCGGGTCCACGCTGGCCGGCGAACGATGACGCTCGCCGGCGTCGCGGCGCATGTCGGGGCGAACCAGCGCCCCGACGCCGACCTTCACACTTCGGCCGCGTGCGCCCTCGCCCGCACCTCGGCGAACGTCGCATCGACGAGCATCCGCCCGGTGTCGAACACCGTCTCGAGCGCATCGTCCCACTCGCCTTCGAGCGCGCGATCGTCCCATGCGACCGGCAGCGCCACCGTCCGGTATTCGCCCGTGTGCCGATTGCGCAGCAACGTGAGCCGCCCCTGCTTCGAGCGCTTGCCCGAATCGGTGACGGGATCCTTGCTGACGTCGTGCCAAACGTCGCCGCGCCGGATCGCCGAGCATTTCATCGCGAAGCGTTGCGTGTCGCGATCGACCCGCTGCAGCAGCGCGCCGCCCATTCCGAACACGACGTTGCCGGCCGCGTAGCCGGCGTCGTCGAGTGCGGCGAGGATCGCCTCGATCGACTGCTCGTCGACGCCGTCGCCCTGGATCACGCGCACGTGGTCGAGCACGCGCCGCCCCTTGCCGTTCACGCTCGAGCCGAACGACGCGTCGAGCGCGCGCACCGTCTGCAGCACGATCGTCACCGGGTCGCCGGAGTCGGGCCGCACGACGAGCGTCGCGCCCGAATCGAGCACCGCCTGACGCAGCGGGCCGCCCCACATGTCGAGCGCGGCGAACAGATCGTAGGAATCCGACACGACCGACACGATCGCACCAGGCAGGCCGAAGCGCTCGATCATGTTCCGGTACGCATCGGCCTCGTGCTCGCGGCCCCACGACGTGATCGTGCTGTGCTCGGCCGCCGGCACCGAGTACGCGGCCATCGGCTCGCGATAGAAGCGGTTCGCGGCGAGCACGCCGAGCACGGTATCCGAGCCCATGAAGCTCACCAGGTGCGCGGCGCCGCCGAGCGCGGCCGACTCGGCGCTCGACACGCCGCGCGCGCCGAAGTCGTGCAGCTTGAACGGCAACTGCGCGAGATCGTCGTCGGTTTTCTCGAGGAAGCGGCGGATCGTCTGCCGCAGATGCCAGCTGCGCGTCGCGACCGTCACCGGATACCAGATGCGCAGCAGCATCGTCTCCAGATACGACGCGAGCCAGAACACCTTCGGATCGTCGCATTCGACGGTCATCAGCACGTTGTGCACGGGCACGATCGAGCCTTCGGGCACCGCGCGGATCTTCACCGGCAGGAAGCCGTCGTAGCGCTCGACGATATGGCGCCAGCCGTCCTCGTTGAACGGCAGCCCGTGCACCGCGAAGAAATCGCGCGCCTCGTCGATCATCGCGTGCGTGACGGGCCGGCACAGATACTCCTTCAGCAGCATCTGCAGGCCGAAGAACAACGTGCGGTCGTAGCGGCCGCCGCGCGATTCGACGTAGGAGAACATCGCCTGCGCGTCGGGCGGATATTGCAGGAAGTGGGAAGCCTTGTACGAATCCGTGTTGAGGATCGGATTGGCGAGAACTGCGGCAAAGCCGCCGGAACGATCTTGCATGGCTAGAGCTCCTCTAGGCCGTTGAAGTGCCGCCGCGTCTGTCGCGGCGGACCGGTATCCGGGGAATCAGCGGATCACAGCTTCCCCAGGAAGTGATACGCGATGTCGAAGTGATCCTCGAACATCACGTTGCGCATCTGCGCGAATTCGTTGAGCGGCACCCAGCGCGCCTTGTCGGCGTCGTCGCTGCCCTTCACGCGCGGCAGCTCGCCGGTCGGAAAATTGAACAGGCACGCGTGCGTGATCGTGCGGCCGCGCAGCGAGCGCGTCGGATGATCGAAGACCTGACGATCCTTGATCGAGCCGCGCAGCACGGGCTCCGGCAGCTTCAGGCCGGTCTCCTCGCGCAGCTCGCGGATGCACGCCGCGTCGAGTCGCTCGTCCTGGTTCACGAAGCCGCCCGGCAGCGCCCACAGCCCGCGGCCCGGCTCGCTGCGCCGGCGCACCAGCAGGATATGGCCCGAGTGCACGACCACCGCGTCGACCGTCACGAACGTGACCGGATACGGTGCGGCCGACCACGCCTTGCGATACGCGGCGATGAATTCGGCCTCGGCCTTCAGCTGCGCGAATTCAGGCTGCGTGCGGAAGCGCTCGAGCCAGCCGAACACGGGCTCCGGCACCGCCCATTGCACGAAGCTGTTGGTGCGTTCCGCGAAATAGTGGTCGCGGATGTCGGTCGCGGAAATGTCTTCGGACGCATCGGCGTCGACGAACTCCCATTGCGGGAACATCCGCAGGTAATACGACGTCGGGTCCTTCTCGTGGCCGATGATGCCCACCTTGCGCTGCGCGACGTCGCCGAGCGCGCTTGCCACGGCGTCCTGCACCCAGCGCACCCAGTCGCCGTCGTTGTACGTCGAATCCTGCACGGCAGCGATCGTCACGCGCTCGCGTTCGGACGCGTCGAGCAACGACGCGAGCATCTGGCGACGCTCGTCGAACGAGAACGGATCCTTGACGGTGCGGGGCTTGTCGGTCGAACCGATCAGCACGCATACGCGCTCGGCGCGGCTCAATGCCGACTTCAGCAAGTTCAGGTGACCACGATGCGGAGGCTGGAAACGACCAATGAAAACGAGCGCGTCGAAGCGCCGGTTCTGTTGCGTACTCATGAGGCTCCCTCAAGAGATTGAAACGCTTCGGGTCTGTCCCCAAGGCATAGACGCAATCGTAGGAGAATTCGCCGCGAAAATCAATCGAGCGCGCGCTCGACTCGAGCGCGATGCGGCGCGCCGGGAGGCTTCGTCCGATCCGCACCGCTTGCCGTTGACGCGGCCCGCGGCCGCGCCCACGTTGGCGCGCCGAGCACGCGTACGCCGCCGCGCATTCGGTCATTGCCTCGCCGCGCGCAGCCGCTATAATCGCGCCACATTCCGACTGCTTGAGCAGGCCGTCGGCGCGACGGGGATGCGACGCGCCGGATGCCCATCTCGACGACAACAATGACAAACCGAACCGTTCGACGCCTTCGTTCGTCCACGCGCGCCGTTGCGCGCCTGCTCGCGTGCATGCCGCTGCTGGCTGCGCCGCTCGTGCCTGGCGCGGCCCGCGCCGCCGGCCCCGACGCGCCGGCGCCGTCCGCCCGCTACATCGTCGTCGACACCGGCCATACGCCGGCCCATCCGGGCGCGACCGGCGCGAGCGGCCGCGTCGAATACCGCTACAACCTCGATCTGTCCACCGCCGTCGCCGACACGCTCATCGCCCACGGCGACCGCGTGCTGCGCACGTCGGCCGACGGCCGCGAGATCGCGCTCGACCAGCGCTCGACGCAGGCGCCCGATGCGAACCTGTTCGTGTCGATCCATCACGATTCGATGCAGCAGCAGTTCATCGACGCGGGGCGGCAGCGCGAATTCCACGGGTTCGCGGTGTTCGTGTCCGAGCGCAATCCGCACTACGCGGAAAGCCTGCGCTGCGCGAAGTCGATCGCCGAGCACTTGCTCGCCGCCGGCGAACGGCCATCGCTATATCACGCGCAGCCGATCAAGGGCGAGAACCGGCCGCTGATCGACCCGCAGCTCGGCATCCACCGCTTCGACGATCTGGTCGTGCTGCGCACCGCGCCGATTCCGGCCGTGCTCGTCGAAGCCGGCGTGATCGTCAATCCCGACGAGGAAAAGCGCCTCGCGCAGCGCGACACGATCCAGCGCTTGGGCGCCGCGATCGCCGGCGGCATCGACGCATGTACGGCGGCCCGCTGAAGACGCGGCCGCCCGCTTTCAACGGTTTTACCCAGTGAGGAGCACTACGATGAAGAAGAAGAATCTGCTCGCATCCTGCGCGCTGTTCGCGCTCGCCGTGCCGTTCGCGGCGCACGCGGCCGGTTGCGGGAAACCGCGCAGCGCGTTCGACCAGGTGTATTGCAGCAGCAACGAGTTTTCGCAGCTCGATCGCGAACTCAACGACCAATACGGCCGCCTGCGCAAGCAGTTGAGCGGCGACCAGCAGGCGAAGCTGAAGTCCGGCCAGCTCGCGTGGATGAAGCAGCGCGACGACCGCTGCAGCGAAACGCGCGACGACGGCTACCTCGTGAACCTGCAATGCGCGATCGACGCGACGCAATCGCGGCTGACGTTCCTGCGCGAACGTGAACGCGAGTGCACGAGCACCGGCTGCGTCACGGCCAAGCTCGGCGACTGAGCGTTGCCCCGGTTCCGCGCCGTGCCACGCCTCGGTCGCGGCGCGGGACCGTCATCGCGCCGCGCTCACAGAAACCAGCGATACTCGCGCGCGCCGATCTCGTTGCGAAAATCCAGCTCTTCCTGCCGCTTGTTCTCGCAGTACACCATCACGAATTCGCTGCCGAGCCCATCGCGCACGGCCGCATGATCCTGCATCGCGGCGACCGCCGACAGCATCTCCTTCGGGAAGTCGATGCCGCTGCCGCGATCGTCGTTGAGCGGCGCGATCGGTTCGAGCCGCGCGTCGAGCCCGTGCTCGATGCCGGTGAGAATCGCCGCGAGCACCAGATACGGATTCGCGTCGGCACTCGCGAGCCGATGCTCGATGCGCAGATTGCGCGCATCGGACTCCGGAATCCGCAGGCACGCGTCGCGATCCTCGAAGCCCCAGCTCGCGCGGCTCGCCGCGTTCACCATCGACCCGTAGCGGCGAAACGCGTTGTGATTCGGTGCGAACACCGGCATGCAATGCGGCAGCAGCGCGAGACAGCCGGCCACCGCGTGCCGCAGCGGCCGCTGATCGTCGGCCGCGAGCACGTTGCGGCCAGCTTCGTCGTAGAGGCTCACGTGCACGTGCATCCCGCTGCCGGGCGCATGCAGGTACGGCTTGCCCATGAAGCTCGCGCGATAGCCGTGCCGCAACGCGACGCCGCGCGTGCTGCGACAGAACAGCGCCGACCAGTCGGCCGCACGCAGCGCGTCGTCGCTGTGGCCGAAATTGATCTCGAACTGGCCGGGCCCGAGCTCCGCGGTGATCACGGTCGCGTCGACGCCCTGCTCGCGCGCCGCTTCCACCATCTCGTGCAGCACGTCGGAGAAACGCGACAGACGCTCGATGTGCATGTTCGGCTGATCGTCGGCGTCGTCGCTCAGGCGGTCGCGCGGATACTGCGGCATGCCGTCGGCGAGCTGCGCCGCGAACAGATAGAACTCCAGCTCGAACGCGACGACCGGCCGGATGCCGCGCGCCGCGAACCGTCGCAGCACGCGCGCGAGCACCTCGCGCGGCTCGAATTCGATCGGCGCATCGGTGCCGTCCGAGCTGATCAGCATCTGCGCGAGCGGCTGCCGCTCCCAGCGCACCGGCTTCAGCGTGCCGGGAATCAGCCGGCGCGGCGCGTCCGGGTCGCCGTCGTTGAAGCAGTAGTCGCCGATCTTGTAGAGGCCGCCCTGCGTGCCGAGCAGCACGCAGTTCTGCGGCAGCTTCAGCAGCGAGCCGGTCGCGACCTTCTCGAGCGCATCGATCGGATAGCGCTTGCCGTAGAAATGGCCCGGCAGGTCGAGGCAGATCAGGTCGACATAACGGATCTCGGGATACGCGTGCCGAAATGCGCGGACTTCATCGACCAGCGCGGGAACGACGTCAGCCATGTCTCAATCCTTTCCATGTATGCGGCGCCGCGGCGCGGCGAACCGCTTCATCGGCATGCGGCACGTCGCATGCAGCCGTCAATCGGTACTGCGTAACGGGCAACCGCCATGCGGCAGGACCTGCCGGCCGCATGCAATCGCTCAGGTGAACACCCAGATCACGCGCGCCGGCACGTCGCCCAGGTTCGCGTAGCGGAACCGCTTGTGCGCGGGCAGCTGGAACGCGTCGTTCGGGCCGAGCGTGACGGGCGTGTCGTCGCCGTCCAGCCAGATCGTCAGCTCGCCCTCGAGCACGAAGCCGCCCTGCTCGTCGCTGTCGTCCACCGGGCGCTCGCCGCTGTTCGCGCCGGGCGCCAGATGGCTTTCGAGAATCGAGAAGCGCGAACGCATGTTCGGCGAGACGAGGATGTCGGTGATGCCGGCCGCGTAATACACGGTGCGGCGTTCGTCGGGCCGCGTGACCCACGGCACGCTGCGCGGCTTGCTGAGGCTGTAGAAGTACGTGGTCGGCACGCCGAGCGCCTCGCCGATCGCGGTGAGATCGGCGACGGTCGGACGCGACAGCCCACGTTCGACCTGCGACAGAAAACCGACCGAGCGGCCGATCCGCTCCGCGAGATCGTTGAGCGTGACCTTGCGATGCTTGCGCAGGTCGCGGATCAGGATCGCCAGACTTTCTATTTCTTCCTGTTCGTTCATCGTGAGTTCCGGTGCGTCAGACGGTATCGCGCAAACGGTACCAGGCCTTGCCGAGCGCTTCGAGCGGCGCGGCGAAGCGATCGCCGCCGGGGAAGCGCGGGTTGCGGATGCGCTGATACTGCGCGAGCAGGCGATCGTCGCCGAGCACGGCGTCCGCGACCGCGCGGGCGCCCGCGAGCGTCGGCAGCACGCCGTGCCCGGAGAAGCCCTGCAGCCAGAAACGCTGACCGTGGCGGCCGATGTCGGGCGTGCGCCGCATGCTGATGTCGATATGGCCGCCCCACGCGTAGTCGAGCCGCACGCCCGCCAACTGCGGGAACACGCGCTCGAGACGCGGGCGCGTGGCGGCCGCGATGTCCGCGGGAATGCCGCCGAGATAGGTGCAGCCGCCGCCGAACAGCAGACGGTTATCCGGGCTCAGGCGGAAGTAGTCGGGCACGAACTGGTTGTCGATCACGCAGCTGTCGTGCGGCAGCAGCGCGCGTGCGAGCGCCGGCGCGAGCGGCGCGGTCGCCACCTGATACGTGCCGACCGGCAACAGCCGACGCGACAGCGCCGGATCGAGCCGGTCGACATAGGCATTGCACGCGAGGACCAGCACGTCGGCGCGCACTTCGCCGCGCGCGGTGCGGGCGATATGGCCATCGGGCGTCTCGCGACAGTCGAGCACGCGGCTCTGCTCGTAGATGCGCGCGCCTGCGCGTTCGATCGTCTGCGCGAGGCCGAGCGCGAGCTTGAGCGGATTCAGATGGCCTGCTTCCGGATCGTGCAGCGCCGCGAGATAGCGTGCGCTGCCGATCCATGCGGGCATCTCGTCCTTGCCGATCACGCGCAAGCGGTCGTAGCCCCAGCGCTCGGCGGCCTCGTCGCGCGCCTGCGCGAGCAGCGCGACGCGCCGCGGCCGCACCGCGGCCCACAGGCTGCCGGGCCGGTAATCGATGTCGAAACCGTGCCGCACCGGCAGTTCGCGCACTTCGGCGGCGGCCCAGCGCATGCTGTCCCAGAGCAGGCGCGCACCATCGCGGCCGAGCGCATCCTCGAGTGGCTGCATGTCGCACGACCAGCCGAGCAGCGCCTGCCCGCCGTTGCGCCCCGACGCGGCCCATCCGACCCGGCTCGCTTCGAGCACGACGACGCGCCTGCCGGCGAGCGCGAGGCGCAATGCCGTATGCAGGCCGCTGAAGCCGGCGCCGACGACCAGCACGTCGGCGTCGATACGCTCGTCCAGTTCAGGACGCTGCGGGATCGGTGCCGGGTGGGCAGCGGCGTAGTAGCTGGCGACGTGACGGTCGGATTGCACGAACATGCGGGTTTTCGTGAAATTTTTGCAGGTGAATTTCATGAAAAATTAGCACGCCGATTTCATGCGGGCAAGGGGGCGAGCGTGGGGAGGTAAGTCGGTCCGTGTACCGTCCGACGAACCAAATGTCGCCGATTTAGGGCTCTGGTGGCCGAATCGGACATTCGGCAACATTGAGGGACATTCGGCTGGCAGCGCGCGGTGCGCACCAGGCGACCCGTGATATACATCCGAACGCCCGTCGCGAGGGCTTCCCAGCGCGCAACCACCGCCTCGACTGGAGCGCGTCTGATTTAATCAGCACAACGCGGCACGCCGCGTTCGCTGGCTGCAATTAAAGTCCACCCACTCTTGCGCGCACGGCGCGAAAGTTCGCCCGATGATGCCGCCGTGGATGCACCACTTTGCGGCGCCTCAGGCTCGCACACTTCGCAACCGACATGCGATGCAACCGGCGTTATCGACACCGGCAGTAATCCCCGCCATCGAATCGCGTCTGTACGCACACCAAGAAACTCCTGCCGATGTCGAGAGAATTACAACTGTGAGCCACCCCACTGATCCGGATGACTTTCCTCGAGACTGTCGAAGGCGCCATTGGCTGGTACCGCCCGAACAACGTCCAGGTGTCGACATCGCTTCCGCGCGGTTAGGCCGCCACGTAACGATCGGCGCGGGTTCCGTACTACCGGGATGCGAGATTGGCGAAGGTGCCTCCGTCGAGGCCATGTCCCGCGTGACTCAATCTCTTGCGCCTTGGGGTACACATGACGGCGTGCCTGCCCTGCTCATCAAGAAAAGCCGTCGCAGCACCTTCCGACAATGGAGACCGAATTGATCGACTGGCAAGAACGAAGCCGATCGTAAATCCACGACGGCGTCCCCTTTTGCCCGGTTTCGACAATGCAATTCAACCCTTGGATGCCGGAACTCCCTCTGCCGACCGGTTCACGCCCGTCGGCGCTTTTTCTTAAACGAGCGGCGGCAAGTGCCAACGCCCGCACGGAAAAGTAAAAACATGACGCAATCGAAAACCAAAGCGAAATGCTCGCGCTCGAGTATCTGAAGCTGACCGTCACGACCGTGATTCATCCTCTGGTATCGTTGATGACCTCCAAGGCAAAATACCGTCGATATTCTCGAGGCTGGGGCGTACCGCGGCCTTCCGTGCCGCAATCCGCCCGTATGCGCCGCAACGGAATGCCGGCAGCGGCGCGATCGAAGCTGGCAAACCATGCGATCGCTGAACGAGTCAGCCATCGGAATCGACGACGAAACTTCAACCCTGCACTAAGCAGTCCGCTGTAGGCAACCCTGTGAAACGGAACCGAGTTGCATGTATTCGATCTTGCCGGCGTTTGTGTCCGCCCTCTTTCTCGGATTTGGTGTCTATGTATGGCTGACCGAGGGCGTGACCCGACGATCGACGCCCTTCGTGCTGATGTGCATGACCACCTTCGTCTGGCAGGGGACGTGGGCCTTCCTGTTTCAGACCAGCCAGCCGGACGTTGCCCGCGTGCTGGCCAAGGTCGGCTATCTGTTCATCATGTTCCTGCCGACGACGTTCTATCACTTTGTAACGGCAACCGTTGCCCGGCGAAACGAACGCCCGCTGCTGCTGGCGTCATATGCCATCAGCGCGGTGCTGGCGGTACTGCTGCTCACCGGCAACGAGGTCGTCGACGGCGTTCGTCAATTTGCTTTCGGAGATTATCCCCGCGCCGGGCGTCTGCATCCCGTGCACGTCGTGCAAACGATCGTCCTCGCCGGTCGCAGCGGCTGGCTCCTGGTCACCGCGCGCCGTCGGGCGGCTCGCGGCCGGGACGAGCGCAAGCTCCTCGATCTCTGCCTGCTGAGCCTCGGGCTGTATTCGCTCGCGGCCATCGACTACGCCGTGAATTACGGCTACCCGTTTTATCCGCCGGGCGTCGTCTTCATCGCGCTCAGCCTCGGCATCCTCGCTGTGACGATCGTTCGCTATCGGCTGATGCGGCCGTTCCTGGTCGCGGCGACGGTAGCGCATGAAGTGACCACCCCGCTTGCGACGATCGGCATGTATGTGGCAGAAATCGACCGAGCGCTGCCGGCCCTGCTACGTGGATATCAGCTCGCCGTAACGCATCGGCTCGTGGATGGCGATTTGGACACCGAGCAGCTCGAGCGACTTCCGGCGCTCCCCGCTGCGATACGCCACCAGGTCGACAGCACGCATGCGATGGTCAAAATGTCGCTGGCGATGTTTACGCTGGACAGCGTGGATCGCCAAAGCTTCTCGACTCATTCGATCGGGCGCTGCATCGACGTTGCGCTCGATTGCTATCCTTTTTCCGCCGGGGAACGCGAGCGTGTCGACGTCGCGCTGATCGACCCGCGACTGCAGTACTTCGGCTCCGATTCGCTGATGCTTTTCGTCGTGTTCAACCTGCTGAAAAACGCGCTGCACGCAACGACGGGCGGCACAACGGGCAGGATCGAGATCCTCGCCGAGCGAGACGACAGATCTTGCGTGCTCCAGATTCGAGATACCGGTACCGGCATCGACGCCAATGTTCTCCCTCACATCTTCGATCCGTTCTATTCCACGAAGTCGCACGGCCGCGGCGCGGGCCTTGGGCTGGCGTATTGCCGTCGAGTCTGCGAGATGTTCGGCGGTCAGATTTCGTGCGAGTCGGTGCCGGGCGTCATGACGACCTTCACGATTCGCTTGCCTGAGGCCGGGTCACCTGCGTCGCGCAGGTGACCCGGCGTGCCGATACGGCGCCCGCCCGGCACTGACGCACCGGGCGGGACGACACAGCTTAGCTTTCGAGCGACGGCAGGTTCAGTTCATATTCCTTGACCCGCTCGATGATGCCGGCCGGGAAGCGGCGGATCCGCTTGTCGGTTCCCGCGAAGAGGATCTGCTGGTATCCCAGCGAAACCGTGCGTTCGTCGACGCAGAAGCGGAACACCAGATAGGCCGAGCACTGCCGCACCTGCAGCGTATTGAGGTAGCAATCGACGCGCTGAAACGGGAACGTCTCCTGGACGTACTCCTGGTGCGCACGTTTCGTGACGAACGTGCCGCCGGAAGCCAGCAGATTGTTGTGAATGCACTCGTGGAACCAGCGCTCACGACATACGCCCTGCCACTCGAAATAGCGTGCGAAATACGTGTTCATGAATGCATTGGAATCTTTCAGATAAATGTCGATCACGTGATGGAACGTCTTGTGAGGCGCAGCCGTGTTTAATTCCGACGACAGCAGCTCCGGGTTATTGAGCAGGATTTGAGGGATTGCGTTTCGCGTCAACATGGATTTTTTTCCAGAAGAACGACTGCAAGCGGCAGCAACGCACGCCTTCGGCATGAGGGCGTGTCCCATTTTGGATTTGCCCTATTTTTGTTGGTCGTACCCGGACAAAATGGGCTGCAGTTGCCGGTCGCCTTTGAGATGTCCGATAATCTGACGCTGGTGCGCGGCGCCATATCCCGATGCGGGATGGCTCGCTCGTTTAATTCACGTTTCTCGGATCAGCTATGCGTCGCTTTGTCAGGCAGCCGGTGTTCTATCCCGTGTCCACGGTATTTGTCGACGATCATCCGGGCTTCCTCGACGCGCTACGTGGAACCTATCGGAACGGGCCTCTGAACCGCTTTTTCAGCTCACCGCGCGAAGCATTGAACTTCCTGACATCGCAACACCGTCGCGGCACGCCCGAGCGGCTATCGGGATCGCAATTTTCCGATTTTGAAAAGCGCAGCTTCAATGCCTTGGGGCTCGATGCGCTGACCGACGTGACGCGATTCGACGAAGTGGCCGCCGTCGTTGCCGACTACGAGATGGACGAAATGAACGGCGTCGAGGTTTTCGCGGCCTTGGCCGACATGCCGTGTACGAAGATCTTGCTGACGGGCGTGGCGACGGAGCGGGAAGCCGTTGAGGCGTTCAACGCCGGCGTCATCGACCTGTACGTGAAGAAGTCCGCGCCGGACATGACGGAGAAGCTGACCCGCGCGCTGACGGAGGCGAAGGCACGCCACTGTGCCGAGCGAGGAATGATCAGCGCCAACGACGTCGGATCCACGTACTGCGACGCGAGAGCGCTCGCGGCGATGCAAACCATCGTCGAGCGGGAACGGATCGTGGAATATTACTGGCGTCTCGATCAGAACGCCGTGCTGATGTTCGACGCCGGTGGTCAGCCGAGTGTTTTTCTCGTGTGGGACGCCGACGAATGGGCATTCCAGTGCGGCATCGTGGCCGATGAAGGCGACACTTCCTCACTGCGCCGGGAAATGGAAGCCCGTCGCATCATGCCGTTGTATTGGCCGTTTCAGGCCTACCGCGCGGGCATGATGGGGGTTCCGTCAATCCAGCCGCTGCCCGTTCCCGGATGGGATGGCGCGTTCTACGGCTGGAGTCGACTCGAGTCTGCGGTACTCGAGCCGAACATGTCGACGTACGCACGCTGGCGCAAGGCGCAGATGAACAGCGATCACCGCCCTGACTCTTTTGCGATTTAGTTTCAACGCGCCAGCCTGGCGTAAGCACGGCTGGTACTTTTAGACACCGGTTTTGAAGAAGCAATCGATCGAATCGCGCCGAATGCGCATCTTCATACGAACGACTACTCACGACACCGGCAATTTATTGGTGGCCCTCGGAATAGGGACGACGATTAAAACAAAATATTAATGGAATTGAAACTGACACTTTTGACAGGGTCGTTGCGATTCCTTGGCGGACAAAGGGGTTGTTCAGCTTCGCCGGCGGCGGATCATAAAGGCCGCCGTTGATTTCGGGGATGCGGCCATTTTCTTGGACTGATTTACGTCGTTAGGCCGAGCAACCGGCCGCCACCGATGCCACCCTTCGTTATCGGCGCAGGAACTCGAGCACCATCCGGTTGAAGCGCTCCGCGTGCTCCCATTGCGCCCAGTGCCCGCAGCGCCCGAACACGTGCAGATCGGCGTTCGGCATATTCCAGACGAGCCGCAGCCCGACATCCATCGGCACGAACCGGTCGTCGCGGCCCCAAATCACGAGCGCGGGCGCCTTGATCTCGCTCAGCCGGTGACCGTAATCCGGAAACTGCTTCGGATTGGCCGTCAGACTTTTCACGAAATTCTCCAGATGATCGCGCCGTCCGAGCATGTTCTCGAGCCGCGTCTGCATCAGCTCTTCCGTCATCGTGCTCGCATCGTAGACGAACACGTTGAGCATCTTCTTCAGGTTCTCGAGCGTCGGGTCGCGATACAGCGCTTGAAGCAGCTTGATGCCTTCGGTCGGCATCGGCACGAACTGGCTCGGACCGCCCGTGCCGCCGCCCATCAGCACCAGCTTGCCGACCCGCTCGGGATACGACAGCGCGAAGGCCACCGCGCTATGCCCGCCCATCGAGTTGCCGACGAGATGCGCGCGCCCGATGCCGAGCGTATCCAGCACGCCCGCCAGCACGCGCGCGTTGAGGTCGGAGCGCGAGCCCGTACAGACGATCGAATCGCTCTTGCCCCAGCCGGGGCAGTCGACGAGGATCACGCGATAACCCGCGTTCGCGAATGCGTCCACGTTGCGATGGAAGTTCGCCCAGCCGGTCGCGCCCGGCCCCGAGCCGTGCAGCAGAACGAGCGCTTCGTTGCCGGTGCCCGTGTCGTTGTAGTGCACGCGCAGTTCCGTGCCGTCTTCCACCACGTTCACGTACTTGCTGGTCGCGCTTTCGGTATGAATCACAGTGTCAGTCATGTCGATGTCCTTCGTCAGATCGATTCGGTTCCAAGGGTGTGCGAGCCGTTGACCGACTCGCGCGGAGATTTCGCGACTGCGGTGAGCGCACCGAGCGCCGCGATCACGATGAGCGGAATGCTCGAGATCACGAGCAGCGACGCGCTCTGGCCCAACGCCAGCAGCTGCCCGGCGATCAGCGGGCCGATCATCGAACCCATGCGGCCGACGGCCACCGCTGCGCCGACGCCCGTGCCCCGCACCCGCGTCGGATACGTCGCGCCGGCGAGCGCATACAGCACCGACTGCGTGCCGACGAGAAACAGGCCGGCCAGCAGGCCGCCCCATGCCATCGACACGCTCCCCGTCGCACCGGCGAGCGCCAGCAACGCAAGCGCGATGCCGGCATACATGCCGACCACGACCGGCCGCTTGCCGATGCGATCCGACAGCCCCGCGATCACGATCGCGCCGATGCCGCCGCCGATGTTGAACATCATCTGCACGACGCTCGCCTGGACCGGCGTGAGGCCGCGCGAGAGCACCATCGACGGCAGCCAGTTCATCAGGAAATACAGCACGATCAGCGTCCCCAGGTAGCTGATCCACAGGGCGATGGTCGTCCCCGCGCGCCCGTCGCTGAAGAGCGCGCGCACGATGCCGTCCTTCGACGCGCGGCTCGCACCCTGGCTCGCCGCGGCGAATTGCGTCGACTCCTTCAAGAACAGCGCCAGCAGCGGCAAGGTCAGCAGCGGCCCGATCCCGCCGACATAGAAGATCTGCCGCCAGCCCTCGGCGCCCGGGCTGACGATGCCGATCACGGCCGCGAGCGCCGCGCCGAAAGGCATGCCGCAGTACATTGCGCCGACCGCCGTGCTGCGCTGTCGGGGCGGCGCTGCCTCCGCGCACAAGGCGATCAGGTTCGGCATCGCCGCGCCGAGGCCGAGGCCCGTGAGAAAGCGCGCGACGAGCAGGCTCTGCAGATCCCACACCTGGGTCGTTGCAATCGAAAATATCCCGAACAGCGCGACGGACATCATCAGCACGCGCTTGCGGCCGATGCGATCGGCGAGCCTGCCGCCAAGCGCCGCGCCCGGCAACAAGCCGAGCGCGCCGATACCGAATGCCCAGCCGAGTTGCGCCACCGCGAGATGAAACTCGCGTGCCATGCGCGGCGCAGCGATGCCCGTGGATTGCAGATCGAGCCCTTCGAGGAGCGCGACCGCGAGGCACAGGCCGATGGTGATGCCGCCGCCGACGCGCGGGGGGGAAGCCGTTGACGTGTTCATTGTTGTCTCCAGGTTGAACGATGCAGCGCTCTTCGTGGCGCCTGGCATATCGGATGGTTCAGGCGCGTGCTTCGCGCCTCTTCAGATCGAGCGCGACGTCGACGATCATGTCTTCCTGACCGCCCACCATGCGTCGCTTGCCCAGTTCGACGAGAATGTCGACGGCTTTCAGGCCGTATTTCTTCGCCGCGATTTCGGCATGCCGCAGAAAGCTCGAATACACCCCCGCATAGCCGAGCGCGAGCGTTTCGCGGTCGACCCGCACCGGCCGGTCCTGCAACGGGCGCACGATGTCGTCAGCCGCGTCGAGCAGCCGATAGAGATCGGTGCCGTGGTGCCAGCCAAGGCGCTCGGCCGCCGCGATGAACACTTCGAGCGGCGCGTTGCCGGCTCCCGCGCCCATGCCAGCCAGGCTCGCATCGATGCGATCGCAACCTTCCTCGACCGCGGCGATCGAGTTGGCGACGCCGAGGCTCAGGTTGTGATGGGCATGCATGCCCGTCTGGGTCTCCGGGCGAAGCGCTGCCTTGAGCGCCCGGAAGCGCGCGCGGATGTCGTGCATGTTCATCGCGCCGCCGGAATCCACCACGTACACGCAGGTCGCGCCATAGCTTTCCATCTTCTTCGCTTCGATCGCGAGATGGTCGGGCGTCGTCATGTGACTCATCATCAGGAAGCCGACGGTATCCATGCCGAGGCTGCGTGCGTATTCGATGTGCTGCTTCGAAATGTCCGCTTCCGTGCAATGGGTTGCGACACGGACGACACGCGCACCCGCGTCGTACGCGGCCTTCAGGTCATGAATCGTGCCGATGCCGGGCAACAGCAGCGTCGCGATTTTCGCGTGCTTCACCACCTCGGCTACCGCCTCGATCCATTCCAGATCGCTGTGCGCGCCAAAGCCATAGTTGAAGCTCGAACCCTGCAGGCCATCGCCGTGTGCGACCTCGATGCTGTCGACCTTCGCCTCGTCGAGCGCGCGGGCGATGTCCTGCACGTTCTGATTCGAATACTGATGACGGATCGCGTGCATGCCGTCGCGCAGCGTCACATCGGAAATGTAGAGTTTCTTGTCCATGATCGAGTGCTCCTTGCGTCAGGCGTTCACGAGCGACGCGGCCATGCGCTCGGCCGTTGCCAGCGCGGCGGACGTCATGATGTCGAGATTGCCGGCGTAGGCCGGCAGATAATGCGCCGCGCCTTCCACTTCGACGAAGATCGAAGTCTTAAGTCCGCTGAAACGGCCGAGTCCGGGGATATGCAACGGCGCAGCGGCGGGGATGTCGTCGAACTGCACGGACTGTTTCAGCCGATAGCCGGGCACATAGGCCTGGACCGCAGCGGCCATCTCGCTGACCGACGCTTCGATCAGCGCGCGGTCCACCGCTTCGGACAGCAGATACACCGTGTCGCGCATCATGAGCGGCGGCTCGGCCGGATTGAGCACGATGATCGCCTTGCCCTTGCCGGCACCGCCGACCGCTTCGAGCGCCTTCGACGTCGTCTCCGTGAACTCGTCGATGTTGGCGCGCGTGCCCGGCCCTGCCGACTTGCTGCTGATCGACGCGACGATCTCCGCGTAATGCACCTTTGCGACGCGCGACACCGCGGCGACCATCGGGATCGTCGCCTGCCCGCCGCAGGTGACCATGTTCACGTTCGGCGCATCGAGATGCGCGTCGAGATTCACCACCGGCACGCAGTACGGGCCGATGGCAGCGGGCGTCAGGTCGATCATCCGAATGCCGGGCTTGAGCGCGCGCAGGAACGCGTCGTTCTTCACATGTGCGCCGGCCGACGTCGCATCGAACACGAAGTCGATCTCGTCGAACACGGGCAGGCGCGCGAGCCCTTCCACGCCTTCATGCGTCGTCGCCACGCCGAGCCTCGCGGCGCGCGCGAGGCCGTCCGAGGCCGGATCGATGCCGACCATCGCGGCGATTTCGAGGTGCTTGCCGCTGCGCATGATCTTGATCATGAGGTCGGTGCCGATGTTGCCGGAGCCGATGATCGCGGCCTTGCACCGGGTGTTGTCTGTTGCCATGGGAATGTCTCCGTCCGTCATTCGGTGAAAGTGGCGCGCACGCTGCCGAGCCCGTCGATGTGCGCCGCATAGGTGCCGGCCGCCTTCACTGCGACCATCGGGCCAAGCGCGCCCGTCAGCACGACGTCGCCCGCACGCAGCGGCGTGCCGAGTCGGACCATCCGGTCCGCGAGCCACGCGGCCGCATTCAGCGGATTGCCGAGGCACGCAGCGCCGTTGCCGCGCGACAGGACTTCGCCGTCCTGCGCGAGCGTCATCGCGCACGCGGTCAGATCGATGTCGCGCAGCAGGACCGGCCGGCTGCCGAGCACGAACAGCGCGCTCGATGCGTTGTCCGCGACGGTGTCGAAAAAGCGGATGTCCCAGTCGCGGATGCGACTGTCGACGACCTCGATCGCGGCCACGGCATACGCGGTCGCGGAGATGAGGTCCGCGAACGTGTGTTTTTCTGCGGTCAGGTCGCGTTCGAGCACGAGCGCGATCTCCGCTTCGACCTTCGGCTGGATCAACGACGCAAGCGGCATCGGCTCGCCGTCGCCGTACGCCATCGACGCGAACAACGCACCGAAGTCCGGCTGATCGACGCCGAGCTGCTTCTGCACCGCAGGCGAAGTCAGGCCGATCTTCCTGCCGACGACACGCTCGCCGCTGGTCTTGCGCAAGTCGTTGTTGATCTGCTGGATCGCATAGGCGAGCGTCGCGTCGCCGTCCGGACAGGTATCGCGCAGCGGTGCGATCGTCCGGCCCGACGCCTGTGCTTCACGCAGGCGCGCGGCCATCGAAGCAATGCTGTTGTCATCCGACATGGTTCTATCTCCTGGAAAGGGTCCGCTCTCGCGCGTGCATCGCGCCGAAACCCGCGATCCATTCGGGAATCGCGCGGTAGTAATCGATCGACGCCGTGTACGGGCCGCTCGCCGCAAGCGCGCCGAATGCGGCGACCCACGTGCGGATCTCGTGCGCGGACTTGCCCGCATCGCGCGTGATCGCTTCGTTCGTGAGGCCATCGGCGGCGGTGAGGTCACCGCGTTCGAGCAATTCGAGGAACCTGCGATCCCATGCGGGATTGAGCGGATGCAGGCGGCTGTCGCCCGCTGCGAATGCCCTGGCCGCCGCGACGGTGCTGGATTGCCGCGCATCGCGCGACGCGGGCGACGGGTTGCGGCCCGCGATCAACCGTTCCGCGACGACGTCGTCCGCGCCGGCGATTTCCGGCACGGGCGGCTCATGCGAGATGCCGCCCGAGCCGATCACCAACACGCGCCGGTTCATGCGCGCGACGGCACGGCCGATCGCGTCGCCGAGCAGGCGCGCGCGGCGGCACGACGCCATCGGCGGCGCAACCGAGTTGATGAAGACGGGTACCACCGGGAAGCGGTCGATGCGGCCCGTGAGTACCTCGAGCGCCTGGGCGCAGCCGTGATCGACCTGCATCCGATACGACACGGCGACGTCGATATCGCTCGCGAGCGCCGCATCGGCGAGCGCGAGCGCCGCATCGCGCGCGACGGGCAACGGGCCGGCCGCGCTGCCGAAATCGCCGACGGCCGTCGCACTTGCGCCGATGCAGAACTGCGGCATCACGTCGTAAAAGAAGCCGTTGTAGTGATCCGGCGCGAACACGATCACCAGCTCCGGATCGAACGCGTCGACCCGCTCGCGCGCCGCGCGCTGCACGTGCTCGACTTCCGCGACGACTGCCGGCGCGGGATCGAAATAGCCGTGCAGCGGCGTGTGCGACATGCATTCGAGATGGATCGGCATCTCAGGCTCCCACCAGGCCTGCGGCCGGCGCGAACGTCGCGTCGTCGGCCTGCGCGCCCGTTGCCACGGAAAGCGACAGCCGTTGGGCGAGCTGCGACACGCATTCCGATACGCATTGCGGCGAGCACATGCCTGCCACGAAGCGGTCCGGCCGCAACAGCACGACCGACTCCGGCACCCGCGCGAACCAGTCGCGCAGGCGCGAGTCGACATCGCCGATCGCGATCACGTCTGCGGGTACGTCGTCGCGGAAGCCGAGCTGCGGGTCGGGCTTCGCGAGCACGAAGCATCCGCCGAGCGCGCTCCAGATGCGGCGCGCCTCGGGCGTCAGGCCGAAGGTCGGATCCGTGCCCCAGCTCAGGATCGCGAAGCGGTTGCCGATCGCATCGTCGAGCCGGACGATGCTGCCATCCGCGACACGCACGCGCGGCTGGATGAACATGCGGCCCACGGGCGTCCCCGCCTGCGCATCGCGGCCGTGCACGATCCGTCCGAGCAACGATTCGCGCTTCTCGCTCATCAGACCGACCAGCCGCCCGAACGCGCCGTGCCCCCGGCTGGCGATCAGCCGCGCGAGCATGCCTTCGGACCGCGCGCGTCGTGCCAGCAGCACGACGCCGTCTTCATAGCGCGGCATCGGCTTGAAACGCATCTCGACGAAGTAGCGCTTCAGGGACGGCAGCACGTCGAAGCAGCGCACGAACGCGTCGCGCACGCGCGTTCCGACGAAGCTCGTCGGCGCGAAGATGTCGCCGGCCACTTCCGACAGGTGGATCATCGAGCGCGCGTGGGCGCGCCGCTCCATCGTGTAGGTATCGAGCAGCGCGTCGCGCGCCGTGCCCTTCACGACCATCGCGAGCTTCCAGCCGAGATTGCTCGCATCGCGAATCCCGCTGTTGTAACCCTGCCCCTGCCACACCGGCATGATGTGGGCGGCGTCCCCCGCGAGCAGGATGCGCTTCACGCGGAACGCGCTCGCGAGCCGCGCGTTGTGCGTATAGACCCGTTGGCGGATGTAGTCGACCTTGTCAGGATCGTCGACCACCCCGCGCACCAGCGCCGCCATGTTCTCCGGCTTCGACAGCTCCTCCTCCGTCTCGCCCGGCATCACCATGAATTCGAAGCGCCGGATGCCGTGCGGCAGCGCCGCCGACACGTAGGGCCGCCGCGCGTCGCAATGCAGATAGACATGCGGGGAGCCGATCGGATCGTTGCGCACGTCGATCACGATCCATTGATTCGGCTTCGTGCGCCCTTCGAACGGCACGTCGAGCGTGCGGCGCACGAAGCTGTTGCCGCCGTCCGCGCCGACCATGTATGCGGCGCGGATCGTCGTGCGCACGCCGTGCGCATCGGTCGCGTCGATGGTCACGCCGCTTTCGTCCTGCGCGAAGCGGTCGACGTTGTGGCCGAGCAGCGTCGACACATGGTCGAAACGCTCGAGACCGCGGTACAGGATCTGATCGGCGAGCGGCTGGATGAAGGCGTTGCGGCGCGGCCAGCCGAACTCGTCGGTGCGCGGCTCGATCGACGCGAAGCACTTCCCATTCAGCGTGAAGCGCATCCAGTGATTCGGCGTGGTGTGCGGCAGCAGCGCCTCTGCGAGGCCGACCGACTGGAATACGCGCAGTGCTTCGTCGTCGAGCCCGATGGCGCGCGGATAGTCGATGATCTGCGTGAGCTTCTCGACAACGACGACGCGCACGCCCTGCAGGCCGAGGATGTTCGCGATCATCAGGCCGACCGGGCCAGCACCGATGATCGCGACATCGGCGTCGATCGAGCGAGGTGTCGTTTCGTGAGGATGAGCGCGGCCGAGGCCGGCCGCCGGTTCAAAAGCGGGGCGCATGCTTGTCTCCTGACTGGGCTTGTTCGTTGTGCTGAATCGACGCAGCGCGTGGCTGTCGCTCGTTCAGCTTATGGACGCAGTTTAGGGATGGCGGAAAACCCCCTCAACAAAATCTCAGGAATGTGCATAGAATGCACATGATTGATTTAAATGGGATTTTTTCCATGACAACCTACACAAACGTGCGCGGCCTGGCGCGCGGCCTGCAGGTGCTGCGGGCGCTGAACGCGATGGAAGACGGCCATGCAACGAGTCAGCAACTCGCCGATCTGACCGGCCTGCATCGCACCACGGTGCGCCGTCTGCTCGAGACGTTGATGGAAGAAGGTTTCGTGCGCCGCAGCACATCGGACGACAGCTTCCGCCTGACGCTCGCGGTGCGTTCGTTAAGCGAAGGATTCACCGATACCGAGCGCATCGCGACCGTGGCGCCGCCGATCATGGGTCAGTTGCTGCAGCGCGTGGCATGGCCATCCGATCTGACCACGCCCGATGGCGACGCGATGATCATCCGCGAGACGACGCATCGCTTCAGCCGGCTGTCGTTTCATCGCGCGATGGTCGGGCGGCGCCTGCCGATGTTGCTGACGGCTGCGGGCCGCGCCTACTTCGCAATGTGCCCCGACGAGGAGCGCGAGGATATTCTGGAACTGCTGCGCTCCGGTGCGGGCGGTGACGAGCAACAGGCGTTCGCGAGAAACGATGCGCTCGTGCGCAAGCTGATCCGACGTGTGCGCGACGACGGTTTCGGATCGAACCACGGTGACTGGACCGCGCAGGCGAAGATCGGTGCGGTGGCGGTCGCGATCAGCGCGGACGAACGCGTGATCGCGAGTCTCAACGTCATCTTCCTGTCACGCGCGGTACGGCTCGAAGACGCCGTGCGCCGCTATGTGCCGGAGCTGCAAAAAGCAGCACTGGATATTGCCGAAGCATTGAAGCAGGAGTCGGAAGCGCGTCCCCGCGCATCGACGTAGGATCCCGCAACGGCCGAATGTCTATCTCACCGTCGCGTCGGCACGCGACGGGGCGAATCCGCACGCAACAGCGGACGTTCATCGATGCGGGCCATCGCGACGATGCAACTGCGCGAGAAGATTACTCGTCTTCTCAAGCATTCATGATCGGCGCGCGTATTCCGAACCGACGGCCGTGATTCTCGTCGTCGATGCACTCGGGTTCGAGCTCGACGGTACCGCGCGGCCAATCGCCAACGCGACGATCGATCGGGCTGCGATCGGCGGCCGACGAGCGGCTCAGTTCCACGCATGGCGTGCCGGACGCACGCCGTTCAGGTAGTAGTTGCCGACGAGGTGATATTTCCAGCGCACCGGATCGTGCAGCGTATGCGTGCGCGCGTTGCGCCAATGCCGGTCGAGATTGTGCTCGGCGAGCGTCGACTGCGTGCCGGCCAGTTCGAACAGCTTCTCGCCCGCGAGCAGCGCCACCTCGGTCGTCAGCACCTTCGCTTCGCCGACCGCGACCGATGCGCGCGCGACGTCGTCTTCGGTCACGTCGCCGCGCGCCGTGATCTCGTCGAGCGTGCGTGCCGCGCGTTCGAGCAATGCCTCGGCCGCATGCAGCTGGATGTGCAGATGGCCGATCTCGCGAATCGTCAGCGGATCGTCGACTGCACGATCGACGCCGCTGTCGACCCACGGGCGCGTGCGGGTCCGCACGAACGCCAGCGTATCGTCGATGGCCGCCTTCGCGATGCCCGCGTCGATCGCGGCCTGGATGATCTGCGACAGCGGGCCGTTGAGCGTCGGCACGTCCGACACGCGCTGCGCGGGCAGCACGTGCGACGCCGGAACGCGCACCGCATCGAGCACGACCGTGCCGCTCGCGGTCGTGCGTTGCCCGAATCCCGACTAGTCGTCGATCACGGCCAGCCCCGGCGTCGGTTGCGGCACGTACGCGAGCCATGCCTGGCGTGCGTCGTCGAGGCCGAGCACCGGTACGTAATGCGCGAACAGCGCACCGGTCGAGTAGAACTTCGTGCCGTCGACGACATAGTCGTCTCCGTCGCGGCGCACGCGCGTCTTCAGGTCGAGCACGTGCTTCGTGCCCTTCTCCGAGAACCCGTTGCCGAAGCGCTTGCCGCTCAGTATCTCCGCGAAGAAATGGCGCTTCTGCGCGTCGGTGCCGGTGAGCGCGATCACGTCGACCAGCCCGAAATGATTCTGCGGCAGCTGCCCGAGCGACGGATCGGCCGCCGCGACGATCTTGACGACCTCGGTCAGCGTGACATGCGACACGCCTGCGCCGCCGTATGCCTTCGGCACCGTGATCGCCCACAGCCCCGACTGCGAGAACCATTCGATTTCGTCGCGCGGCAGGCGGCGCGTGCGATCACGCTCGGCGGCATCTTCCGCGAGCCGCTTCGCCAGCGCGTGCGCGGCTGCGATCGCCTGCGCATCGTCGGCGATCACGCGGGCCGCGGGTGGTTGCACATCGGCTGGCTGCTCCTGAATCGTCGCGCTCGTGTCTGACATCGGGTTCTCCTGTCGAATGACGAAAGCACTCAATCTAGCAGCGCAGCGCGGGCCGGAAAAACGAGCGATTCTCGGAACGATATTCCTCCGGATAACAAACGACCCGATCGGCGCCGGCGACACGCGCTTCGGCGCCGCAATCGACGCGCCGGCGTCGCCGCATCGCGGTGCACCTGCGGTAATACGCAGCGACGATAACGATCTGCGAATCCGTTATTGGAACGCGCATGTCGCGCTTCCTATACTGGCCTCCCGGCGCAATCGGCCCGCTCTTCGAGGAACACCGCATGACTTCGTTGCACGCTGCCCCCGACCTATCCACCGGTACCGACTACGACGCGCTCGCGAGCCGGTTCAGGCCGATCTTCGAGCGCATCGCCACGGGCACCGCCGAACGCGAACGCCGCCGCGAGTTGCCGCACGAGGCGATCGGCTGGTTGAAGGCCGCAGGCTTCGGCGCGGTGCGGCTGCCGGCCAGCGCCGGCGGCGCCGGCGCCTCGCTGCCGCAGCTGTTCCGGCTGCTGACCGAACTGGCCGGCGCCGATTCCAATCTGCCGCAGGCATTGCGCGGGCATTTCGCGTTCGTCGAGGACTGGCTGAACGCCCCGTCCGGGCCGCAGCGCACGACCTGGTTCGATCGCTTCGCAAGCGGCCAGCTGGTCGGCAACGCATGGTCGGAGGCCGGCGACGTGCCGCTCGGCCAGACCGTAACGAAGGTGTCGGAGCGCAACGGCCGGCTCGTGCTGAACGGCCGGAAGTTCTACAGCACCGGCAGCCTGTTCGCCGACTGGATCGACGTGTTCGCGCAGCGCGCGCACGACAGCAGCGACGTGATCGTCGCGGTCGCGACCGCGCAGCCCGGCGTGATCCGCGAGGACGACTGGGACGGCTTCGGCCAGACCACGACCGGCAGCGGCACCACGCGCTTCGAGGATGCGACCGTCGATGCCGAGCACGTAATCGACTTCGCGCGCCGCTTCAAGTACCAGACCGCGTTCTACCAGTTGTTCCACGTCGCGACGCTGGCCGGCATCGGCCACGCGATCGTACGCGACGCCGGCGAGCTCGTGCGCAACCGGACGCGCGTGTACAGCCACGGCAACGCACCGCGCGCGGGCGACGACGTGCAGCTGCAGCAGGTGATCGGCGAGATCGCGTCGTGGGCGTATGCGGCCGACGCGCTCGCGCTGCGCGCCGCGCAGCCGCTGCAACAGGCCTATGAAGCGCGCTTCGGCGACGACGAAGCGATCGAGCACGCGGCGAACGTCGCGGCCGAGATCGAATCCGCGCAGAGCCAGCTCGTCGTGTCCGAACTCGTGCTGCGCGCGGCGACGCGCCTGTTCGACGCGCTCGGCGCGTCCGCGACGCGCACCACGACCGCACTCGACCGCCACTGGCGCAACGCGCGCACGGTGTCGTCGCACAATCCGCTCGTCTACAAGGCGCGGATCGTCGGCGACTGGGTCGTCAACGGCCGCACGCCGCCGTTCGTCTGGCGCGTCGGCAACGGTGCGGGCACCGGCGTGGAAGCGGGAGGCGCACGATGAGCAAGACGATCCGTTTCAACGCGTTCGAGATGAACTGCGTCGGCCACCAGTCGCCGGGCCTGTGGGCGCATCCGCGCGACCGCTCGTGGCAGTACAAGGACCTCGACTACTGGACCGACCTCGCCCGCGTGCTCGAGCGCGGGATCTTCGACGCGATCTTCATCGCGGACGTGATCGGCTATTACGACGTCTACCAGGGCAGCAACTATCACGCGCTGCATCAGGCGGCGCAGATCCCGGTCAACGATCCGCTGCAGCTTGCCGCGCCGATCGCGATGGCGACCGAGCATCTCGGGATCGGCATCACCGCGTCGACGACGTTCGAGCACCCGTACACGTTCGCGCGCCGCCTGTCGACGGCCGACCATCACACGAAGGGCCGGCTCGCGTGGAACATCGTCACGTCGTACCTGGAGAGCGGCGCGAAGAACGTCGGCGACCAGGGCCTGCGCACGCACGACGACCGCTACGCGGTCGCGGCCGAATACGTCGAGGTGCTGTACAAGCTGTTCGAGGGCAGCTGGGAGGATGGCGCGGTGGTGCGCGATCGTGACGGCCGCGTGTTCACGCATCCCGAGAAAGTGCACGAGATCGGCCACAAGGGCCGCTTCTTCGACGTGCCCGGCTACCACCTGTGCGAACCGTCGCCGCAGCGCACGCCGGTGCTGTTCCAGGCCGGCGCGTCCGGCCCCGGCAAGGCATTCGCCGCACAGCACGCGGAATGCGTGTTCGTCGCCGCGCCGACCCGCGAGCAGCTCGCACGCTACGTGGCCGACGTGCGTGCGCAGGCCGCCGCGGCAGGCCGCGATCCGTCCAAGGTGCTGATTTACAACCTCGTCACGGTGATCGTCGACGAAACCGACGAAAAGGCGCAGGCCAAGTTCGACGAGTACCGCCGCTACGTGTCGTACGATGGCTCGCTGGTGTTCATGTCGGGCTGGACCGGCATCGACTTCGGCCAGTACGCGCCGACCGATCCCGTGCGGCGCGTCGAAACGAATGCCATCGTGTCGGCCGTCGAGCACCTGGCGGGCGGCGACACCGCGTGGACGATCGAGGCGCTGGCCACGTGGGGCGGTATCGGCGGAATGGGGCCGGTGTTCGTCGGCTCCGCCGCGACCGTCGCGGACATCCTGCAGGAATGGGTCGCGGCGACCGACGTCGACGGCTTCAATCTCGCGTATGCGGTTGCGCACGAAACCTTCGAGGACGTCGTGCACCATCTCGTGCCCGAGTTGCAGCGCCGCGGCGTGTATCCGAGCGCGTATGCGCCGGGCACGCTGCGCGAAAAGCTGTTCGGCGGCTCGGCGCGGCTGCCCGACGAGCATCCCGCCGCGCAGTTTCGCGATATCGAGCAGGTCAAGCGCGAAGCCGAGCGCGAGGCGGTCGGCGCGTAGCGGGATGTCGAGGCCGGTCTGCCCGCGTGCGGGCCGACCGGCTGCAATACCAACGGCTTCGTGCGGTTCGACGAAGCCGTTGGCGCTTTTCGGGGCGGTCGATGCCCCGCGCGTTCACGCGACGCTTTCGTCGTCGATGTCGTGCGCCGTCGGTTCGTACCGCACGATCAGCAGGAACGCGATCGGCGTGACCGCGCTGACCGCGACGACCCAGAACATGTCGGTGCCGAGACGCGCCTGCAGGATCGGCAGCACGAACAGCGCGAGCGCCTGGCCGATGCCGCACAGCGAGCGTCCGAAGCCGACGCCGGTGCCGCGGATCGCGGCCGGATACGACAGCGTCGGATAGATCATCATCTGCGCACCGGGGCCGAATCCTTCGGCGAACAGCCAGGTCCCGAGCATCAGCAGCACGACGCCCACCGCGATCGCGCCGTGCGGATGCCCGGCGAGCGCCAGCGCGACCAGCGCGATCGTCTGCAGCGCGAAGCCGGCGATCGCGACATGGCGCGACGGATAGCGATACGCGAGGCGCATGCCCAGCAAGCCGCCCGTGAACGCGAACAGCACGTTCAGCGCAAGCGACGCCGCGATCGTTTCGAACACGCCCGCGCCGAGAAACTGCGACAGGATCGACGGCAGGAAGAACGCGATCGCCGTGTACTCGAACGGAATGCACAGGTTCATCGCGCTGGCGACGATCGTGCGGCCAAGATACGGGCGCTGGAACAGCACGCGGATCCGCACGGGCGGCGGACTCGGCTCGCGCCGCGCATCGTCGGCCTCATGCGCGTGAATGCCGTACGACTCGCGCAGGATGCGCGCGGCATCGGCCAGGTCGCCCTGGTTCGCGGCCCACAGCGGCGATTCGTTCATGAACCGGTTGCGGAACAGGATGATGACGAGCGCCGGCACCGCCCCGAAGATCAGCGATGCGCGCCACAGCCATCCCGCGTGCTCGGCCGGCAACAGGAAATACAGGCCGAAGATCAGCAGGAAGCAGACCGACGACGCGACGTACCACATCGGGCACCACGCCGCGAGCCGCGACGCCTTGTTGCCGCGCCCGTTGAACTTCGAGAATTCCGCGAGAAACGCCATCGCGACGGGCAGGTCGATACCGACGCCGAGCCCCATCACGAAGCGGGCCGCGATCAGCACCCAGACGTTCGGCGCGAGGCCGGCCGCGATCGCCGCGACCACGAAGAACAGCATGTCGGCCATGAACACCTGATAGCGGCCGATCCGGTCGGTCAGCCAGCCGCCGATCAGGCTGCCGAAGATCGTGCCGATCATGATCGCCGAACCGACGAGCCCGGTCAGCGCGGGCGTCAGCCCGAATTCGCGCGCGACGTCGTCGATGCCGTAGGACAGCGTCGTGAGGTCGTACGCGTCGAGAAACACGCCGCCGAGCGCCAGCAGCACGATCATCCGCGCATGGCTGACCGAACTGTCCACGGTATTGATCAGGCGCGCGACGTCGCTGGCCGAGCGGATGGGAGCGGAAACCGGTGTTGCAGGGCTTAGATCGATCGAACTCATCGCATTCCTTGGGGTTTGGCGGAATGCACGCCGAGGCCGGCGTGGAGCCGGAGCCCGGGCTGGTGCATTCGCGATCGGCGGGATTTAGACGGAACGCGGGCGCGTCGACAGGCTGACGTGATTGCATTCCGGCAGCGGGCATTCTGTTCCGCCGATCCCGGTATCCCAAGCGATATAAAGCGATAAATTAATCGGGCTGCGTCATAACGTTGGCCGGCTGGCGCGCTCGGCAGGAGCGCTTGTCGACGATCTTCGTCAGCGCGGCGTCGATGTCCTGACGGTCTAGCCGATCGAACGCCCAACTCCGTCGGGAAACGTCGATCCCCCTCTTCTATCGTTCAACGTGGAATTCCTGGGAATGCGCAGGCATTTCAGGAAGAAGATCGTATGCGCTGGCCGAACTGCTTACGATGTCGTTCGCTTTGGCAATGACAGGAGCGTCCACCATTTTTCCATCGACGCTAATGGCCGAGCCGTCGCTTTCCTGAACGGCAGCAAGGACTCGTCGCGCCCACGCGAGCTCTTCCGGGCAAGGGCGCAGAGCCGCGTGTACATGCTCGATCTGTTTTGGGTGGATGCACAGCTTGCCCCTGAAACCGAGATTGCGGGCTCGAACCGTGTCGCTGCGGATCCGCTGAGCGTCATCGATTGCAGCAGTGACTCCGTCCACCGGGGCCGCGATGCCGGCAATCCGTGACGCGATGGTCAGTTGTGAGCGGAAATACACGAGTTCATCGCCGTCACCTTGAATCCCGGTGTCGACCTGAAAGTCCAAGGTGCCAAACAAGAGGCGCGCGACTTTCGGCGCCTTCGCCAGCGAGCGGAGGTCGTCAAATGCAACCGCGGTCTCGATGAGCGGCAGCAACACCGCTTCATCGGAGATCTCGTTCGCGAGGTTCGAGAGCAGGTCGGCTCGCTCGGCCTTGGGGACCACGATGCCCTGCAGGCTCGGGCAGGTCCGAAGGGCCGCTATATCGTCCCGGTACCACGCGGTACCGACCGCGTTCGCTCGCACATACGCTCGCCCGCCCTTTCCAAGCCACGACACGACGGCGTCCCGAGCCTGCGCTTTTGCGGTGGGTGGCACGGCGTCTTCAAGGTCGAGGATGACTGCGTCTGCGCCCGCAGCGCACGCCTTGTCGAATCGTTCCGGTCGATTGCCGGGAACGAACAAATAGGATCTCGGATACATAAGATTTGTCCTGGAGGTGAGCGGGCGTCCTGATGAGACGCGACCGCAGTGGCATCGCGACAAGCGATCGAGAGCGCCCGCTGCTTTCCTTAGAGACGGTTTCATAAAGACTGATCGGCCCGCCGAAGGGTATTCCAGCAGATCAGGCAGCAACCGAGTTTGAGGAACGCGCCGTGAATGTCTGCACGGCGCTCGAAACGAATACGGAGACGACGGAAGTGATGCAGCCAGGCATGCGTGCGTTCGACGACCCAGCGATATTTGCCAAGGCCGCTGCCATGTTCGGTACGGCGCTTGGCGATCACTGGCTCGATACCGCGATCGCGCAACGCGCGCCGATGTCGCTCGGAGTCGTAACCGCGATCCGCGTAGACCACACGCGGCCGCTGCAATGGGTGGCCACGCAATCCGCGGATCGGCGGAATCGCGTCGATCAGCGGCAGCAATTGCGTGACGTCGTTGACGTTCGCGCCGGTCAGGATCGCGGCGAGCGGCGTACCGTTGGCGTCGGTGACGATGTGGTGCTTGGAACCGGGTCGCGCTCGATCGGTGGGGTTTGGCCCAGTTTTTGGCCTGCCCCAACGGCGCGAATCGATGATGAATCGACGGCGGCTCGTGAGAAGTCGATCTGGTCCGCTGCGCGCAGCTTTGCGAGCAGTAGCTCGTGCAAGCGATCCCAGACACCGGCTGCTTGCCAATCGCGCAGCCGGCGCCAACATGTCACGCCCGAGCCGCATCCCATCTCGGCCGGCAGGTCGCGCCAGCGTAGTCCGGTCTTGAGAACGAACAGGATGCCGGTCAGCGCGGCGCGATTCGAAACAGGCAGGCGGCCCGGGTTCTTCTCGCGCCGCGGCTTGGGTGGCGGCAGTAACGGCTCGATCAGTGTCCACAATTCATCGTCGATGATCGGCTTGGCCATCTCCTCAGTCTCGGTTGTTCCGATGCCTGAGGTTAACAGCTCACCGCGAAAGTTAACAGCCCCACGGGGCCTTTTTGAAACCGTCTCTTAGTGCGCAGCCTCTACGAGACGCTCCGATACCGCCTTCGGTTCGACCGTCCGTTGCCGGCCGAGGAAGAACGCGGCGCAGGCGCTGACGAGAGACATGGCCGCGAGAAAAGCGGCAACGGCGTATGCGGAATGGAACGTCTGAAACAGCCACAGCGAAATCATCGGCGCGGGGCCGCCGGCAATGATCGAGGCGCCCTGGTATCCGAGCGACGCACCGCTGTAGCGAATGCCGGGAGGAAACGACTCGGCGATGAAGGCGGCCTGCGACCCGTAGAGCGCCGCATGAATGACCATGATGATGACCGTGCCCGCAATGACGGCGAGCGGAATCTTCGTATTGAGCAACGCGAAGTACGGGAAAGCGAACAGCATCATGCAGACGGCTGCCGACATGTAGGTCTTGCGACGGCCGATACGGTCCGCCAGATGCCCAAAGTACGGCAACGCGAAACACGCGACAACGGCGGCAATCAACACCGCGTTCAGGATGAACCCCTTGCCGAGGCCGAGGTTCTTCGAGCCGTACAGCATGGCGAACGACGTGAGCATGTAGAACGCGGCCTGTTCGCCGGGACGGACGAGTGCCGACAGCAATATCGCCTTCCACTCGGTTCTAATGGCTTCCCGAACAGGACTCCTGGTGCGGTCGACCGACTGGTTGGCCTCGACGAAATCCCTGGTCTCCGGCACGCCCATGCGAATCAGCAGGCCGAACACCAGAAGCACACCGCTTGCATAGAAGGGAACTCGCCAGCCGAAGTCCATCAGCGAGTCGCCGCTCAAGCGGCTGCAGACGCTCCAGACCAGCACCGAGATGACGAGGCCGAGCGGTACGCCGACATTCGGCAGCGACGCCATGAAGCCGCGACGCTTGCCTTGATGACTCTCCATCGAGAGGAGCACGGCGCCGCCCCACTCGCCGCCTACGCCGATTCCCTGGAGGAACCGAAGTCCGACGAGCAGCCAGCCGGCAGCGGGTCCGATCTGTTGCGTGGTGGGCAGCAAGCCCACGAGCAACGTCGCGACGCCCATCAAGGTCAGCGTGGCGACGAGCGTCGATTTGCGGCCCACACGGTCGCCCATGTACCCGAAGATGGCGCCGCCCAAGGGGCGCGACAGAAAGCCCACGAAAATCGTGGCGAACGACTCCATGAGGCCTTCCGAGCTGCCGTGTGCAAAGAACAGCCTCGGGAAAATCAGGGCGGCTGCGGTGCCGTAGATGAAGAAGTCGTACCACTCGATCGTGGTGCCTATGACGCTTGCGATTGCGGCGCGGCGCTCAATGCGCTTCGAGTCCTTCGACTGGGTCGAGGCAACGGCCTGACCATGACGGGCGTTCGGGTGCATCTATGTCTCCAATCTTGAGAAATTTTGTCGAGGCAGGCGTGTGTGCGTTCAGAACGAGGCTTCGGCTCGCATGGACACTGCACCGCCGGGCAAGCTCACCCAGACGACGAGCTGGTCGCCGTCTGGCGCGGCGTTGAGCTCCAATTCGTTGCCCAGTAGCGACGGCTGAACGCCGCGATAATGGAACTGCTTCAGGCGACGTCCGCTCACTTCCTCGGCGAAGCTCGCAAGGAGCGTTGCGTTGAGGGGGCCGTGAATCACGAGATTCGGATAGCCTTCGACCGCTCGGCAGTAGTCGGCGTCGTAATGAATGCGATGGCCGTTGAACGTCAGCGCGGAGTAGCGGAACAGCATCGTCGAATCGGGTTTCACGCGACGCGTCCGCTGCGGTGGCGGCATGTTCGTTTGCGCAGGTGTAGCACCGGCCTTCGACGCTTCCTTGTAGACAATGTCGTGGTGCTCGGTGACAAGCACCTCCCCTTCGCGCACGACTTCATGCAGGACGGTCACGAAGACGAGTTCGCCACTGCGTCCTTGTTTGTGTTCGACCGATGCGATGCTTGAACGCCTTTCCACTTCTGCGCCAAGCGGCAGGTCGCCATGAAATTCGAGCTTGCCGCCGGCCCACATGCGGTTCGGCAACGGCACGGGAGGCAGGAAGCCGCCTCGTGCGGGGTGTCCATCTCGGCCGAGCGCCGAAGGCGCCTCACCGCTCAGGAAATAGAGCCAATGCCAAAGCGGAGGCAAGCGTGCGCCGTCGACGAAGCCGGACTGCGGAATGCCGAGCGTCGCGGCCATCAGCCGCGCGTGACGCGACGACAGGACGTCACGGCTGCACTCGCTCTTGCCGATCCATTCGCGCAGGTGCGCAATATCGACGCCGCTCATGCGAATTCTCCCACTTGCTTCGTGGCGAACTCGGCCCGAATGCGCTCCGTGTGTTCACCCAATCGAGGCGCTGCATCAAAGTGCCGGCTGTCCCACGGCGCGCGAACCGCCGGCGCAATCATGCGCAATTCTTCGCCGTCGACCGTCATCGGCCACGTCCGCAGCGCAGGGTGTTCAGCCATCTGGGCAACCGAGCGAACCTGACCGTAGGCGGTGTTCGAAGCTGCCAGGCGTTGCAGTGCTTCACTGGAGTCGAGCCTCGCGAACGCTTCGGCAATCACCCGATCGAGGGCTTCGCGGTTTTGCACGCGCTTCGTGTTGGACGAGAAGCGCGAGTCTTCTGCCACGTCCGGTTGCTGCAGGAACGCCGAGCAGAACTGGCGCCACTCGCGCTCGTTCTGAATGCTGATGACGATGTCGTCGCCGTCGTTGGTCTTGAAGGCGCCATACGGAGCAATCGAAGGATGCTTCAGCCCCTGACGCGTAGGCGCTCCGTTTCCGTAAACCTGGTGAACATAGGGAATCGTCATCCAGTCCGCCGCACCGTCGAACAACGAAACCGAGACACCCGAGCCCTTGCCCGTGCTCGAGCGAAGCGCGAGCGCCGACAGCACTGCAATGGTCGCGTTCATCCCCGCGCCGATGTCGCAAATCGAAACGCCCACGCGCCCGCACGCATCCGGTGCGCCCGTGATACCCGCGAGACCGCTTTCGCACTGCACGAGAAGGTCGTACGCCTTGAGATTGCTAGCGGCGTTGTTCGTGCCGTAGCCGCTGATATCGCACGTGATCAGACGCGTGTGCATTTCGCGCAGTTTTTCACTGCCGAATCCAGCTCGATCCAATGCGCCGGGAGCCAGGTTCTGAACGAAGACGTCTGCGTGCGCAATCAACCGATGCAGGAGTGCGGCGTCATCGGCGTCCTTGAAGTCCAGCACGACCGATTCCTTGCCGCGATTCGTCCACACGAAATACGACGATTGGCCGTTCGCGGCCGCGTCGTAGCCGCGCGCGAAATCGCCTTCCGCGCGCTCGATCTTGATGACTCGCGCCCCCATTTCCGCCAAGCGACCGGTGCACAAAGGCGCCGCCAGGGCCTGTTCGATGGAGACGACGACTACGCCGGCGAGCGGCTTCGCCGACGGTGTTTCAGCAACAGATGCGGCCATCACTGCCTTCCTGAGTTGGGATGATGGCTATCAGTATCGGAAAACGCCGCGGTCGATTACAGCGAGATTTCACGAAGGAATCGTTCGTGATTCACGAAATCGTGCAATGCAGCAATCGCTCCCGTGCATGCCGGCCGGTACTGCTATGCTATAAAGCCGGCATCATCTTCGCGAAATTCGAACACGATGAGCTATGACTTGACTGACCTGAAGGTGTTCGTCGCCGTCGCCGAAGAGGGCAACGTCTCGCGCGGCGCTGAACGCTGCCACCTTGCGCCATCGTCCGCGAGCCTTCGCGTGAAGAATCTTGAAGGCTCGGTAGGCGTGACGTTGCTGAGCCGGCATCCGAGAGGCGTCGCGCTGACGGCGGCGGGCCAGGTGCTCGTGGAGCACGCACGGCGTTGTCTCGCTCAACTCGACCAGATGCGCTCGGATCTTTTGCCTTTCGCCGAAGGACTGACCGGGCACGTCACCGTATTCGCCAACAACAACGCGATCAGCTCCCATCTGCCGGACGATCTCGCTCGTTTCTTCGCGGCGTTCCCGAGCGTGCGCATCACACTGGAAGAGAGACTCAGCCACGACATCGTGGGCGCCGTGGTGGCCGGTCGAGCGGACGTGGGTGTGGTCGCATTGGAATCCGAGCATTCGGCGCTGCGATTCGTACCGTACAAGAAGGACCAGCTGGTCTTGCTCGCGCCCGTGACGCACGCGCTCGCGAGGCAAAGCGAAGTCAGCTTCGCGGCGTGCCTGGGTCAGCCGTTCATCAGTCTGCAATCAGGGGCTGCGCTGCACACCTTTCTGGTGAATCATGCCGCCGCGCTCGACGGACGACTCGACATTCGCGTGCAGGTATCCGGTTATCGGGCTATCGCTCGGCTCGTATCGTCGGGAGCCGGAATCGGCATCGTTCCGCGGACGGCGATTGAATCATCCGACGAAGGCAAGGTCGCGGTCATCCCGCTAATCGAGCCCTGGTCTCAGCGCAATCTCCACGTCTGCGTACAGCGCAATCCGGCGGAGAAGAACCTGTACCGCGACAAGCTGATCAGCATGCTGTGCCATCCTTCGGAGTGATACGCCATGGTGTGGCCTGGTCGAGCTATCGTCCTTCAGCATGATGAATCAGCTGACTGCCGCCTTGCGACTTCGCCCGATATAGCGCCTGATCTGCCGCTGCGAGCAGATCGGTGAGTGAAGGCACCTCGGAATTCGACGTCGCCAGGCCAATGCTGACGGTTGCGGAAATTCGATGATCGTCGGCGCTGTGGACCATCCCGGCAAACTGGCTCGCAATGCTTTCGCCGATCTCATTCGCGCGATGGCTGTCGTGATCGGGCAGCAGAGCAGCGAATTCTTCACCACCGATGCGCGCCAGAATCGTGTTCGCGTCGGTACTGGCGCGAACCACGCCCGCGAACGATCTCAGCACCTCGTCGCCGGTTTTGTGCCCATAGCGATCGTTGATCTTCTTGAAGTGGTCGAGATCAAATGCAAGGAGCGTGACCGGGCGTCGACGTATCGCGCAATCGTTGATGATTCGCTCCCCCTCTTCGAAGAACAGCCTGCGATTTCCCAGGCGCGTCAGGTAATCCGTACGGGACTCTTGCAGGAGTTCGCCGTGAACCTCCTCGCGGGTGAGCCGAAGTAGCGTCATCGGCAAAACGACCGAATAGAGCACGCCTTCGTACATCGTGATCTTGCTCGAAATCGACAGTGCGCTCGCTCCAAAGACCGGGACCACCCAAGGCAGGACGAAGGCTCTGGCAGCGTAGAACAGTGCATGGATGCCCGTCACCGCCACAGCGACGCGTCGAGCTTGAACGGCCGGCATCCCGTCGCGTCGTGTCAGTTCGAGGGCCGTCATCGCGGAGACGAGCGCGATGGGCAGCGCGCTGGCATAGAGCCATACGGCGGCCTGCCCGCGCGCGCCGGCCGCCGCCCAGGTCAACCCCATCAAGATCAGCAGGCCGATCGAGCCTGCGAGATACCGCCGGCCGTTGAACATTGCCACAGCGCGCAGAACCAGTAGATAGCCGCTCAGAATCACGAGATTGCTTACAGCCGCGCCCGCGGCGCCCAGCAGTTCAAGCCGGAACGCGGCCACGGCGCAACCGATCCCGAGCGTCGCATATCCGGCCGCCAGCATTCGCAGTTCGTTGCTGCGCTTGGGATGCGATACGTGCTCCCAATATGTCATGGCGGAACTGGCCCACAAGGTGCCGATCACTAGAAGGTAGAGGGTAGCCAGATCGACTTTCATCGCCGTCGTCAACGCGGTATCCCCGCCACGACGAGGAAAAGGTTAAGGGTCTATCGAGATTACGGCAAATGCGTCGGATTCTTGAAAAATCTCGTGGACGCGGCGGTCTGCAGCGGGATGCCACGGGACGCGGTGTCATGTAGCCCCGATTCCGAGGCGGGCGACGTCATGCATCGCTCGTAGACCAAAATAAAGCCGTCACCGTCGGTGATGCAGAGATGTCGCCTCGCCCGTCGCCGTTGACCAGACATCCGAAACCCTGCGGAAGTCGTGAGGCTGCACGCCGCGCAATAAGGTTGTCACTGAGCGCGGCATTGCAAAGACCCAGCTATTTGTATGAAGCCGCGGCAGACCACCATCGACTTCTATGACTGCCCGGCCAGTGGCATGGCAAAGAGGCGCTCATCCCACACCACGGGTCGAGGATCTGTCACGACGATTCGCGCCGCGTCGGGATGTGCCGGATTCACCAGCACGTCGAACGCTGCCCGGACGACGACGGAAGGGACGGCGCAGACTTCGGCAGGCCGTCGCGCACGAGCGCCTCCAATTCCGCCAGCGTGTGCGGGACCGGCTGCAACTCCATGACCGCAGCCACGGCTTCAGGGGTGACGAGCGACATGGCGGCTCCCTGGCAGGTATCAAATGATGCGCGATTATAGTCAATCTGATACCGGAGCCACGCGGATTCGCCGACGGCGGAATCGGGCGCAGCGGACGATCGGCTGGCACGAAGCCATCCAGTCTCGCCATCGTGAACATCGTCTCGGTGCAGCTGTCCGCTCCGCACATCGCTTCGGTCCCGGCGTGGTCGGCCTCCCTGTTTCGACGTTTACCGCTCCAGCCGGATGACCACGCCGGGCGCTAATCGGCCGACGCATCCGGCGCGCGCGGCGTCTCGCCGGCGTGCTGGATCCAGCCGCCGCCCAGCGCACGATACAGATCGACGAGGTTGGTCCAGCGCGCGAGGCGCGCGCTGATCAGCGACTGCTGCGCGGAATACAGATCCGTCTGCGCGGTCAGCACCGACAGGTAGCTGTCGACGCCGTTCTTGTAACGCAGGTCCGACAGATCGAAGCGACGCTGCTGCGCGTGCTCGTTGCGCTCGAGCGCGGCGATCTGCAAGTCGTACGTGCCGCACGCGGCAAGACCGTCCGACACCTCGCGGAACGCCGACTGGATCGCCTTCTCGTAGTTCGCGATCTCGATGCGC
Organism: Burkholderia vietnamiensis LMG 10929; assembly: GCF_000959445.1. Classification (NCBI taxonomy): domain Bacteria; kingdom Pseudomonadati; phylum Pseudomonadota; class Betaproteobacteria; order Burkholderiales; family Burkholderiaceae; genus Burkholderia; species Burkholderia vietnamiensis. The sequence goes on along the minus strand of NZ_CP009630.1, from coordinate 497,629 downwards.
TTCTGCACGTTCGCGAGGTTCAGGTTCGCGATGTTCTGCCCGCCTTCGAAGATCGGCATCGTCAGCTGCGGCGCGAACGACCACGCCGCCGTGCCGGCCTTGAACAGCCCGCCGAGCGTCGGGCTCGCCGTGCCGAACGCGGCCGTCAGCGAAATGCGCGGGAAGAACGCCGCGCGCGCCGCGCCGATGTTCGCGTTCGCGGCCAGCAGCGTCTGCTCGGCCTGCATCACGTCGGGACGACGCGTGAGCAGATCCGACGGCAGGCCCGCCGGCACGTCGGTGAGCAGGTTCTGCGCGTCGAGCGACATGCCGGCCGGCAGATCGTCAGGCAGCGGCTCGCCGATCAGCAGCACCAGCGCATTCACCGCCTGCGCCCGCGCACGCGCCTGCGCCTGCTGGTTCGCGAGCGCCTGCTCGACGACCGTCTGCGCCTGACGCAGATCGAGCTCGGAGCCCGTACCATTGTCGAACTGCAGCTTGGTCAGGTCGTACGACGCCTGCGCGGTCTTCAGCGTGTTCTCCGTGACCTTCAGCAGGTCCTCGGTCGACAGCAACGTCAGATACTGGTCCGCGACCTGCGACACGAGCGAGATCTCGGTGGCCTGCCGTGCATACGAGGTCGACAGATACTGCGCGAGCGCCTGATCCTTCAGGCTCTGCACGCGGCCGAACAGGTCGAGCTCCCAGGACGCGGAAAGCCCGACGCTGTAGGTGCGCGTGATGAGCGGCTGGCGCGTCGTCGACACGCCCGCGGGATAGCGCTGGATGTTGCCGGAGCCGGTGCCGTCGAGGGTCGGGAACAGCCCCGCGCGCGTGATCTGGTACTGCGCGCGCGACGCCTCGATGTTCAGCACCGCGACGCGCAGGTCGCGGTTGTTGTTCAGCGCGATCTCGATCAGCCGCTGCAGGCGCGGATCGGCGAAGAATTCGCGCCAGCCGATGGCGCTCGCCGCCTGGCCGTTGGCGCTGCGCGTGCCGGCCGCAGCGGGCTGTGTCGCGTAGACGCCGCCGGCCGGGTACGCCTGCGCGACGGGCGCGTCGGGCCGCGTGTAATGCGGCGCCATCGTGCAGCCGGTGGCGAACAGCGCGAGCGCCGCGGCGGCCGCCATGCGAAATCCATTCATGTTGCCCTCGTTGCGTCCCGTCGCGGCACGCGTTGCAGATTGCATCGTCATACGGTCTCCAGCACGCGGGCGCGCTCGCTGTTCGCCGCCTCGCGATGGCGCTTCGCGATCAGCGTGTACACGGTCGGCAGCACGAACAGCGTGAACAGCGTACCGACCAGCATGCCGGTCGAGACCGTGATCCCGATCGCGAAGCGGCTGGCCGCGCCCGCGCCGCGTGCGAAAATCAGCGGCACGAGCCCGGCGACCATCGCGGCCGTCGTCATGAGGATCGGCCGCAGCCGTACCGCGGCCGCGTGCTCGATCGCCGCGCGGCGGTCGAGGTGCTGCGTGCGTTGCAGTTCGTTCGCGAAGCTCACCATCAGGATCCCGTGCTTGGAAATCAGGCCGATCAGCGTCACGAGCCCGATCTGCGTATAGATGTTCAGCGTCGCGAAGCCGAGGTACAGAGGCACCAACGCGCCGCACACCGACAGCGGCACCGACACGAGGATCACCAGTGGATCGCGCAGGCTCTCGAACTGCGCGGCGAGCACCAGAAAGATCACGACGAGCGCGAATACGAACGTGACCGTCAGCCGGTTGCCTTCCTGCACGTACTGCCGCGATTCGCCGAGCCAGTCGATCTCGTAGCCGGCCGGCAGCGGCTGTTTCTGCAGAAACTCGACCGCTTGCCCCATCGTCACGCCCGGCGCGGCCACCGCCGACAGGGTCGCCGAGTTCATCTGATTGAACTGCGTGAGCGCGTTGGCCTGGCTGCCGTTCGACACGCGCACGACGGTCGACAGCGCCACCATCTTGCCGCCGCGCGTCTTCACGTAGTAGCGGTTCAGCATGTCCGACGACAGGCGCTCGGCGCGCGCGACCTGCGGAATCACGTCGTACGAGCGGCCGTCGTGATCGAAGCGGTTCACGTAGTTCTCGCCCACGAGCACCGCGAGCGTATCGGCGATGTCCTTCATCGTCACGCCGAGCGCATTCGCCTGGTTGCGGTCGATCGTTACGCCGACCGCACGGCTGTCGAACGTCAGATCGCTGTCGACCACCGCGAACAGCCCGCTCTTCGACGCGGCAGCCTTCAATTTGTCCATCGTCGCGAAGATGCCGTTGAAATCGGCCGGCGCGCGCAGCACCATCTGGATCGGCAGGCCGCCGCTCGACGCGGGCAGCGACGGCAGCAGGAACGTGAACACCTGGTCGCCGGCGATCGCGTTCGCGCCCGCCTGCACCCGCGCCTGCAGGTCGGCCGCACTGCGCGTGCGCTTCGACCAGTCGACGAGGTTCACGCCGGCGAAGCCGAGATTCGCGCCGCCGACACCGTTCAACACGAAGCTGGTATCCGCTTCCGGCAGCGAGCGGAACACCTTCTCGATCTGCGGCGCGTAGCGTTCGAGGTAGTCCAGATTCGCGTACTGCGGTGCCTTCACCTGCAGCATGATCGAGCCCTGGTCCTCCTGCGGCGCCAGTTCGCGCTTCACGCCGCTGAACAGCAGGCCGATGCCCAACAGGACGCCCGCTCCGAACACCAGCACCGCCGGCCGCGCGCCGAGGCTCGCATGCAGCAGGCGCCGGTACGCGTGCGTGACGCGCGACAGCGTGTGTTCGATCGCCCGCGCGACACGGCCCTCCGACATCCGGCTGTCGAGCAGCAGCGAGCTGAGCATCGGCGAGAGCGTCAACGCGATCACCGCGGACACGCACACCGCCCCCGCGAGCGTGAAAGCGAACTCGCGGAACAACGAACCGGTCAGCCCGCCCATCAGCCCGATCGGCGCATACACCGCAACAAGCGTGATGGTCATCACGATCACCGGCGACGCGATCTCGCGCGCGCCGAGCAGCGCCGCGCGCGCGGGCGGCTCGCCGGATTCGATGTGCCGGTGAATGTTCTCGACGACGACGATCGCGTCGTCCACGACGAGCCCGATCGCCAGCACCATCGCGAGCAACGTGAGCAGATTCAGCGAGAAGCCCGCGGCCAGCATCAGCGCGGCGGAGCCGACGAGCGCGAGCGGAATCGTCACGACCGGGATCACGACCGCACGGAACGAGCCGAGGAACAGGAAGATCACGACCACGACGATCGCGATCGCCTCGATGATGGTCTCGCGCACCTCGTCGATCGACGCGTTGACGAAGCGCGCGACGTCGAACACATCGCCGATCCTGATGCTGGCCGGCTTGCTGCGCTCCATCGTCGGCAGCAACGCCTGCACGCCGCGCACGATGTCGAGCGGGTTGCCCGACGGCGTCGCGTTGATCGCTATGTTGACCGCGCGGTGCCCGTTCATCAGCGCGCTCGCGTTGTATTGCTGGCTGCCCAGCTCGATCGTCGCGACGTCGCGCAAGCGCACGAAACTGCCGTTCGCCTCCGATTTCACGACGAGGTTGCCGAACGCGCCGACGTCGGTCAGATCGGTGTTCGCGGAAATGTCGGCGACGGTCAGCGCGCCCTTCAACTGGCCCGGCGCAGCCTGCACGTTGTTCGCCTTCAGCGCGGCCGCGACATCGCCGGCCGACAGCCCGTGCGCGGCGAGCCGCGACGCGTCGAGCCAGACGCGCATCGCGAGATTCTGGCCGCCGACGATGTCGGCGGACGCGACGCCCGGCACCGTGGTGACGAGCGGCTGCGCCACGCGCACCACGTAGTCGGTGATCTCGGGGATCGACAACGTATCGCTCGAAAAGCCCAGATACATCACGGCCGTGGGCGCGTCGGTCAGCTTGGTGATCACGGAGTCGTACGCGCCTTCGGGCATCTTGTACTTGACCTCCTGCACCTTCGCCATGATTTCCGTCATCGCGCGATCGGCGTTCGCATTCAGGCGCAGCCGCGCCTTCACGACGCTCTTGCCCTGCGTGGACGTGGAGGTCAAATACTCGATGCCGTCCGCGGTCGCGATCGACTGGGCGATCGGCGTCGTCACGAAGCCCTGCATCAATGCCTGCGACGCACCGGGATAGGCCGTCTCGACGCTGATCGTCGCGCTCTCCAGCATCGGATACTGGCGCACCGGCAGCGCACCGAGCGAGCGCAGGCCCACCAGCAGGATCAGCAGGCTGCAGACGATCGACAGCACCGGCCGCCGCACGAAGATGTCGGTGAAACGCGCGCCTTGCGTGGTCTGGCTCATCGCACCGTCTCCGGTTGTGTGCCCGCATCGGCGAGCGCCTGCACCTTCGCGCCCGGTGCGACGCGCAACTGCCCGGTCGTCACGACCACGTCGCCGGCGCGCAGCCCGTCCTCGATGACGATGCGGCCACGCTCGCGCGCGCCGGCACGCACCTGGCGCACGCGCGCAACGCCGACGCCGCGCCCGTCGCGCTGCTCGACCACCACCACGGTGTCGCCCGCCTGGGAGGTCTGCACGGCGGTATCCGGCACGCTGATCACCGCGTCGCGGCCCGGCAGCGCCAGATGCGCGTCGATATACATGCCGGGGCGCAGCAACTGGCCGGTATTGGTCACCGTGGCCTGCACGGTGATGTTGCGGGTCTCGTCGCCGACCTGCGGCTCGATCGCCGTCACGTGGCCTTCGAAGGTCCGCCCCGGATACGCATCCGTCGTCACGCGCACCGTCTGGCCGAGCGACACGCGGCTCAACTCCTTCTGCGGCACCGTGAAGTTCGCGTACAACACGCCGAGATCGGTCAGCGTCGCGATCGGGTCGCCCGGGTTCAGGTACTGCCCGAGGTTCACGCGGCGCAAGCCGATCACGCCGGAAAACGGCGCGCGAATCAGCTTTTGCGTGATGACCGCTCGAGTCTCGCGGATATCGGCGCGCGCGGCGTCGAGCTCGTAGCGGCGTGCGTCGAATGTCGCCTTCGGCTCGGCGCCGTTCGGCACGAGTTGCACGGCGCGGTCGAACTGCCGGCGCGTGTAGTCGGCCTTCGCCTGCAAGCCGGCGAGCTTCGCCTGCTCGGGTGCGTCGTACAGTTGCACGAGCGTTTGCCCGGCGCTCACGCGCGAGCCCGCGACGAACCGGATGTCGACGACGCGGCCGGCGACTTCCGGCGCGATGGTCACCTGCCGCACCGCTTCGAGCGAGCCGACCGCCTCGAGCGTCGGCGCATCGGCCTGCGGCTTCACGACGATGGTTTCGACCGGCAACGGCGCCGGTGGCGACGCAGGCCGATCGGCCGCCGATACACGTTCCGTGCGCCAAAGGAACAATGCGCCGGACAGGACGACCAACGCGCCTGCGGCAAGGAACACAGAGCGTCTCACCGATATCTCCCCAATGAATCAGTCATGACGTCAGTTTGGGTGGAGCCGCCGCGCCCGGACGTCAACTTTTCGAATCCCTGTTTAAATTTTTCGCATGCCCGACACGAAAAAAGCCGCTTGCCGCGACGAACGCGGCAAGCGGCGAAGCAACGCCCGCTACGAGCTCAGATGGTCGTGGCAGGCGCTCGCGGCGCATGAAGGGTCCATGCGCGCGCATACGGGTGTGACATCGCCAACAGGACGGCGCCGAACAGCAGCAATGGATTGGTGCCGACCGCCCCGCACATCAGGAACAGCACCGACATCGCCGCCGCGCCGGCGACACCCCACGCGATCGCGATGCCGAGCAGGATCGATAATCCTGCCGCCAGTTCCAGCCAGGGCACGATCAGGTTCACCGCGACGACGTGCGGAAGCGCGACGTGCACGATCGCGCCGGTCAGCGCGAGCCGCACGGCTTCGGGCGCCACCGCGGATCGCGAGACGGCTGCCGTCAGAAAGGGGCCTGCATCGAAGTGCCCGACGATCTTCGTCAAGCCCGCCCAGATCCAGAACGCGCCAAGTACGAGCCGCAGCACGAGCGCGACGGCGGCCTTCATCGCGCCACCTGCGGATGGCGGCGATGCAGCTGCCGGAAGCCGATCATGGTCACGCCGAGCAGACACGCGAACATGATGGCAATCGTCGCGTTCGTCTCCATGGGCAATGCGCTGACGACCCCCGACACGATCGAACCGAGCGCCAGCATCAGGCACCCTTGCAGACTCGCTGCCGCGCCCGCGCGGCCCGGAAACAGGGCCATCGAGCGCGCCATCGCGTTGGAGAAGATGAAGCCCTGTGCAAACGCGATCAGCATGATCCCGCCGAGGGCGGTCACGAGGCTCAGCTCGACGCCGCTCGACGCCACGCAGGCCACCCCGAGCGCAAAGGTCGCGATGCCGACGCGCATCAGCTGCTCGCCGCTGTAGCGCCGGATCAGGCTCCGGTTCAGCGTCGTGCCGCCGAGGTAGCACAGGCCGACGCCGAGCGCAGTCGAACCGAAATAAGCCGCGGAATGCCCGAGGCGGATTTGCACGATGTACGGGCCGATCACGTTCCACATCAGGAACGCCGAGAAGCTCATCCCGAGCATCGCGACAGCCGACTGGAAGTGCGGATCAGACAGGATCTCGCGATAGCCCGCAATGGTTTGCCGCGGCGTGCGCCGCAACTCCGGCCGCAGCGTCTCGCGCAGGCCCGCGAACGCGAACGACAGCACGACGAGCCCGTAGCCGCAGTACACGACGAAGTTCCAGCGCCAGCCGGCCCACTCCTGCACGTGTCCGCCCACGTACGGCGCGATCACGGGGCCCAGCCCGAACGCCAGGCTGAGGTAGACGATCGCGACGCGGAAGCGGTCGCCCTTCAGCCGGTCGACCAGCACGGCGCGCGCGACGACCTGGCACGAGCCGATCGCGAAGCCCTGAATCGCGCGTCCCGCCATCAGCACCTCGAACGAAGGCGCGACGACCGCCAGCGCGCTGCCGGCGATGAACAGCACGAGGCCGAACAGTATCGACGGGCGTCTGCCCCACCAGTCGGCCAGGATGCCGAACCCGAGCTGGCCGATCGCATAGAACACGAGCGTGATCGTGATCGTGTTCTGCATCATGCTCGGCATGACGTCGAGTTCTCGACCGATGGCCGGGATGCTGGGCGCATAGAGGTCGATCGCGATCCCGCCGACGCTATTGATCAGCGGCGCCAGGAACACGAGGAAGTTTTCATATCTGTTTGAGTTGGACATGGGGACGTTCCAGAAATGACGGGACAGGCCGACGCGAGTGCGTGCGGCCTGTCGGGATCAGTGACCGTTGGCGGTGCATTCGACCTGCCTCGGCGGCATTCGGGCCGAGGGCGGATCGCCGAGCGGGCTCCACATCGGCAAATCGTTGCGTCGGGCCATGTCGTCGATCCTCACCATGATGACGCGCGGCGCGTTGTCGTAGTACGTGCCCCAGTCGACATGCCGGTCACGCACCCGGCTCACGCACGCGCGGCCGAGATCGTCGTAGGCGATCTGCAACGACTGCACGATGTAACGCACGCGCTCCGTCGCCGTCATCAGCACGTACCGGTAGTGGTGCTGGGCCAGGGTGCGGAACACGCTCGCCATCAGGTAGCGCCCGGCGCCTTTCGGGCCGAACGACGAGAACTGCCCGAGCTCGATCAGCTCCGCACGCGACAGCCCATACAGGCTCGTCAGCGATTCGTCGAGGTAGTGCTCCGAGAACAGCCGCGCGCTATCGCCCCAGCTGAGCCCCAGGCATGCGTATCCGGGCAAGGTTCTCTCGCGGTCGGTCAGACACCAGAACTGGTCCGGGCGAGGCTCAGGACGCGCGCCGTGCGCCTGATAGTAGTGCTGCGAGACCGCGAGCTGAATCTCGCGATAGGCGTCCTGGCCCGGGTGAAAGGTCCGTACGATCTGCACGTTCGGCTCCCCGGTCAGTAAAGCGACGCCGCATGGTCACGCTCGATCAGCTGACGGCGCGGCCGCCCGGTGACCGTGTAGTAATCCGTGCGGAAGCGCTCGATGTCTGTCACGACCCGCACGCGCCGCACCCGCGCGAAATCCGCGAGCCGCGGTTCGAGCCGCGCCATCTCGTCGCGCACCGCCGCTTCGTCGTGCGTGGACAGCACGATCGCCGCCGGCTCTTCGCGCCCTTCGCCGAACACCACGATGTCGTCGATCAGCGCGCTTTCCTTGTAGACCGTCTCGACCCACTCCGGCGAGATGTTGCGCGCCGTCGACAGGATGATCACGTGCTTCTTGCGGCCGGTGATGTACAGGAAGCCATCGACGATCTCGGCGAGGTCGCCGGTATGCAGGTAGCCGTCGGTCAGCTCGCACGACGTATCGTCCGAGTTGTAGTAGCCCGCGCAGAGCGTCGGTGTGCGCACGCGCAGCTCGCCGTCGACGATCACCGGCTCGATGCCGTCGAGGAACGTCCCGGCGGAACCGATGCGGCGCTGCCCCGGATAGTTCAGCGAGATGATCGAGCTGTTCTCGCTGAGACCGTACGCTTCGTATACCTGCACGCCGCGCTTGTCCAACGATTCGAGCACGGTGGCCGGAATCTTCGCGCCGCCCGTGATGATGTGCGGATTGCGGCGGCCGAACAGTTGCGTCGTACCGGTCGACTCCAGCAAGGCATCGGCCTCCTCGAGCAGCTTCGGCGGCAGGTACAGGAAGTTCGGATCGACGCGGGCGATCAGGTCCAGGTATTCGCGCGCATTGCCGCTGCGTGCGCCATACTCCGCGTAGTGCGCGGGCATCAGCGTCAGCGAGCCGCCGGACAGCACCGGCAGGAACACGCCGAGCACCTGTTCGATCAGCAGGCTCATCGGCACGATCGACAGGTAATCGAGCGGGCCGGCCGGCACGCGCTTCAGCACGTTCGTCACCAGCAGGCCGACCGCCTCGTCGCGGATCTTCACGCCCTTCGGCTTCGACGTCGTGCCGGACGTATGGATGATCCCGCAGATGCCCGGCTCGATCCGCTCCCCGGTGGGTGCGCCCGCTGCGGGCCATTCGTCGCGCTCGCTCGCGGCGTCAATGCACGAGATGCCGGGCAGGATCGAACCGATGCGCGCGGCCGTTTGCGCATCCTGCGCGAAGATCGCGGTGGCCTTGTGCAACAGGCTGCCGATCTGCTCGTCGGAAAACTCGATCGGCACCGGCAGAAGCACCGCCTTCACGCGCAGGATCGCGAGCATCGTCGCCACCCACGTGTAGCTCGAGCGCGCGGCAATACCGAACACGAGACCGCTGCAATCGCCGTACACCTCCTCCAGCTTGCCGCCGATCCGCGCGACGTCGGCGCGCAGTTGATCGAGCGAGTATTCGCGGCCGTCCATCTCCCGCACGACGATGCGGTTCGGCGCTTCGGCGAAATGACGTTCGATGAGTGCGCTGATCATGCGATGGCTCCCTTGCGATAGCTTTGCGCACCGAAGATGCGGCGGCCCGTGTCCGCGAGACGGCGGCGGCCGTGCATCACGCGGCTGTTGTCGATCACGACGACGTCGCCCTTGTTCCAGAACAGGTCGTACGTATAGCGGGCGGTCACGTCCTTGATTTCGTCCCACACCTCGAAATCGATGTCGGTACCGTCGGCCCACGTGATCAGCGGCGGCTCGTAGTTCACGCTCGGCCCGAGCAGCGAGTTGCAGAACGCGCGACGGCCGGAGAAGCAGCTGACGGTGATCGCATCGGTCACACGCTCGGACGACACGAGAAACTGGTCGAGACGGCGATAGTGCTGGCCGCGAACGCGCTGGTTGACGACCTCGAGGTGCGAGTCGTTCACCTCGTGCGCCGGCAGCTGGAGTTCGACGCTCAGGAAGCGCTGCACGTTCGGCCAGGGAATGCGGCGCGAATACTTGATCTGGCGTTGCTCGAACAGACGACGCACGGCCGGCGTCAGTTCCTGCAGCACGCGCTGCCCGTCGCAGATCGTCGTTTCGGAGCCGACGCGAGCCGGCTCGAGGCAGTAGAACCATTGCAGGTCGGGCGTGAACGGCAGGTTGCCGTTCTCACGGTGCAGGCCCATTTCCAGCTCGCCGGCATCGATTTCGGCGGTGTTCTCCGTCGAGGTCTTGCGCGCTGGATCGAACGTGACGCGCGCCGAATGCAGGCTGACGAAGCGGTTGAAATCGTCGAGCGTATCGGCGAAATTGCGAAAGATCACGACACCCGAATGGGCGAGTTGCTCGTACAACTGATCGGTATCGACCAGGTCGATCGCCTTCTGACCGGCCTCGAGGCTTTCGATCAACTCGAAGCCGAAACGCGGTAACGGTTTGTGCTGAACCCTCGCAGCGACTACATCAACAACATCCATCATGGTTGCCTCTCAGTGTGGTTAGTTTTGTGTTCGAAGCACGGCCTCGTCGAACACTGACTAATCTACCGACACGGCGGGGCGCACCGTTTTAAAAATTAAATGGTGGATGTGAATTTTGTTCAGGTTCCTGAAAGGAAGCCCGGCTTTGCTTCACCACCGGCAATAAACCGCGCCGCTCGCCGGCCGGCGCGAACCGATTGCGGCTAGGCGCGAGGCAATTCCCCCGGCTCGAACGCGTTGGCGCTCGCGAGATCCTTGAAGAGGCTGCGCATGGTGCGGATGTCGGGGTTCTTCTCCATCGGCGTCGACCAGATCACGTCCAGCGTGAAGGTCGGGAAGCCGAGCGGCACTTCGCAGATCTGTACGTTCGCCGGAATCGACAGGTGCTGGATCAGGCGCCGCGGCAGCGTCAGCGCGACCGGCAGCCGCGCGACGATGTTCAGGCAGGCCTGATACGTGTTGGCGCGCGCGACGATACTGCGCGAGCGGCCGAGCTTTTCGAGCCAGCCGTCGATCATGTTGCGCTCGGATACCCACGGCGTGGGGAACACGTGCTCCATGTCGCAGAATTCGTCGAGCGAGACGCGCGTCGACGGTGCGAGCTTGCGCGAAGCGGTCAGACACACGAAGGTGTCGGAGAGCACCGACTCCCATTGCAGGTCGGGATGCAGCCGATGATAGCCGGGGCCGAAGCCGATCGCGAAATCGAGTTCGCCGGCCAGCAGCCGTTCTACCGGCAGCTCGCGGCCGAGGCGATCGACGATCAGCGAGGTTTCGCGGCCGCGCTTCATGAACGACTCGAGCACTCCCGGCAACAGCAGCAGCTCGAAGTACTCCGGCGCGCATACGCGCATCACGCGGCGTGACGTGGCGGTCACCTGATCGTCGTCCATGTCGGCGCAGTGGTTCACCGCGTCGATCACGTTTCGCAGATACGGCTCGATCGCCTCGGCCTTGGCCGTCGCGACGAGGCTGCCGCGATCGACGTCGAACAGTACGTCGTGAAAGCAATTGCGCAAGCGTTTCAGGCAATAGCTGACCGTCGGCTGGCTGATGCTCAGAACCTCGGCAGTGCGGCGCGCGCTTTTATGTTCGTACAGACACAGAAATACCATCACGTCCTGAAGATCGAGTTGGCGCAATACGTTACTGTTAAGCACGATATTTCCTTATCGTTATTGTTGTCGCCGGCCTCATTTGTTGCGGTCTTTATCTTAAACCCATCGAGGTTCGGTCTGTCACGCCTGCTCCCCTCGCGCCCACCGTTCGCAATCGGGCGGAAGCGCTTCGCCCGGCAGCGCGAGAAGCGCACGCTTCAGCAGTGATGCAAGTGTCGTGCGGTCGTCCCGATCCAGCCCGCCGAGCAACAGATCCAGTGTGTCCACGTGTACGTTCACCGCCCGGTCGATCAGGGCGAGCCCTTCGCGCGTCAATCGCACGGCCATTCCCCTGCCGTCCTGCGGATTTGGAATGCGCTCGACGAGGCCGGCCTGCTCGAGTCGCATCAGCCGGTTCGTGATCGCGCCCGACGAAATCATCAGCGAGCGGTACAGCTGCGTGGGCGACAGTTCGTACGGTGCGCCCGCCCGACGAAGCGTGGCCAGAACGTCGAATTCGCCTTCCTTGAAGCCGAATGGCGACAACGCTTCGGTTCGCGCCTTCTCGCAATGCTTTGCCAGTCGCGCCAAACGCCCGAACACCTCCATCGACGCCACATCGAGTTCAGGCCGCTCGTCGCGCCATTGCGCGACGACGAGGTCAACGTGATCTTCGGTACCCGGAACCGTCATGAATATCCTCGCATTCGATGGGGGCTTGGTCGCTCAACTTGCAGCCAATATATCTCAATATTAAGATAGTTCAGAAGTACACGGGGGACAGCAGTGGAGCAGGCAGATGGCAAAACTATCATTCAGTGACCACGATCTTTATTATGCGGACGTCGGCAGCGGCCAACCGATCATATTGATTCACGATCTGGGGAGCTGCGGTCTCGCATGGGCACGGCAAATGCCGTTTCTGCGTCAAGCGGGTTATCGCGTCATCGTGCCGGATCTGCCGGGGCACGGTGCGTCGTCGTACCCGGATCGCACGCTTGACGTGAGGGAACTTGCCGGCAGCCTGCAGTTTCTGCTGGATTACCTTGGCCTCGAAAGTGCCGCCCTCGTCGGCATCTCGCTTGGTAGCGCGATCGCCTTGACGATCGCGCTCGATGCGCCCGCACGCGTCGGCAAGCTGGTCGTCTGCAATGGCTTCTCGAACCTGGTCGACGACGATTTCGTCCGGCGCTTCGAGTTCTGGAAATGCGGTTTCGCGCGCGACGATGGCGCAAGCCGCTGGTTCGAGGAAATGTGGCCGCTGATGGTGAGCGCCGAATTCGCTCAATCGGAAGCTGGCGAGATCGCGTATCAGATCGGCCATGCGCGCGCGGCAACCACCGATTCCGCGCAGCTTGCCCGCCTTTGCATCGGGATCGCGAACTACGACGTCAGAAGGCGACTGAATCTCGTACGCAGCGAAACGCTCGTGTTGCAAAGCGAAGACGGCAGCATTTTTCCGGCGACCGAAGGGCAACGGCTCGCTGCCATGATTCCGGGTGCCCGCTACGGAACGCTTCCCGGAGGCGGACATCATGCAAATCTCGACCGCGCCGGGGCGTTCAATTGGGCGGTATTGCGCTTTCTTGGCGGGTCAAATGCTGTGTAGGGTTTCGCACGAATCTCGTCTGGAGGCGTGAGGTGCGTGGGCCGTCATCAACGGCACCGCAGGCGACGAAGCCGGCTTCGCGCTCGGCTTCCTCGGCTACTGGCTGACCGCGTTTGTCTACGTCGAGCAATGGTGAGAACGTCGTTGTTGGCGGAAAGTGCGCAGCAACGCCGTCGCCCGGCCGGATTCGGCTCCGAACGCAAACGGTCGTAATCGTTCGTGTTCGCCCGTAGCGCCATTCATCGTCGTAGCACTCCGACCTAGAAGTCCGCCATCTCACGTCTGCACCAGGTCATCGCTCTACATCGGAAGCGGTCGATCTCTCGGCGATCCGTCGATGGTGCTGAATAGCGCTCGAAGCGCTGCATCATGGGTTCATGACGCATCGCGGCCATCGACATCGCACAACGCTTGTTCGCTACCGGCTCGAAGCACGGAACCCGGCACGTCGGTGCTTTGAAGCGTCTCCGTGATGCGTACTTTATCGACATCCAGCGAGCATGAATTTGTGGAAGATGACAACGCATCTGCAAAAACTGCCAGAGTTCTGCTGATGCACGATGTCCTGTCGGCGCCCCATTGCCGAACCGCGCGCCGATTCGAGGCGGTCGTTCGGAGACTGCGCCATATGCCGGACGATCGGATCGGGATCGACTTTCATCTGCTTCGCCTGATCGTCGTCGAGCCGTCGGCCAAAGCAAAGTCGTCGATGCTCGCGAAGCAAAAATGTCACTTCAGACCTCGACACAGGGCATGCAGATTGCATGGACGAGCCTGCCCGAGACCCCACACGATGCGCCTCGCACGCGCGAAAGCGCGGCAATGTGCATACTGGCGTGGCTCGCTCCACCCGCAGCTTGCGGCCGTATCGCAACAGCATCACCACGAGGAGGCTCCCGCATGACGACGCCGTTCGAACCGGGCGACCATGTCCGCTGGAATTCCGAAGCCGGTCACGTGACCGGCACGATCATCGCGGTGCACACGCAGGATTTCGACTACAAGGGCCATCGTCATCGCGCGTCGCCCGACGCCCCCCGATACGAAATCAAAAGCGATCGCACCGACCACATCGCCGCGCATCGCGGCCGCGTGCTCGAACGCGTCGCCGGCAAGGAGCGCACGTGACGCTCCCGTTCTACACGATCGGCCATTCGAACCGCACGCTCGACGAACTCGTCGCGATGCTGCGGACCGTCGACATCACGCTGCTCGTCGATATCCGCAAGATGACGCGCTCGCGCACCAACCCGCAGTTCAACGAGGCAACGCTGCCCGACGCGCTGGCCGCGGCCGACATCGGCTACGAGCACATCGCCGAACTCGGCGGGCTGCGCGGCAAGTCGCGCGACGTGCCCGACGCACTCAACGGCTTCTGGAGGAACCGCAGCTTCCATCGGTATGCCGACTACGCGCTGTCGCCGGAATTCCGCGCCGGCCTCACGCGGCTGATCGCGCTCGGGGAGCAGCAGCGCTGCGCGCTCATGTGTTCGGAGGCCGTCTGGTGGCGCTGTCACCGGCGTATCGTGTCCGACTACCTGCTCGCGCGCGGCGAGACGGTGCTGCACATCATGGGCCTGAATCGTGTCGAGCCGGCGCGCATCACGGCCGGCGCGACGGTCCGCGACGACGGTGCGGTCGTCTATCCGGACGCCGACGGCGATACGCAGGAAGATGCCGCGCCGCAATCGAACGAATGACCGGGCGTCGGCGCTGCCCGCGCCGGCTGGTTGATGCGGTTGGTTGATGCGGTTGGTTGATGCGACGGGTTGACACGATCGGTTGACGCAGCCGGCCGATGCGCCGCCGCACGGCGGCCGCCCGTGCGCGTCTGAAACGGAGCGCACGCACCGCCTTTGCGCGGACGCGATCCTGCATTACCATCGGGCCACCTTCGCGCTCGCGCTCGCCGCCGGCGCGCCCTGCCACGCTACCCTTCCTGCGCACCGATGCTCGTCCTCATCATCCTCGCCGGCCTGTGGGCCGGTCTCCAGAACGCCCTCGCGGGCGGCGGTTCGTTCGTCACGCTACCGGCGCTGATCGTATCGGGGATGTCGCCGCTCGCGGCCAACATCACGTCGACGGTCGCGCTGTTTCCCGGCCAGGTCACGACCGGCTGGGCAAGCCGCAAGATGGTCCGCGGCGCAGGCACGCTGTCGTTTCGCGCGCTGTTTGTGATCAGCGTGATCGGCGGCGCGCTCGGCGGGCTGCTGCTGCTCAAAACGCCGTCGTCGATCTTCTCGCAGCTGGTGCCGTGGCTCGTGCTGTTCGCAACCGTCGTGTTCGCATGGGGCAGCTTCTTCCGCAAGCCGACCGAGGCCGCGCAGCATCTCGGCCCGATGGCGGCCGGGATCTCGCAGTTCCTGATCGCGATCTACGGCGGCTATTTCGGCGGCGGTATCGGCTTCCTGATGATGGCCGCGCTCACGATGGCCGGCCTGTCGCCGCGTCACGCGATGTCGACCAAGAACGCGCTCGCGGGCGTGATGAACGCGTCGGCGGTCCTGCTGTTCGTCACCTCGCCGCAATTGCACTGGGGCGCGGCGCTTGCGCTCGGCAGCGGCGCGATCGTCGGCGGCCTACTCGGCGCATGGGCGCTGCATCGCGTGAACGAGCGCGTGCTGCGGATCGCCATCGTCTGTATCGGCGCGGCACTGACGGTCGGGCTGTTCGTCAGGCCGCTCTGACGCGCGTGCCGCGAGCGTCGTCGCCATGCGCCCGCGTCGATGCGCGGGCGAACTCGCCAGCCGCCGCGCGATCGTGCCCGCCGTCGGTCAATGCCGCCACCGATGTTGAATGCGTCGGCCGGTAGGCCGGGCGATGCCTGCCGCTCGCGCGCCGGGCCGCGGCCGATCGGCGTGACGCGGTCGCCGAGCCTGCGTACGCGGAGCGTTCAACCGAACGGCCGCACGCCGATCAACGGGCCGTGCAGGAACAGCGCAAACACCGCCCACGCGACGACGCCGGCCGCGATCGCCGACACATCGCCCGACAGACGGCCCGCCGGATAACGGACGCGGTCGCGCCGATCGCGCGTGCGCGACACGATGAACAGGATGAGCGACCACACGAAGAATGCGCCGAACAACACGGCCGCCCGCAACGTGCCGTTGACGAGCAGATGCGCGACGGCCCACACCATCACGCCGGCGACCATCGGATGTCCGGCGAACGTCTTGATCCGGTTGCGCGGCACGTACGACGCGGCGATCAGCACGAACGCGATCGCAGTCAACATGCCCGTCAGATGGCGCACGCCGACCGGCGAGACCCACAGCAGCGTCGCGCTGTCGCGGGCGATCCCGTAGCCGCGCACGATCAACACCAAGCCGATCAGCGACGCAACCGAATAGCCGGCCTTCCAGCCGCGCTCACCGACGCGCGCGATCGTCGCGGCGCGCCAGCGGCTGGCCACGATGCGGATCGAATGTACGCCGAGGAAGATCGCCAAACCGAGAATCAGCACGAGCATCGGTTGTCTCCATCTGCAACGATGAGTGGGGAATGCATTCAGCGCGGCGTTCGATGCGCCGTTCGCGGGGCGGGTGTCGCGGTGCGGGCCGCTCAGATGTCGCGTGCGGCTCGCGCCGATCATAAACGCCGCGACCGCCGTTGTGAAGCGCGGAGAAACAGCGCGCGGCATGCTTGAAGTTTCGTCTAGCGGATGCGAGCAACGTGCGGCGCGCGAATCGTCAGGGCGTATGCGTGCGGACGGCGCAGGGCACTGAGCATCGAGTAAGAGTCCTGAGCGTCGCGTGCCGAGCGCCGAGCGCAGCGAACATCGACCGCCGCGGGTCCAGTATCGACAAGCCCCGAACACTGAACAATCCGCAGTTGCCGTCACGCCGACCGACGCTACGCCTGCTTACGCTTCGACGCCGGTTTCGCTCCGGATTTCGTTTCCGCTTTCGACGCACGCTTCGAAGCCGATTCCGTCGCCCGCTTCGCGTCAGGTTTCGCGGACGGCTTGACACTGCGCCCACGCATCGACCGCGACTCCGCCTCACCCTCGTCCACCGGCTTCCGCCTCGCCTTCGCTTTGCGCTTGGGCGCCCCCGCAAGCAACGCCGCCCGATACGCGCCGCGACACCAGTCGAACAGCGCGCCCGCATCCTCGAGCACGTCGGCGGGCGTTTCGTAATAGCCTTCGAGCGCGACGGTACGCGTGCGCCCCGTATACGAAAACGGCCCCATCCCCGCCGCGACGAACGCCGGACGATTCAAGTCGTCGACGCGCAAGAACAGCGACCCGCGCGCGAGGAAGCCGAACATCACGCCGTCGAGCCGCATCGCCGCGCCGCCGAAGAATCGCGTCACCACGACGTTGCCGAGCATCGCGAGCCGATACGCGATCTCGTCGCCGTGCGCCTTGTCTGCCTGCCAGCTCATCGGCACGCTCCTTCTTGCCGGTGCATCACGCGGCGCCGACGCAGCGTTGCGTCCATGCGTCGAATTCGGCGGCGTCGAAGCCGAGCGCCGCCGCGCTGTCGCCGATCTGACGCCACGTCGGCCGATCGACCGGGATGCCGTGCGCGAGCCGCTCGGCGCGGCTCGCCTCCTCCGGCTCGCCGGGCATCTGCACCGGCGCGTCGCCGGAACGCGGCGACGCCTTCGCCCACGCGACGAACGCATCGGCCTCGCGCTGCGCATCGGCCGCATCGAACGCGTTCGGATCGATCAACACCGACAGCATGCCGTTGACGATCGCGCTGGTCTTCTGCAACGTGCCGTCGTAGGTCGTATGCCCGCCGACGAGTGCGCCGCCGAACACCTCGCACATCGCGGCGAGCGCATAACCCTTGTGCAGCCCGAACGGCAGCAGCGCGCCGAACGGTTGCTCGTGCATGACGGCCGGATCGTCGGTCGGCCGCCCGCGATGGTCGATCAGCGCGCCCGCCGGCACGCGCTTGCGCTGGTGGTACGCGACGCGCGTCTTGCCGTACGCGACCGCGCTGGTCGCGAAATCGAGCAGCAGCGGCGCGCGCCCGGCGCGCGGATACGCGGCGCAGAACGGATTGGTGCCGAACCGGGGATCGGCGCCGTGAAGCGGCGCGACCAGCAGATCGCCCGGCACGTTGACGAAATGGAACGAAGCGAGCCCCGATCGCGCGCATTGCTCGGCCCAGTGGCCGATGCGGCCGAGATGATGCACGTCGCGCAATCCGATCGCGCAGATGCCCATGCGCCGCGCGCGCTCGATGCCCTCGACCATTGCCTCGAACGCGATCACCTGCCCGAAGCCGCGGCCGCCGTCGATCGTCAGCACCGCGCCGCCGTCGCGCACGATCGCCGCATGCCGGTTCAACTGCAACTGCCCTTCGCGGCAGGATGCGACGTAGTTCGGGATCATCCCGATGCCGTGCGAATCGTGACCGGCGAGGTTCGCGCCGACCAGGTGCTCGGCAACCAGCCGCGCCTCGCGCGCGCTGCTGCCGGCCCGTTCCCACAGCGCGGCGACGAAGTCGTGCAGCGGTTCGGCGCGCATGCACAACGCATCGGTATCGGGTATCGGCGGCATAGTCATCGGCAGGACTCCAGGGGTTCAGACCGACGCCGGCCCGATCGGCCGGCCATCGCGCTCAGCGAGCGGAAGCGATCACGTCCGCGACCGCCGCGGTCAGCTTCTTCGCATACGGCACGTGCAGGAACTCGTTCGGCCCGTGCGCGTTCGACTTCGGCCCCAGCACGCCGCACACCATGAACTGCGCCGACGGGAAGCCGGCCTGCAACACGTTCATCAGCGGGATCGTGCCGCCGAGGCCCATGTACCCGCACGCTGCGCCGAAGTGGCGGTGCGACGCGGCATCGAGCGACGACGCGAGCCACAGCGCGAGATCGGGCGCGCTCCAGCCGGTCGCGGCGCCCGCATCCGGCTTGAACGTGACGCGCGCGTTGTACGGCGGATCGAGTTCGAGCAGTTCCTTCAACTGCTGCACGGCCTGCGCGGCGTCGACGAGCGGCGGCAGGCGCAGCGACAGCTTGAACGCGGTGCGCGGCCGCAGCACGTTGCCCGCATCGGCGAGCGCCGGCAACCCGGACGCGCCGGTCACCGACAGCGACGGCCGCCACGTCGAATTCAGCAGCGCCTCGCGCGGGTCGGTCGTGGTCGGCAGCACCGGTTTGCCGTCCGCGCCGCAGGCCCACGGCAGGCCCTTCCATACCGCATCGCCGAGGATGGCCGCGGCCGCATCGGCTTCGCGCACGCGGCTGTCGGGAATCTCGCAATGGAACACGCGCGGCAGCAGGTTGCCGCTGCCGGCGTCCTCGAGGCGCTCGAACAGCTGCCGCATCACGCGGAAGCTCGACGGCGCGATGCCGCCGAACACGCCCGAATGAATGCCTTCGTCGAGCACCTCGACCTGCAGATCGCCGGACACCAGCCCGCGCAACGACGTCGTGAGCCACATCTGGTCGTAGTTGCCTGCGCCGGAATCGAGGCACACGACGAGCGATACCTGGCCGAGCCGGTCGCGCAGCGCGTCGACGTACGGCAGCAGATCGTAGCTGCCCGACTCCTCGCACGTCTCGATCAGGCCGACACAGCGCGGCCGTTCGACGCCCTGCTCGTCGAGCGCGCCGAGCGCCGCGAGGCTCGCGTAGATCGCATAGCCGTCGTCCGCGCCGCCGCGGCCGTACAGCTTGCCGTTCTCGAACTTCGGCGTCCACGGGCCGAGGTCGGCGCGCCAGCCGTCGAATTCGGGCTGCTTGTCGAGGTGGCCGTACAGCAGGATCGTGTCGGTGCTGCCCGCGCGCGTCGCCGGCGTTTCGAAGAAGATCACGGGCGTGCGGCCCGGCAGCCGAACGATCTCGAGCTTCAGCCCTTTCACCGGCTGGCGTTCGGCCCACTGCGCGGCATCGGTCACGACGCGCTCCAGATAGCCGCGTTTCGCCCAGTCCGGGTCAAACGCGGGGCTCTTCGCGGGGATCGCGATGTAGTCGGTCAGGGCGTGGAGAATTTCATCGTTCCACTTGCGCTCGACGAAGGCGACGAGCTTGTCATGGTCGAGGACGGGGGTAGTGTCGACGGAGGTCATGGTGGGTGCCGGGATCGGGCTGACGAAGATTCGGATGATACGCCGACGGCCCGCCGCCCGGGTGCATTCACGGCGCGCTGGCTTTCAGTGCCCTTTCCGCCACGGCCGGCGAGCGATACCGTTCGGCAGAACGCGCCCCATCAACCAAAACGATTACGAGCCGCCGGATTATTTAGGCCGCGAATTGATTTAGCCATTTCGTCAAGGATATTTACCGGGCGCCGGTTGTTCCGCGCATCCAGCGAATGACCGAGAAAATCGGCGAAGCCCTTATCAGTAAAGGCCGAGCGCCCGACATACCGAAACGGCGCGTCGCCGCCCGCCTACTTTCAATGACATGAATCAATATTAAAGTCATTAAATTCCGGCGTTTACCATTACCAGAACGGGCCAAAGCGATAACATGGCGACGTTAATAAAACGGCGATCCATTTCGGAATCGTCCACCGGCGCCGGCCGCGCCACCTCAACCGCATCACGTCCGTTCAAGGAGCCTCGCATGTCCGATGCCAGCTCGTCCTCCTCCCGTTCCACCGCTGCGTCGGCAGCGTCCGACGCGCCGAAGATCGGCGTCGTTCCCGCCACGCTGATGGTGGCGGGCAACATGATGGGTTCCGGCGTCTTCATGCTGCCCGCGAACCTCGCCGCCACCGGCGGCATCGCGATCTTCGGCTGGTTGATCACCGTCGTCGGCGCCGTCTCGCTCGCGCTGGTGTTCGCGAAGCTCGCGGCGATCGACCCGGCCGCTGGCGGCCCCTACGCGTACGCCAGAAAATCGTTCGGCCCGTACATGGGCTATCAGACCAACCTGATCTACTGGCTCGCGAACGTGCTCGGCAACGTCGGCCTCGCGGTCGCGGGACTCGGCTACCTCACGCACTTCTTCCCGGTGATGAAGGACCCGCTGGTGTTCGCGCTCGCGCAGATCTTCGTGATCTGGCTGTTCACCTACGCGAACATCCTCGGGCCGAACGTGGTCGGCCGCGTGCAGTCGGTCACGACCGTCGTCGCGCTGGTGCCGATCCTCGGGATGGCCCTGTTCGGCTGGTTCTGGTTCAGCAAGGACGTCTATCTCGCGGGCTGGAACGTGTCGGGCACGAGCAGCATCGGCGCGATCGGCGCGACGCTGAACTTCACGCTGTGGGCGTTCATCGGCGTCGAGAGCGCGTCGGTGTCGGCCGGCGTGGTCGAGAATCCGTCGCGCAACGTGCCGATCGCGACCGTCGGCGGCGTGGTGCTCGCGGCCGTCTGCTACGTGCTCAGCTCGACCGTCATCATGGGGATGATTCCGAACAAGGCGCTGCTCGCCTCGAGCGCGCCGTTCGCCGACGCCGCGCGCCTCGCGCTCGGCGACACCGCCGCGAACGCGGTCGCGCTGTGCGCGGCGCTCGGCTGCCTCGGCTCGCTCGCGGGCTGGACGCTGCTGGTCGGACAGACCGCGAAGGCCGCGGCCGACGACGGCCTGTTCGCCAGCGTGTTCGCACGCGTGAACTCGAAGAACGTGCCGTCGGCCGGGCTCGCGATCGTCGCCGTGATCATGACCGTGCAGGTGCTCGCGACGATGTCGCCGAGCGCAAGCCAGCAGTTCGGCAAGATCGCGTCGATCGCGGTGATCATGACGCTGCTGCCGTACATCTACTCGTGCATCGCGATCAAGGTGCTCGGCTACGGCAAGATGCCGCCGCACCAGTTCACGTTCTACACGATCGTCGGCCTGATCGGCGCGGTCTACTCGCTGTGGGCGATGGTCGGCTCCGACGGCCAGCAGACGCGCTGGTCGCTGATCTTCGTGATCGCGACGATCGTGTTCTACGAACTGTCGATCAACCGCCAGCGCGAAATCGAGGAAACCCACGTCCATCCGGGCGGCCGTTCGCCGCGCTGGGTGCGCTACTTCGCGCTCGGCGTCACCATCGTCGCGCTCGCCGCGACGTTCTGGATCTCCGTCGGCCAGCACGAGGCCGATATCCTTCACGCACGCTCGCCGGCCGCGGGCGTCGCGGCAACCCAGCACACGGGGGAATAACAGATGACCGCTTCCTTGACCCAACCGGCATTGCGCCGCCTCGGGATGAAGGCGCTGCTCGTGCAGCACGACATCGACGAGCGAACCGCGACCGGCCGCGCCGCCACCGCGCTCGCCGAAGAATTGCGCACGCGGCTCGTCGACGTCGTGATCGCGACCTCCGCCGACGACGCGTGCGCGGTGGTCGTCGCCGATCCGGCGATCCAGTGCCTGCTGCTCAACTGGGAGCTCGGCAACGATCCGGCCCACGCGCCCGCGCAGGCCGTGCTCGACGCGATGCGCGCGCGCAATGCGACGGTGCCGGTGTTCCTGCTCGCGAGCCGCGCGAGCGCGGCCGCGATTCCGGTCGACGCGATGCGCAAGGCCGACGACTTCATCTGGATGCTCGAGGACACCACCGCGTTCATCGGCGGGCGGATCGTCGCCGCGATCGAACGCTACCGCGAGACGGTGCTGCCGCCGATGTTCCGCGCGCTCGCGCAGTTCTCGCGCGTGTACGAATACTCGTGGCACACGCCGGGCCATACGGGCGGCACCGCGTTCCTGAAGTCGCCGGTCGGGCGCGCCTACTTCGAATTCTTCGGCGAAGCGCTGTTTCGTTCGGACCTGTCGATCTCGGTCGGCGAACTCGGCTCGCTGCTCGACCACTCCGGTCCGATCGGCGACAGCGAGCGCTATGCGGCGCGCGTGTTCGGCGCGCATCGCACGTATCACGTGACGAACGGCTCGTCGATGTCGAACCGCGTGATCCTGATGGCGAGCGTCACGCGCAATCAGGTCGCGCTGTGCGACCGCAACTGCCACAAATCGGCCGAGCACGCGATGACGATGTCCGGCGCGATTCCGACCTACCTGATCCCGTCGCGCAACCACTACGGCATCATCGGCCCGATCATGCCCGAGCGGCTCACGGCCGCGGCCGTGCGGCTCGCGATCGACGCGAACCCGCTGGTGCGCGGCCGCGACGGCATCAGCCCGACGCCCGTGCACGCGCTGATCACCAACTCGACCTACGACGGGCTGTGCTACAACGTCGCGCGCGTCGAGGAGCTGCTCGGCCAGAGCGTCGACCGCCTGCATTTCGACGAAGCCTGGTACGGCTATGCGCGCTTCAACCCGATCTACCGCGATCGTTATGCGATGCACGGCGATCCGGCGCAGCACGACGCGAGCAAGCCGACGGTGTTCGCGACGCAATCGACGCACAAGCTGCTCGCGGCGCTGTCGCAGGCGTCGTTCATCCATATCCGCGACGGCCGCAATCCGATCGAGCACGCGCGCTTCAACGAGGCGTACATGATGCACGCGTCGACGTCGCCGAACTACGCGATCATCGCGTCGAACGACGTGAGCGCGGCGATGATGGACGGCCCCGGCGGCGAAGCGCTGACGACCGACGCGATCCGCGAGGCCGTGTCGTTTCGCCGGATGCTGGCGCGCCTGCATGCGGAATACGACGAGAACGACGACTGGTTCTTCGACGGCTGGCAGCCGGACACGGTCGTCGACCGCAAGACCGGGCGACGCGTGCCGTTCCACGAAGCGGACGAGACGCTGCTCGCGACCGATCCGTCGTGCTGGGTGCTGCATCCGGGCGACACGTGGCACGGCTTCGGCGCGATCGAGGACGACTACTGCATGCTCGACCCGATCAAGGTGTCGATCGTCACGCCGGGCGTCGCGCCGCACGGCGGGCTGATGCCGGTCGGCATTCCCGCGTCGGTGGTGACGGCCTATCTTGACCGGCAAGGGATCGTCGTCGAGAAGACGACCGACTTCACGATCCTGTTCCTGTTCTCGCTCGGCGTGACGAAGGGCAAGTGGGGCACGCTCGTCAACACGCTGCTCGACTTCAAGCGCGACTACGATGCGAACGCGCCGCTCGAGCAAGCGCTGCCGGAGCTCGTCGCGCGCTATCCGGAGCGTTACGGCAAGCTGGGGCTGCGCGAGCTGTGCGATCTGATGTTCGCCGCGATGAGCGACCTGAAGACGACCGAGATGATGTCGCGCGGCTTCTCGACGCTGCCGCAGCCGGACTACAGCCCGGCCGAGGCGTACGAGCATCTGGTTCACAACGACATCGAGATGCTCGAGCTGTCGGAGATGGCCGGCCGCACCGTCGCGACCGGCGTCGTGCCCTATCCGCCCGGCATTCCGCTGCTGATGCCGGGCGAGAACGCAGGGCCGGCCGACGGTCCGCTGCTCGGTTACCTGAAAGCGCTCGAACAGTTCGACCGGCGCTTCCCGGGCTTCACGCACGATACGCACGGCGTCGAAGTGGACGACGGCGTGTACCGCATCGCGTGCATCAGGCAGGCGGGCCGCGATAGCGCCGCGCGCTGAGCGAAGGCGGTGAGCAGCGACCGGCGTCACGGCCGGTCGCTAACGGCCCCGGCCGGGGCCGGGGGTGCCGGCCCGCTACGCGGGCAACTTGGCGACCCACGCGGCAAGCTGCGCTTCGCCTTCGTCGTCGAGCTTGCCGCTGAGTTCTCCATACCACTGCGCGATCGCGTCGGCCGGCTGCGTGGCCTTCAGGATCTCGAGGCTGTTCTCGAGGAACGCGCCGAAGAACGGAATCCCGCGCATGTAGAGGAACGTCGAATCGGTGATGCGCACATGGCCGTACACGTCGCGCAGCCACCCGAGATGCGGCAGCGCCTCGCGCGCATGACCGCTTTGCATCAATGCCGAAATGAAGTTCGTGCGCGCGGCGACGTCGGACTGTTCGTGCGTCTCGTGATTGATCTCGGCCGCCTTCTGCATCCACGCCTCGCCGCGCTCCACTTCGTCGCACATCACCGACGTCGTCGCGAGCTGCACCGCGTTGTGCGCACTCGGCTCATGGCCGAACAATTCGAGCCAGTAAGGGAATGCCTCCGCGTAGCGCTGCAGCGCCGAATACGACAGCGCGCACAGACGCGCCGCGTCGGCCAGCCGTTGCGCATGCGGCGCGGCAGCCGCGATCGCCGCTTCGTGCCGGCCGGCCTGATATGCCGCCAGCGCCGCGGCCAGTTCGGGGGCGATGTCGGGGCCGCGCTGTTCGTCCGCGTCGGCGTCCGACGGCTGCGTGCGTTGCGTAGACGATGCGGGCGGCGTGAGCGACGCGGCCTCGTCGCGCGGTTTCTTCCCGAACAGCTTTCCCAGCAGACCCATGTCGTTGTCCTTGTCGTTATGGTGAAGGAATGGCGG
The DNA here is from genome assembly GCF_000959445.1 of Burkholderia vietnamiensis LMG 10929. Lineage (NCBI taxonomy): Bacteria > Pseudomonadati > Pseudomonadota > Betaproteobacteria > Burkholderiales > Burkholderiaceae > Burkholderia > Burkholderia vietnamiensis. The sequence goes on along the minus strand of NZ_CP009630.1, from coordinate 472,436 downwards.
CGCCGCATCCACGGCCGCCGCACGGCGACCGCCATCTTACGCGTGCGACGCGGTGGCGGAAACGGGCAACGGGAAAAGCGAAAAGGCGACCGCCGCGTGCAGCCGTCCAGGAGCGCCGCGACGCGTCACGCGCGCGGCGGCCGCACGCCGCGATCCATGCCGCGCCGGTAAGCGGCCGGGCTCATCGCCGCGACGCGCCGGAAATGCCGGCGCAACGATTCCTCCGAGCCGAAGCCCGCACGCGCGGCAACCTGCGCCAGCGACAGGGACGGCTGCGCTTCGAGCATATCCTTCGCGACGTTCACGCGCTCGCGGATCAGCCACGCGAGTGGCGACATCCCGGTCGCGTCGGCGAACTGCCGCTGCAGCGTGCGCGGGCTCATCGCGGCATGCGCGGCCAGCGACGCGAGCGTGTGCGGCTCGGCCGCATGCGCGCGCATCCAGTCGATCAGCTTCGCGAGCCGGTCGCTGCCGCCAGGCGCGACGGGGCGCGGCACGAACTGCGCCTGCCCGCCGTCGCGATGCGGCGGCAGCACGAGCCGCTGCGCGACGCGGTTCGCGATCGCGCCGCCGTGATCGCGGCGCACCAGATGCAGCAGCATGTCGAGGCCGGCCGCCGAACCGGCCGACGTGACGATCTGCCCGGCATCGACGTACAGCGCGTCGGGGTTCACGCGCAGCGCCGGATAGCGCGCCTGCAGGCGCTCCGCGTAACGCCAGTGGGTCGTCACGGTAAGCCCGTCGAGCACGCCGGCCGCCGCCAGCACGAACACGCCCGAACAGATCGAACAGAGCCGCGCGCCGCGGCGATGCGCGGCGCGCAGTTTCTTCAGCAGCGGTTCGGGCGGCCGTTCGTCCGGGTCGCGCCAGCCGGGAATCACGATGGTGTCCGCACGATCGAGCATCGCGAGCCGGTACGGCGCGGCGACCGTGATGCCGCCCGCGGCGCGCACCGGCCCGGGCTCGCTCGCACAGACCGCGAAGCGATACCAGTCGACGCCGAGTTCCGGCCGTTCGAGTGCGAACAATTCGACCACGCAGCCGAATTCGAAAGTGCAGAGCCGATCGTAGGCAAGCGCGACGACGAGATGATTGTGCATGGCGCGATGTTACCGGAACTTGTCGATCGCGCCACTGCCGGAAAACCGGCGCGCACGCGATACTGGCCTCGTTGCGGCGCATTCCGCGCCGCCTGCTCAGGAGCGCATTTCATGTCATATGTCACCGACGTCCCGGCCGCCGACAGCGCAAGCGCCGCCACGCATTTCGAAGCGTCGCTGCGGTTCGAAACCGATTGCTGGGACGTGCACGACGCGCTCACGTCCGGCGCAGCCGATTTCGTGCTGCTCGACGTTCGCGGTCCCGAACAATTCGCGGCCGGCCACGTGCCGGGCGCGCGCAACCTGCCGCACCGCAAGATCGTCGCGGGCAAGCTCGGCGACCATCCGGCCGACACGCTGTTCGTCGTCTACTGCGCGGGCCCGCACTGCAACGGCGCCGCGCGCGCGGCGATCCGGCTCGCGCGGCTCGGCCGCCCGGTGAAGCTGATGATCGGCGGGATCGCCGGCTGGCGCGACGAGGGTTTCGCGCTGAGCAACGATGCGCAAATGGAAACCGGTGCCATGCACTGATCGTCGCTAAAAACGCAACAATCAATTGCCGAAGGAAGGCCTGCACACGAACGGAAAAAGCGCGACAATCGGTCTCATTGCAGTCTGGACGGAGTAGCAACATGCCACACGCAGTCCTGATTCAGGTAGCCGGTTCGATCGCAGCGATCGCGCTCTATTTCCTGCCGGCCGTCATCGCCGACCGGCGCGGGCGGCACGACAAGCTGACGATCGCGATGTTCAACGCACTGTTCGGATGGACCGGCATCGGCTGGCTGATGACGCTCTACTGGGCGTGCCAGCCGAACCCGCGGGCCGACGTCGCGCAAACGATCCTCGCGAAGCGCCGCGGCATCAGCATGCGGACCTTCTCGACCGGCCTCGTCGAGCGCGTGCAGCGCCGTATCGCCGCCCAGGAGCAATGGGCCGAAAAGCAGGGCTGCCGCTGAACCGCCTGTTCACGCCTGGCTCGCGATGCCGAAGTTCGGCATCCTGATGTTGGTCGACGCGCGGTAGTCCCACACGAGCCCGCTGGGCAGCTCGCCGCTGCTCGCATGTAACCACACGTCGAACGCCCCCGTCGTCACCGCCCGCGCGATGCGCTCGCCCGGGCAGCCATGCGGCCCCTTACCGAAGCCGAAAGTCGGCGCAGGCGCGCGGCCGGGCAGCAGGCGATGCGGCTCGCGATGCACGGCCGGATCGCGGTTCGCCGCGGCGAGCACGACGAGGATCGCCGCGCCGGCATCGACGCTCACGCCTTCGATCGTCGTATGCGACGCGACGAAGCGGCGTGTGTTCTGCACCGGCGAATCGAAGCGCCCCACTTCCGCGACGAATGCGTCGAGCGCAGCGGCATCCGGAATCGCCCGCCCGCCGTCCGCGCTCGCGCGCGCCGACTCTTCCCAAGCGATCAGCGCATTGCCGAGCCACGCGGCGCTCGCCTCGCATGTCTGCGACAGCAATCCGACCAGATTCGTGACCAGCGCGCCGCCGGCCTGCCAGCCCGCGGCGCGCGCCGCATCCTGAACCGCCGCGACGAGCGACCCGTCCCGGGCGCGCGTGCGTGCGACCCGCTCCGTCATCCGTTCGAGCAAGCGCCGCGCAGCATCGCTTGCACGCGCCAGCGTCGCGTCGTCCGACAGCGGCGACAGCGCGGCGACGAACGCGACGACGAGCGCAGCGATGTCGTCGAGCTGTGCTTCATCGAAGCCGAGCAGATCGGCGACCGCGCAGACGGGCACCGTCAGGCACCATGCGTTCAATGCCTCAGCGTCGAGCGGCGCGCGCAGGCGGCGGCCGGCGAGCGACGCGGTCCGCTCGCGCAACGCGCCGTCGTTCATGCGGATCAGGTCGCCGAACAGCGCGCCGGCGGTGGTGCCGCGCAACGCGGGCGGCACCGGCGCATCGAGCGGCCTGACGCGGCAGGTCGGATGGCCGAGCACCGCCGCCACGCTGGCCGCGCGGCTCGCGACCCACAGGCCGAGCGTCGCGTCGAACGCGAGCGGCGGCCCGTCGACGAGCGTCGCGTAGTAGGGATAGGGATCGCGGTGCGTAACCGCGGCAATCGGATCGGTCGGGTTCATGCGTGCAGTATCGGCGCGCAGGCCGGCAGCATGTTTCGGGTCGACGTGAAATGTCGATGTGCGGGTGTGCGGGTGTGCGGGTGTGCGGGTGTGCGGGTGTGCGGGTGTGCGGGTGTGCGGGTGTGCGGGTGTGCGGGTGTGCGGGTGTGCGGGTGTGCGGGTGTGCGGGTGTGCGGGGGCTTCGGGCCGCGGTGGCGCGGTGGCGTGGTGGCGTGGTTGCGTGGGCGCGTGACCGCAGTGGCCGCAGTGGCCGCGGTGAGCGGGATCGCCGCGACGACCGCAATGACGCAATGCCGCTGTGAACCCGCCAGCACAATAGGCGCAGCGGCCGCACCGAACCGGCGCCCCGCTCCTGCGTCAGGCCGCCGAACGAAAGCGAAACGTTTGCATGCGCACGCGCGCGCGGCCCGCCGAAATCGCGCGCGGCTCCGGCGCGACCATCTCGTGGTGAAACATTTCCTGCCGGAAGTGGCCGCCGTCGTCGAACCACTGGCAGATCAGCCAGTCGGCGTCGTCGAACACGACGGGGCCCGCGTAAGTCACGGTCATGCGCGGGCCGCCGGTTTTCAGCGTCACGACATCGCCGACGCGAAAGCGGCTGCGGTGATTTTCTCGGATTGTCATCGCTCTCTCGATTTTTATATATTCATTATTTCCGGCGCCCCGCCGGCCGATCATTCGGATATGCCGCAGATTAACAATCCGAAAAATAACCGGCAACTCCCGAAAACCGAAAAAATACCGGTCTTAAAATCGGGACAATACGTAAATCGGGTACGCCGGGCGCATGATTGGCGCCAATGCCGGCGCGGCTTGCGCGCCGACTCCCGCCAATCGGCCGGAATTCGCAGAGTAAACGATGTAATTGCCGCAGTCACCGAAGATTAAATCGACTGCGGCTTCGTTTGATAACGGTCAACCGGTATCCATCTGGAAAACGTTACCCCGATTTAGCCACGATCATTCTGCGAAACGGACCGGCGAATTGTCCCGCGCGGCGAACCAGCGATCGAGATCGCTGCCCGGCACCGCCTCTTGCGCGAAGGTAAACGTGCCGTCGCGCGCCATTTCCGTCGCCGCCCGCAGGAATGCGCCCAGCGCGGTCCGCGCGAGCGCGCCGCCGACGCTCACGCGCTTCACGCCGAGCGCGGCGAGTTCATCCATGCTCAGCACGCCGCCCCGCAGCCCCATCACGACATTGACCGGCGCGCCGACGGCGCGGGTGACGGCCGCGATGTCGTCGCGATCGGTCAGGCCCGGCGCATAGATCACGTCGGCGCCCGCATCGCGATAGGCGGTCAACCGCGCGATCGTGTCGGCGAGATCGCGGCGTCCGTGCAGATAGTTCTCGCAACGCGCGGTCAGCATGAACGGAAACGGCAGCTCGCGCGCCGCGGCAACGGCCGCCGCGATGCGCTCGACCGCGAGGTCGTGCGGATAGATCGGCGCGTCGGCGCGTCCGGTCGCATCCTCGATCGAGCCGCCCACCGCGCCGGCCGCGGCCGCCAGCCGGATCGTGTCGGCCACCGTGTCGGGCGCATCGCCGAAGCCGTTCTCGAGATCGGCGCTGACCGGCAGACCGCCTGCGGCGACGATCTCCGCGATGTGCGCGAGCATTTCGTCACGGCCGATCGCGTTGTCCGGCCGGCCGCGCGAATAGGCGAAACCGGCGCTGGTGGTGGCGAGCGCGTCGAAGCCGGCCATCGCGAGCAGCCGCGCGGAGCCGGCATCCCACGGGTTCGGGATGATGAACGCGCCGGGGCGCGTATGCAGCGCACGAAACGCTTGCGCGTGGCGCAATTGCAGAACGGAATCGGACATCGTCGTCTCCTCGGAACGGGAGACGCCAGCATACGCGCGCACGGCGCGGGCACGGTTCGGCGTGCGCTGAAATATCGATGCGGGCGAGACCGGCACGGGAGCCGCGCCGTTTGATCGCGACCATGCGCGTGCGAGCGCCGGGCCGTCTGCCGCCGTGTTAGATCCGTGTTGGACCCGTGTCAGGCCGTCGGCGGCGCAAGCGTCCCGCAGCCGCGCGCGCGGCTACACGACGTACGCGCCCTTCGCATGCAACTCGGCTTCGGTGCGCTCGAGCGCCGCGACCGCACCGCTGCCTTCCAGCGCGAGCAGCTGCGCGACCAGCGCTTCGGCCATCGCATGCGCGGCCACGAGCGACGGAAAGAACGACGGGCTGTCGTGCGTGAAGATCAGTTGCGCATCGGCATGCAGCGCGATCGGCGCGACCGCGCTGTCGGTGATCGCGACGATCTTGCTGCCCTGCGCTTTCGCGGCCTGCGCCACGCGCGTCGCTTCGGCCGAATACGGCGCGAAGCTGATGATCACGGTCACGCTGTGTTTCGCGATCGTGCGCAGCTCCATCTCGAGCGAACCGGCGACGCCGTTGAGCAGCGACACGGTCGGCCGGAACAGCCGGTAGCCGTACACGAAACCGAACGCCACCGGATAGCACGACCGGAAGCCCGCGACGTGCACGTGCGCTGCCTTGCGGATCAGCTTCGCGGCGTCGGCGAGCGCGTGCTCGTTCTGTGCGGCGGTCACCGACAGATTGTGCTGCTGGGCCGCGAGCAGGTCGTGCGCGAGCGACGCCTTCGCGTCGGGCCGCACGAGCGAGCGCGCGCGCTGCGTGAGCGGCTCGGGGCGCGTGCGCACGCGCGCGACGCACAGATCGCGCAGCTCGTTCCAGCCGGGAAAACCGAATTGCTGCGCGAGGCGCACGAGCGACGCGGGCTGAACCTGCGCGTGCTGCGCGACCTTGCGCATCGACGACGTGGCGACCTCGTCGGGATGATCGAGCAGAAATGCAGCACCCGCCTGGAATTGCGGGCTCAGTTCGGAAAATTGCGCCCGAATCCGGGACGCGAGTTCATCGAAATTGGCAGCCATCTTGGTGAGAACGGGAACCGGTCGCCCATGGTATCACCGGCCCCGCGCGCACCGTTCAGCGCAGCACGTCCACGCGATCGACGTCGACCTTCACGCTGCCGGACCACTTGCGCTCGAACTCGCCGGTCAGCTTCACGTCGCTCTGCTCGCTGACGGGCTGCCCCGCCGCCCACAGCTTCCGGTCGATTTCGACGCGGATCGTGCCGGTCGCATCGGCGAACTCGTAGTCGTCGCCGCCGACGTGCCGGACGATCCGTCCGTGCAACTGCACCGGCTGGTCGTCCTTGCCGGTGGCGAGCAGGTCCTTCACGGTCGTGGCGGCGGCCGCCGACGGCCCCGTGTATTGCGCGTGCGCGCCCGCCGACAGCGTGGCGAGCGCGACGGCCAGGATGCTGAACCGTTTCTTCATGATGTCGTTTCCTCTTCTTCGATGGTGCGCCGCGCCCGGATCGAGCGCGACGGCCAGAGCTTACGAAGCGTAAGATTAAGCGCACCTGAAGGCGCGAACCGCGCGACGCGGTCGTGGCGCCGGGCGCCGGCACTTAAGCACGACCTAAGATACGGGCGCTTATCATGGACACCCCGGGCGCATCGCGCCCTGCTGAAGAGATACCAATCCATGCGCGTACTGCTCGTCGAGGACGATCCGCTGATCGGCAGCGGGCTCGAACAGGGCCTCAGACAGGAAGGCTTCGCGGTCGACTGGGTGAAGGACGGCGACGCCGCGTCGCTCGCGCTGCGCTCGACCGGCTACGGGCTGCTGCTGCTCGACCTCGGGCTGCCGAACCGCGACGGTCTGTCGGTGCTCGCGGCACTGCGCCGCCGCGACGAAACGCTGCCCGCGATCATCATCACCGCGCGCGACGGCGTGCCGGACCGCATCGCCGGCCTCGACAGCGGCGCCGACGACTACCTCGTCAAGCCGTTCGTGCTCGAGGAGCTGCTCGCGCGCATTCGCGCGGTCACGCGGCGTCACGCCGGGCGCGCGCAGACGACGCTCGCGATCGGCCCGCTGCGGCTCGATCCGATCAAGCATCTGGTGTGGCTCAACGACGACGAAGTTACGCTGTCGCCGAAGGAGTTCGTGCTGCTGCACGAACTGATGCGCGACCCCGGCGCGGTGATCTCGCGCGAACAGTTCGAGGAACGGCTGTACAGCTGGGGCGAAGAGATCGAGAGCAACGCGGTGCAGGTTCACATCCACAACCTGCGCAAGAAGCTCGGTCATGACATGATCCGCACGGTGCGCGGCGTCGGCTACCGGATCGGTGACAGCGCATGAGCGGCCTGCAACAGGCGATCGCGCGCTGGCGCAGCGCGTCGCTGCGGCGGCGCCTGCTGATGTGGCTGCTGCCCGCCGCCTGCGCGATCGGGCTGGTCGCGAGCGCGGGCACCTACTGGGGCGCGCTGCGCGAACTCGACGACCTGCTCGACGATCAGATGCGCAGCATGTCGAAGCAGATCGTGGTCGGCCCGAACGGCGAGCTGTCGTTCCGCGATCGCGGCAGCGACAAGCACGGCTTCAAGCGCGACGATCCCGACGCCGTACTGCTGCAGGTATGGCGCGACGGCACGCTCGTCTATTCGACCGATCGCGAATCGGCGCTGCCGCCGCCGACGCGGTCGGGCATCGCGAGCGTCGACGTCGACGGCCAGCCGTGGCGCACCTACGTGACCGAACGCGCCGGCACCACGATCCGGCTCGCACAGGCGCGCCACGCGCGCTGGGAAGCGATCGCGGGCATCGCCGTGCATCTGCTGTGGCCGGTGTTCTCGATGCTGCCGGTGCTCGCGATCGGGCTGTGGTTCGGCATCGGCGCGGGGCTGCGACCGCTGCGCACGATCGCGTCCGGGCTGAAGCGCAGGAATGCCAACAACCTCGAACCGGTCGACGTCGCGTCGATGCCGAACGAGGTTCGCCCGCTCGCCGAAGCGATCAACGACCTGCTCGCGCGGCTCGAGCGCGCCTTCACACTGCAGCGGCACTTCATCGCCGACGCCGCGCACGAGCTGCGCACGCCGATCATGGGATTGTCGATACAGTCGGAATTGTTGCGGCGCGCGTCGACGGCCGACGAACGCGAGCAGATCCTCGCGCAGATCCATGCGGGCACGACGCGTCTCGGCCATCTCGCCGAGCAGTTGCTGACGCTCGCGCGCCTCGAGCCCGATGCGCCGGCGGCCGCAGCGGCCGCCGCGCGCGTCGATCTCGCGGCACTGTGCCGCTCGGTCGTCGCGGAGCGCGCGCGGGTCGCCGATGCGCATCGCATCGACCTCGGCGCGATCGTGTCGTCGCCGGTGATGGCCGCCGGCAATCCCGACACGCTGCGCGTGCTGCTGAACAACCTGGTCGACAACGCGATCCGCTATGCGGGCGAAGGTGCGCGCGTCGACGTGTCGGCACGCGTCGAAGGCGCGACGCCCGTGCTCGAAGTCGCCGACAACGGCCCCGGCATCCCCGAGGCGGAACGCAACGACGTGTGGGAACGCTTCTATCGCGGCGCGGGCGCGCAGGCCGTCACGTCGTCCGGCAGCGGACTCGGGCTGTCGATCGTCAAACGGATCGCCGAACAGCATCGCGCGACCGTCTCGCTCGGCACGACCGAGGGCGGACGCGGGCTGACGGTGACGGTGCGCTTCCCGGCCGCGGCATGACGAGGCCAGACGAGTCCTGACGCGGGCCGGTCGCGCGGCTTGTCCACAGATTGTGTTGGCAAGCTTGTGGACAACCAGCCGCCAACGACAGCAAGCCATTGATCCGAAAAGATTTGATCGGTGTGCGCAGCAAACGCGCCGTCGCGCATGGCTATCGCATGTGATACGCAGCAAAGCGACGTCGCCGCGGACACCGCTGGTAGCCTCGACATCGCGAACCGTGCGGCTCGGCGACACCGAATTCATTGAAGCGGCAGTTCACTGCCGACCCAGCTTCGTCGCGCACTCGCCAGCAGTCCGACGTATTTCAACGATGCGATCGAATGGTCGACCGTGACGTTTCGATCAGCCGCCATCGCGAAACAACAGCTGCCGTCGTTCCGGAAAGTCGCGCCGACGGGCATTTTTGGCACGCCGTGAACCGCCGCGCAGCGGGACACCGCGCCACACGATCGCCACATGCACTTCTCCACAGAAAATGTTGGCAAGCTTGTGGATATCCTGCGCACCGCGACGCTAAGCCCTTGATCCGACAGACTTTGGCACGTGTGATGCAGACGCTGCGCCAGCCGGGCCGCGTTATGCACGGCTTCGCCGCAGTTCGCATCACGATGCCACGCGGCCAGACCCGCGCTGCACGACGTGCGCATCGCGGCACTTACACACAGATTGTGTTGGCAAGCTTGTGGATATCCTGCGCAAGCGTTCGCTAAGCCATTGATCGGCCTGCGATTCGCGCGCCATGTCAACGTTTCGGCACGGCCGTCGCGCCGCACCGGCGACCCCCGTGCGTCCCTTGACGGCCGCGCACGCGACGCGTCACGATCACACGACGCCGCGCACGTCACGCGTCGGCGCCACGGGCCGGCCGCTCCGCCCGCATTCGACAACGACACATCACTCCGAGGAAGGCCATGGAACATTTCAACGCAGGGCAAATGCTGGTCGCGCTCGTGCTCGTCGCGATCGTCGTCTATCCGTACGTGCGCATCGTGCGGCGCACGGGCCACTCGGGCTGGTGGATCCTGACGATGTTCGTGCCGGTGCTGAACTTCATCATGTTGTGGGTCTTCGCGTTCGCACGCTGGCCCGCCACCGACGATCGGCAACGCTAGGGCCTGCTCACGCTGATAACGGGCTTGCGAACCGGCCTGCGCATCGGATGAGCCGGCCCGCCCGCTTGTCCACAGATTATGTTGGCAAGCATGTGGACAGCGTGCGCATACCGGCACCAAGCGCTTGATCCGAAAGACTTTCTGCGCGGTGCTCCAAATGCGGCACGCGGCGCGCAACGCCGCCTCCCGCTTGTCCACAGATTGTGTTGGCAAGCATGTGGATAGCCTGCGCACACCGCAACCAAGCGCTTGATCCGAAAGACTTTGTTCCCATCGCTTCGAATCGGGCAGCGCCCGCCGCCGCCGCGGCCGCGTTGCGGCAAGCGCGGCGGCCGGCCGGCTTTTCCACATATTTTGTTGGCAAGGATGTGGATATCCTGAGCATGCGCGACGTAAGTCGTTGATCGCACAACGTTTGGCTGCCGCGGTCACGACTGCGGCAGCGCCTGCCTCGATCGCCGCCCCCCCGCCCGTCACGCGAATGTCGCGACCGCGATCCGCGCCGCCGCGGCGATCACGTTCTCCTTCGCCTTCGCATCGGCGCGTGCCTGCGTGTAGTACACGGTCAGCACGATCGGCGCGCGCGACGGCAACCACACGACGCCCGCGTCGTTCGTCGTTCCGTAGTCGCCGGTGCCGGTCTTGTCGGCGACCTGCGAACCGGCCGGCACGCCCGCGCGAATCCGCTTGTCGCCGACCTTGTTGCCGCGCATCCATGCCACCAGTTGCGCACGCTGCGCGGGCGGCAACGCGTCGCCGAGCGTGAGCGCGCGGATGCTCGCGGCCATCGCCGCGGGCGTCGTCGTGTCGCGCAGGTCGCCCGGCAGCGCCGTATTCAGCGCGGTTTCCCAGCGATCGAGACGGAACGTGTCGTCGCCGATCGAGCGTGCATACGCGGTCACGGCCGCCGGGCCGCCGATCAGCTTCATCGCCAGGTTCGCGGCCGTGTTGTCGCTGTACTGGATCGCCGCCTCGCACAGCTGCGCCACCGTCATCCCGGTGTCGACATGCCGGCCCGACACGGGCGAGGAGTTGACGAGATCGGCCTGCGCATACGTCACGCGCTGCTGCAGCAAACCGGGATGCTCGACGCTCCGCGCGAGCACCGCCGCGCCGAGCATCGCCTTGAACGTACTGCAGAACGGAAAGCGCTCGTCAGCGCGATGCTGCGCGCGCCGGCCGCTCGCGGTATCGATCGCGCATACGCCGAGGCGGCCGCCCGCCGCCCGCTCGAGCGCGGCGAACGTCGCGGCGGACGCGATGTCGGGTGCGGCGGCCGACGGCGCCGCGCACGCGCCGACGGTCACGACGAGCGGCGCCGATGCCGCGGCCAGCAACAAGGTTCGACGTTGCGATGAGTAGGTCATGTCATGTCTCTCGTGGTGGAATGGATGCAGAACGGCCGGCCGGCGAGACAGCACTATCGTGACTTTACGTTTGTCCGACAAGCAATGATAATTGGGCGCTGACAAAAGAATTTCTTATGACAAAGCTCCGTCCTCGTCTCCCGTTGAACGCGTTGCGCGCCTTCGAATCGTCCGCGCGCCACCTGAATTTCACGCGCGCCGGCCTCGAGCTGAGCGTCACGCAGGCAGCCGTGAGCCAGCAGGTGCGTTCGCTGGAGGAGCGGCTCGGCTGTGCGCTGTTCACGCGCCTGCCGCGCGGCCTGGGCCTCACCGACGAAGGGCGCGCGCTGCTGCCGGTGCTCAGCGACGCCTTCAGCCGGATCGAAACCGTGCTCAATCAGTTCGACGGCGGGCGCTTCCACGAGGTGCTGACGCTCGGTGCCGTCGGCACCTTTGCCATAGGCTGGCTAATGCCACGCCTGAAGCGGTTCGGCGAGACGCACCCGTTCGTCGAGCTGCGACTGCGCACCAACAACAACGTCGTCGATCTCGCCGGCGAAGGCCTCGATTTCGCGATCCGCTTCGGCGAAGGCAACTGGCCCGCGACGCGCAACGAGCGTCTGCTCGACGCGCCGCTCAGCGCGCTGTGCGCGCCGGACATCGCGCGGCGTTTGTCGCGGCCGGCCGATCTCACGAACGAAACGCTGCTGCGCTCGTACCGCACCGACGAATGGCTGGGCTGGTTCGACGCCGCGCAGGTCGAGCCGTGGACGGTCAACGGGCCGGTATTCGATTCATCGCGACTGATGGTCGAGGCCGCGATGCAGGGCGCGGGCATCGCGCTCGCGCCGGCTTGCATGTTCGCGCGCGAGTTGCAGCTCGGCATGCTGGCGCGGCCACTCGACATCGACGTGCGCGGCGGCGCCTATTGGCTCACGTCGCTGAAGTCGAAGCCGCTGACGCCCGCGATGCAGTTGTTTCGCGACTGGATCGTCGCGGAAGCGGCCGACGCCCCGCCGCACGAATGAGGCACGCGTGTTTGTCCACAGAAAATGTTGGCAAGGATGTGGATATCCTGGGTACCCGGCGCGTAACCCGTTGATCGGGCACGAATTCCAGGTGCCACGTGCGCATCGCGCATTGGCCGCCACAGGATCGAGGCGAACGCGGCCGATTCCGAACTATGAGGAATCTATCGCGTGACACTTATCCACAGATTTTGTTGGCAAACCTGTGGATATTCCGCCAAAGTGCCGCGCAAGCCACTGATGCAAAAGGGGATTTGGTAGATCGCGCGCCGCAGGTCAACGATGCGACATCGATTGGCACCTGTGCGTCACCTGTGCGGTGCCCGTTTCACGACCGTCCGACAAGTGTCCGATCGTGAGCCGGTTCTCCACAGATTTTGTTGGCAAGCGTGTGGATATCCTGCGCACCGCGCCGCTAACTCATTGAGCGCACGGGAATTTGTATGCACGGCGCTGGATCGGGCAGCGCCGGCGCGGGCAGCAACGCACGCGCCGGCACCGTCCGCGTCAATGCCGGTCGAGACCGCTGCGCAGCTCGCTCGCCTTGTCGCGCAGCGCCTCGTAGCCCGAGCGCGCATGTTCGGGCAGATCGGGGTCGCCGATCAGCGCACCGAGCGTCTCGATCAGGCTGAACAGAATGCCTTTCGCCGCGCCCGCCGCAATGCTCTGCGATTCGATCGACTTGTGCAGATGGTCGACTGCTGCTTCGAGATTTTCTAGCTTGTGCTCGTCCCGATCGTCGGGCCGGTTGTCCGTGGTCATCTTGGATGCCTCCGCCATAGTTAAAGGGTCATGTCGGGATTCTATGCCGCGGCGCGCGTATGTGGCACGACCTGGCTCAACGACGCGCCGCCCGGCCGCTACAGCACCGCGACCACCTTCACGCGCCCGGACCGCTCGGCCGCCGCGACCACCTGCCCGTCGACGCGGCGGAACATCAGCGAGACCGTCTCGTCGCCGACGCGCAGTTCGTCGATGCGCAGCCAGTCCACCCCTTCCGGCAGCGCCGGGCGCTCGACGCGCACCTCGAGACGCGACGCGTCGACGCTCACGCCGAGGCACGCCTGCAGCATCATGAACGGCGCGCCCGCCGCCCACGCCTGCGGCAGACACGCGACCGGATAGGCCGTCGGCGGCTCGCCGCGCCGGCGCGGGAAGCCGCAGAACAGCTCGGGCAGCCGCATCTCGAAGCTGACCGCTGCTTCGAACAACGCACGCAGCAGGCTCACTGCGGCCGTCTTGTCGCCATAGCGCGCGAGCCCGCGTGCGATCAGCGCATTGTCGTGCGGCCACACAGAGCCGTTGTGATAGGCCATCGGATTGAAGCGCGGCTGCCCGGCCGCGAGCGTGCGGATGCCCCAGCCGGTCTGGAACAGCGTCGAGCCGAGCACGCCGGCCACCGCCGCCCCGCGTTCGGCATCGGGCAAGCCGAATGCGAGCAGATGGCCGGCGTTCGACGCCAGCACGCGACACAGCTCGCCGTGCCCGTCGAGCGCGATCCCGTAGAAGTCGCCGTCCGGCATCCAGAACAGCGCTTCGACCTGCTCGCGCAGCGTTTTCGCGCGCAACGCGTAGCGCGCCGCATCGGCCGCATGACCGCGCCGATGCGAACACGTCGCCATCGCGTCGAGCGCCGCGCACGCATACGCCTGCACTTCGACGAGCGCGATCGGCCCGTCCGGGAAGCGGCCGTCCGCGTGGAACACCGAGTCGTGGCTGTCCTTCCAGCCCTGGTTCGCGAGGCCGCGCTCCGACGTGCGCTGATAATCGAGCAAGCCGTAGGGATTGCGGTCGCACTTGTCGATCACCCACTGCGCGGCGCGCTCGAGCGCGGGCCACAGCTCGTCGATCAGCGCATCGTCGCCGGTATGTTCGACGTAGGCGCCCGCGAGCACGATGAACAGCGGAGTCGTGTCGACGCCGCCGTAGTACAGCGCGAACGGCACCTCGCCGGTGGCCGCCATCTCGCTGCGGCGGAACTCGTGCATGATCTTGCCCGGCTCCGCGTCGCGAAACGCCGACGTCTCGCGCGCCTGATGCTCCGCGAGAAAGCGCAGCACGCCGCGCGCGAGCGACGGCTGCAGCCACAGCATCTGCAACGACGTGATGACCGCGTCGCGGCCGAACGGCGTCGAGAACCACGGAATGCCCGCATACGGGTACGGCCCGGTGTCGAGCTGTGTCGTGAGCAGGCCGAGATCCGCGAGCGAGCGGTCGAGCCACGCGTCGAACAGCGGGTTGCCGGTGTTCACGCGCGCCATCGATTCGCGTCGCGAACGCATCTCGCGGTGCACGCCGACGAGCGCGGTGCGCAGCGCGACGCGCCCGCAGCCGGGGCCTTCGCCGTCGTGCGCGGGGCCGAGCGTCGCGTCGACGGTCAGATAGATCGACAGGCACGCCTGGGCGGCGATCGTCAGCGTGTAGTCGGCACGATCGACCGACAGCGCGTCGGGCGCCGGCGAGAAATGCACGGTGACGTTGCGCTCGACGCCGTCGAGGCCGTCGTAGCGCAGCCGCACCGCGCCGTTGGCGACGCGCGGCGCGGCGACCGTGCCGCGCTTCGGGCGCTGCGTGCCGCGCACTTCGAACATGTCCTTGAAATCGGCCGCGAACGACAGCGACAGCGGCACCTCGGCCTCGCTCGCGCCGTAGTTGGTGAGCGTCAGCGCTTCGTACAGCACGTCGCCCGCGAGCACGCGCGTGCGTTCGATGTGGATCACGCCTTCGGGCGTCTCGTGGCCGCCGAGCGGCGGCAGCGGACGGTTCGTCAGATGCGCGGTGAACGACGCGTTGTCGGCGCTCGTCGCGCCCGACAGCAAGGACGGCGCGCGACCGCCGAAGGTCAGACGCCATGCGGACAGCACGCGCATGTCGTCGACGAACAGACCGTCGTCGCGGCCGCCGATGTCGCCGAGCGCATCGCTGACGACGAACGCGTCACCGGATTTGAGGACGTACTGATTGTTGCGTGCGAGCGCCTGCGGGTCGGCTTCGGGCGCGATGAACGCGGGACCCGACGCCCGGGCGGGAGAAACCGGCGCGACTTGCGGCGCCTGCGTCGTGGTGGCTTCGGCGTGATTCGGCATCGATGCTCCTGTGTCGAAACGCAACGCGCGGCGCGCGTCGCGTGTTTCGCACAGGATAGGCCAGAACGATGGATGTGCGCAGCGCGTGTGTGGCAGAGGCGCTGCGTGGGCGCGTGGGCGCGAGTGGCTGGCGTGGCCCGCCCGGCGTCAGTCCACCGGGCACATCGCGAGCCGCCCCATCGCCTCGCCCGCGCCGCGCACGGCACAGGTCGCGGGCTCGTCGGCGACGCGGGCGACCAGCCCCGTCTCGTCGCGCAGCAGGCGTTCGAGATCCGCGAGCAGCGCGCCGCCGCCCGTCAGCACCACGCCGCGATGCGCGATGTCGGTCACCAGTTCGGCCGGCGCGTTTTCCAGCACCGATTTCACCGCGCCGATCACCTGCTTGAGCGGCGCGGCGAGCGCGTCGGCCACGTCGTGATTGGACAGCTCGATCGAGCGCGGCAGCCCATCGCCGATGCCGCGTCCGATCGCGCGCGTCGACGTGCGCGGCACGGCGCTGGTGGCCGAGCCGATCGTCTGCTTGACGCGCTCGGCCGTCTGTTCGCCCAGCAGCACGCCGTACACGTTGCGCACGTAGTTGATGATCGCGGCGTCGAACTGGTTGCCGCCGACGCGGATCGCCTCGCGATACACGATGCCGCCGAGCGCGATCACCGCGACTTCGGTCGTCCCGGCGCCGATGTCGACGACCATCGAGCCGACCGGCTCGGTGACCGGCAGGCCCGCGCCGAGCCCGGCCGCGAGCGCTTCCTCGATCAGCGCCACGTCCGATACGCCGGCCGCGAACGCGGCTTCGCGCACCGCGCGACGCTCGACCGCCGTGGCGTCCGACGGCACGCACAGCGTGACCTCGACGCGCCGGCGAAAGCGCGAACGCGTGTGCGACATGTCGATGAAGCGGCGGATCATCTGTTCGGCGGCGTGCGCATCGGCGATCACGCCGTGCCGCATCGGCCGCACGGCCTGCAGATGCCCCGGTTCGCGCCCGAGCAGCGCCTTCGCCCGCTCGCCGACCGCTTCGAGGGTCGGACGCGCATCGGACATGCCGGCCTTGCGGAAGCAGACGACCGACGGCTGGTTCAGGACCACGCCGCGCTCGTGCGTATAAATCCGCGTACTCGCCGTTCCAGGGTCGATCGCAACGGGTTGCGCAAACAACTTTCCGAACAGCGGTGTCGACATATCAACCCTTTTCATGAACAAACCGGCCGGAACGGCCGGCCCGCATCGATGCGGCACGCATTTGCGGTCCCATCACGGACTTAGCGGCAAATCGTTCCGATACTTTAGGCAATTCTAATGATTTTTTTGCGACGAAATGACCGAAAACCCGGGCCGGCCGCCGCACGACTACGCGCCGAGCGCTCGCGCTGCGCTTGTAAAACACGGTAATCTCTCGGTCTTGCCTGCCCCCGGCAGGCTTCCGACGCCCGATCACGCCAGGTATTCCAACATGACAGCGCCTGCCTCCCTTCGCTGGCTCGCGGCGCGCCGGCTCGGCGCAACGCTCGTTGCGCTCTGGTGCTGCGCCGCCGCCGCGCAGCCCGTGCCGGCCGCCGACCCCGCAACGCGCGCCGCCCAGGCAGGCGCCGGCACGGCCGGCGCCGCTTCGGCCGCGGCCGTGGCATCCGCGACGATAGCGCCTGCAGCCGTGGCCGCCGCCGCGGCACCCGCCCCCACACCGAGCTGCACCGCCGACGGCGGTCCGGCCGGCCGCCCACCGGTCGGCCTCGTGCTGTCGGGCGGCGGCGCGCGCGGCTACGCGCACCTCGGCGTGCTGAAGGTGCTGGAAGACAACCGTATCCCGATCGACTGCATCGCGGCCACCAGCATGGGCGCCGTGGTCGGCGGCCTGTATGCGAGCGGGATGGCCGCCGATGAAATGCGCAAGCGCCTGTCCGAAGTGAACCTGACCGACATCGCGTTCGACGTGACCGACCGCGCCGACCTGCCGCAAAGCAGCCGCGAGGACGAGCGCCTGTACATCAACAGCCTGACGCTCGGGTTCGGCAAGAAAGGCGTGAAGGCGCCGGTCGGCCTCGTGCAGGGCAACCGGCTGCAGGCGCTGCTCGCCGACTGGACCGCCGCCGTGCCGACCAACCAGCCGTTCGACCGGTTGCCGATCCCGTACCGCGCGGTCGCGACCGATCTGCAGACGGGCCAGATGGTCGTGCTGGACCGCGGCTCGCTGCCGCTCGCGATCCGCGCGAGCATGGCGATGCCCGGCCTGTTCGCGCCGGCCGAGATCAACGGGCGCGCGCTGGTCGACGGCGGGCTCGTCAGCAACCTGCCGGTCGACACCGCGCGGCAGATGGGCGCGAAGGTCGTGATCGCCGTCGACATCGGCTCGCAGCTGCGCCCGCTCGACGCGCTCGCGTCGCCGGCCGACGTGATGCAGCAGATGGTCGGCATCCTGATTCGCCAGAACGTGACGTCGCAGCGCAAGCAGCTCGCCGCGCAGGACGTGCTGCTCACGCCTGACCTCGGCTCGCTGGCGTTCACCGACTTTCAGAACGCGAAGCAGGCGATCGCCGCGGGCGCGGCTGCAGCGACGGCCGCGCTGCCGCGCCTCAGGCACCTCGCGCTCACGCCCGAGCAGTACGCGGCGTACCGGTCCGCGCATGCGCAGCCGCTGCCGCCGCCGATCCGCATCACGCGCATCGAGATCAAGACGACCGGCGGCGTGCCGAAACGCGTCGTCAGCGATGCGCTGCACGTGAAGCCGGGCGACATCTACGATCCGGCGACCGTCAGCCAGGACCTGCTGCGGCTCACGACCGACGGCAATTTCGAAAGCGTGACGCAGCAGATCGTGAGCCACGGCGACGACAACGTGCTCGAGATCGATGCGCGCGAGAAATACTGGGGGCCGAATTTCCTGCTGTTCGGCGTCGGGATGTCGAGCAGCTCGACCGACGAAGGCGGCTTCCGCCTGCACGTCGGCTACCGGCGGCCGTGGCTCACCGAATCGGGCCTCGAATTCCGTGCGGATGCGACGATCGGCAGCGACCTGCAGTCCGCGCGCGTTGAGCTGCGCCAACCGTTGCCGGCCGCCTATGGCTTCTACATCTCGCCGTACGCGGAATATCAGCGCCGCTACGTGAACGTGTACGACAACACCGGCGAGGTCAAGCTGAACCAGTATCTGATGCAGACGGCGCGCGCCGGGCTCGACTTCGGGCTGCCGATCGCGCGGCTCGGCGACTTCCGGATGGGCATCGGCTACGCGACCGGGCACGGCTCGCCGAACTACAACCTGCCGCTCCCGTTCGAGGAGAACGGCTCGACGCTGATGTGGCCGAGCTTCACGTCGCAGGCGCTGACGGCGCGCGCGCGCCTCGTCATCGATCAGCTCGACGACCCGATGTTCCCGCGCCGCGGCTACTACACCGAGTTGCGCATCGAACGCTCGCTGTGGTCGCACAACAGCCAGTCGGCGGAGGATCTCGCAGATACGTCGAACAAGCCTTACACCGAGCTCTACGGCAAGGCGATGATCGCGCAGCAGTACGGCCGGCACAGCGTCAGCGCCACGCTCGAGGGCGGCAAGAGCATCGGCGGCACCAACCTGATCAACGCGTTCAACTTCACGCTCGGCGGCTTCCAGCATCTGGCCGCGTATGCGGCCGACCAGCTCACCGGCAACGAGCTCGCGTACGGCAACGTGACGTACATGAACCAGCTGATGACGTTCAACGCGTCGCCCATCAAGGCGCTGTCGGTGGGCGCGAGCGCCGAACTCGGCAACGTGTGGACCAGCGGCGTGAAAGTGGGCGGCAGCACGCTCAAGCAGAGCTATACGTTCTTCACGAGCCTGACGACCGCGTTCGGGCCGCTGTACATGGGCGTCGCGCTCGCGCCGGGCGGGCGGCGCAACATCTACCTGCAGCTCGGCCGCACGTATTGAAGGCGAAGGCGCTCAGATCGGCCAGCTGATCTCGAACCGCGCGCCGCCGAGCACGACCGGATCGACGACGGCGATCCGGCCGTTGTGCGCGTGCAGCACCTGGCGCGTGATCGCGAGCCCGAGCCCGTAGCCGCCGGTGCGGCGGTCGAGGCGCACGAACGCGTCGAAGATCCGTTCGCGGTCGTTCTCCGGCACGCCGGGGCCGTCGTCCTCGACGAAGATCGCGATGTTGCCGTGCTCGAGCGCGATGCCGACGACGATCCGCGCGTTCGCGTACTTGCTCGCGTTGCGCAGCAGGTTGCGCATCGCATACGACATCAGCCGCCGGTCCATCTTCACGCGCAGATCGGACGCGATCGCGATGCGCGACTCGATGGCGCGCTCCGGATACAGCAGCTGCGCGTCGCTGATCTGATGCTCGAACCACGCGACGGGCGCGGTCAGCTCGAGGTTCGACTGCAGCGAGCTGTATTCGAGCCGTGCATAGGTGAGGCTCATGTCGATCAGCTCTTCGAGTTCGGTCACGTCCTGCGCGATGCTGTCGAGCGCGCCGTAGTATTCGGCGGCGGAGCCCGGCTCGCGCAGCATCTCGAGCGCGAAGCGCACGCGCGCGAGCGGCGTGCGCAACTCGTGGGAGATGCCGTTCGTCAGGTCGCGCTGCGCGGCGATCAGCCGCTCCATGCGCATCGCCAGCGCATTCAGCGTGCGCGCGAGCGGGCCGATGATCACGCTGTGCGATTCGCGCGCGCGCGTGTTGAAGCGTCCGCCGGTGAAGTCGATCGCGCGCTCGCGCACCATCACGAGATCCGACCAGACCGGCCGCATCCAGCGGTAGGCGGCAAGCGCGGGCGCGGCGAGCATGAACGCGAGCACGATCCAGATGTCGCCCGGCAACGCGTCGAACGCATGCCATACGACCTGCGGCGACAGCACGAAGCACAGCGCGAGCCCCGGCACGAGCGCGGTCAGCAACACGAGGCCGAGCAGATGCAGGTAGGTGCGCACGTAGAGCCGCGACCAGCTCGGAATGCGGTCGGCGCGCGTGTCCGTCCATGCGCGGCGGAAATGCAGCCAGCGCCATTTGGCGTAGCGCAGCGGCGACAGCGGCGCTGCGTCGGGATGCGAGGAGTTGCGTCGGATCATCGCGGCTTCCGGCTATCGTGCGCTGCGCGGATGCGGCGGCCGACGGCGCAGCGGCGGCGGCGCGCCATCAGTCCCACGCATGCTTGCTGAACTGGTAACCCTTGCTGCGGATCGTCTTGATCCGCTGCGGGTTGCCCGCGTCGTCGTGCAGCTTGCGGCGCAGCTTCGAGATGCGGCCGTCGATCGTGCGATCGAGGCCGTCGAATTCGACGCCGCGCAGCTGCAGCATCAGGTCGTCGCGGCTGACGACTTCCCCGGCCCGGCACACCAGCACCCACAGCAGGTCGAACTCGGCCGACGTCAGGTCGGGCGAGCCGCCGCCCGGCAGCACGACCGAGCGGTCGGTGCGATCGATCGAGAACTGCCCGAACGTGTAGCGCTCCGGCTGCGCCGCCGCGCCTTCGATCGAGCGCGCCGGGACACGGCGCAGCTGTGCCTTGATGCGGGCGAGCAGGATGCGCGGCTCGACCGGCTTGTGCACGTAGTCGTCGGCGCCGAATTCGAGGCCGAGCAGTTCGTCGAACGGCTCGTCGCGCGCCGTCACCATGATGATCACGCCGTCGTACTGCTTGCGCGCTTCGCGGCAAATCTCGAAGCCGTCCTTGCCCGGCAGGTTCACGTCGAGGATGACGAGATCGGGGCGCGTCGACAGGATCGCCGGCACGGCGGCGTCGCCGTGCAGCACCGTGTCGACTTCATAGTCGTTCTTGCGCAGGTAGCCGGCGATCAGCGTGGACAGGCGGGTGTCGTCTTCGACGAGCAGGATGCGAAAGGACATGGTCAACGGTCGGAACATACGGGAGGACCGTACCGGCACCGGCTTGCGCGGATACCGGCCGGCGGCCGAAACGTACCGCATGATACTGCGCCCGCCGGTCGCACGTTGAGGCATCTTGAAAATAAGGGCGCCATGGCGGTCGCGCTTGACGAATCGGCGGCAAAACTGTTCCATACGGGCTCCCCGGAATTCGGGCCGTGCGCCCGCCCTGCTCCACGTGATGAACTACCAGCCGATTCTCGAACGCATCCACACCGAACTCGCCCCCTGGATCGGCCAGGGCCGCGTGGCCGACTACATTCCCGAGCTGGCGAAAGTGCCGGCCGACAAGTTCGGGATGGCCGTCGTGACGCTCGACGGCAACGTTTACACGGTCGGCGACGCGCGGGAGCGCTTCTCGATCCAGAGCATCTCGAAGCTGTTCGCGTGCACGCTGGCGTTCCAGCTGCTCGGCGACGCGCTGTGGGAGCGGGTGGGCCGCGAGCCGTCGGGCACCGCGTTCAACTCGCTGGTGCAGCTCGAAAGCGAGCGCGGCAAGCCGCGCAATCCGTTCATCAACGCCGGCGCGCTGGTCGTCACCGACGTGCTGTGCCGCCGTTTCGTGAAGGCCGAGACGGCGCTCGTCGAATTCGTGCGGCGGCTGATCGGCGCGACCGACGTGGATTACGATTCGCGCGTCGCGCTTTCCGAGCTTCAGCACGCGGAGCGCAACCGTGCGATGGCGCATTTCATGGCGAGCTTCGGCAACATGCAGATGCCGCCGGACACGGTGATCGACGCGTACTGTCGCCAGTGCGCGATCGAGATGAACTGCATCGAACTCGCGCAGGCCGCGCTGTTTCTCGCGAACGGCGGCGTCGCGCCCGTCACCGGCGAGCGGATCGTCGATGCGAGCTCGGCCAAGCGGCTGTCGGCGCTGATGCTGACCTGCGGCACCTATGACGCGGCGGGGGATTTCGTCTATCGGGTCGGGCTGCCGGCGAAGAGCGGCGTGGGCGGCGGGATCGTCGCGGTGCTGCCGGGGGAAATGGCCGTTTGCGTGTGGGCGCCGGGGCTCGATGCGAATGGAAATTCGTTGGCGGGGACGCTGGCTCTCGAATGGCTGACCACGTATTCGGGGCGGTCGATTTTTTGAGGTGGCGGGGACAAGCTCGCCTCAGCGGGCGCGACGGCGGCAGGTGAATATCGGTGCGCACCGGTGCGCTTAATAGTGGATTCGGCCATTGGCAGCGATTGAACCGTTTGAGTCGCTCAGTCAGCATCGGCGCCGTTCCCCAGCTTGGCCATTACGAAAGATTCACTTGCTGCGCTGCAGCCACCGACATTAGTAAGATCCGAATAGATGGATGGCGTGGTCTGGCAGTTCGTTGGGCGCGTAGCCCAAAGCTCGTAGGTTCAGATCCTGCCGCTATATAGTTCGGAGCCTTTCCGTTGATGCTGCACACCGTGGCGCGGTCGTCGCCGAAACCCTCCCCCCAATAGAAAAGAAACGACCCCCTCGTCAAGCAGCGGATCGTTTCCGAGCGTGCGTCATCGAAGGATTACGCAAGCTCTTTGTTAGTCGGCAATCCAACTCCACAGAGCGCCAACTGCTTTAGCCGCAACAATACCGGCGCCGACAGTGACTGCCGCTACGGCTACAACAGGTGCCTCGACTGGCAGGAGAGCAACTGCGGCCGCCCCCGCTGCCACTCCGGCAACCTGCTTTGCCGTCTTCTTCATATCCATATCATCGCTGTAATCGACTTGCGGAATGCTCAATTTTTTCTCCTTGCGTTATTGATCCACGAGTGCCTTTACTACTCAAATGGCCCCGACGTGATTAACGGCCTGCAGATCAAAAATCTTTAGAAAGTTGTGAGCATTTTCCCCGAGCACCGGCATCGACCGGGGCTTGGGCTCGGTGCAACAGACCTTACGTGGCTAGCCAGAGTGATTCAGCCTGACGGCGACGGCCGATAGACGATACCAAATGGGGTAAATGGCTGAAACGTGTCGAGCTTCAGCCATATGTCACAATCGAGCGAGCGTCGCTTCATGCCCGGCAACCGCCTGTGATACGCACAGACGTCCGTTTCCGCCGCCGAATCCGGTCGTCGAAGGCCGCGCGGCACTCACCCGGTTGATCGGCGCCCGGATGACATGGTCGGTTCATATTGCCGGAGTGCCGGCACGCTCGCGCTCGAATGGCTGACTATGTACTCGGGGCGGTCGATTTTTGAGCGGCGAGCCCGACCATCGCCCGCAATACCGTCACCACTACCCGAAGCATTTGTCTTCGATCAGGCTGGCAATCACGTAAAAACGGTCTCTCACGCAATTTGCGAGAGGCTCGTCGGCGACGAATTATGCAGTTGCCGGCAACCGCGATGCCCGATAACCGGGCTATCGATCCAGCGCGAGCTTCGCACCCAGACCGAGCAAGATAGTCCCCATCACGGCATCGATCGGCTTGCGTATGCGCGCGTAACCCACTTGCACGCGCTCGGTGGAAAACAGAATCGCCATCGCGCTGAACCACGTCAGCGAGACTGCCGTAACGATGATCAAGGTCGCGCCGTGCACCCACAGCGGGGCATGCGCCGGCAGGACCGTGATGAAAAGGCTGCCGAAAAACGCCGCCGCTTTCGGGTTGGTAAGTCCGACCAACAGACCTCGTCGATATGCCTGCCCGTCGCTCTTGGCGGACTGCGCATCTACCTCGGTTTGCTGCATCGGTTTTCTCAACCCGGCGAGCGTCTTTCCGCCGAGATAGACGAGATAAACCGCGCCGGCGATCCGAATGACTTCATACAGCCATGCGAGCTTTGCGAGGATGAGCCCAAGGCCGAAGATTGCCAGCGCCGCCCATAACGCATGTGAAGTCGAAATGCCGGCAGTGGCATAAAGACCGGCCCGTCGTTTGGCAAGTGCATGCGACGTGACGGCGATGAGGTCGGGACCGGGGCTGACGCAGGCCAGAAGCATTACGCCGCCGACGGCGACAAGTTGAGCAATGTAGGTCATATAAGCGCTATAGCCTTTGAGAAGACCATGATGGGCGGACTCACTCTAGCACGGCCAAAATGGGCTAAACCGGCTCAATAGCCGTCGCATTCAAATGCATGCTTCGTCTTGACGCTTATCGGTATCGAACTCCCCACGCACGAACCGTTCTCAAACCGTCGCAAGAATCAACCGCGCAGGCGTCACCCCGATGAGCAATCCGTCGTCGCGGTTCGCCAGATAGCGCTGGTTCAACTCCTCCGGCGTCCACGCATTGACCTGGCTGAACCCCAACGCACTCAACTTCTCGGCAATGACGGCCGGTTCGAAAAAGGTCTTCCACGGTTCGCCGCGCTCGGCGAGCCGCGCCGTAAACTGCTCCATCGCGATACGCATGATCGTCGGCAAGCCCGAAAGCGGCGTCACGTACTCGAACAGCACGGCGCTGCCTTTCGCGCAACCGGCGATGAAGCGCAACGTGTCGATGACCGCCTCCTCGTCGAGATACATCGTCACGCCGAGCCAGCTGAAAACGGCCGGCGCATCGGCGTCGAAACCCGCCCGCGCCAATCCCTCCGCCAGCCCGACGCTTTCGAAGTCGACCGGCACGAAATGCAGCGACGACGGCACCGCGATGCCTGCCTCACGCAAGCGAGCCTGCTTCCACGCCTGCGTTGCCGGCAAATCGACCTCGAAGATTCGCCCGGGCATATCGGGATGCCGAAACGCGCTGGTATCGAGCCCCGCCCCGAGAATCACGTACTGACGAATGCCGCGTTCGACGGCCTCGCGCCACACGTCTTCGGCCAGCCGGCTGCGCACGATGACCGAGCTGCGCATGCCGACCGACGGCGGCTCGCGGAATCGGTCGAGATTGTCACGCAGCGCCTGTGCTTCGGCGGCACCGAGGATCGGCAGCGCAACGGGATCGTCGAGCACCAGCGGCCGATCGAGCAGTTGATGTGCGGCGCGCTGCGTCGCGACCATCAACGCGCTCGGCTTCGGGCCGCCGTCGACTGGCGACATGTCGCGGCCGGCGAGATGCGCGGCGTTCAGATACGCGAGCAGCGAATCGTCGAGGCCCACGCCCAGTTGCAGATCGGGCTCGCGCATCAACGCATCGCGCACACGTGCCTCCAGCACCGCGTCGTCTCCGCAAAAGCTGTCGCGGAACAGTTGCTGCCAGCGCCCGACGATCGCCTGCACCGGCGCGGCGCCGGGGTCGACACCGGCTGCCATGTTCGCCCTCAGCTCGACCACCAGCGCCGGCCATGCGCGATGCTTCGCGCTCGCGAACTGACGACGGCGCACCCCGTCGGCCTGCGCCGGACTGAGATACTTCGCGAGCAGCGCGCAGCGCGCGTGCATGAAGGCTTCGTCGATCCATTCCAGCATCTCGACGGTAATGCCCACGATTTGCCGCGCGCGCGGCTCGCGCAGCTGCATCAGCATCAGCTTGGTCGCGAGGTCCGGGTCATTGCGCGTCATCCGGACCACGAGCCGGATCCAGCGCCACGCCAAAGCCTGAGCCGCATCGCTCGCGGTGGGCAACGCGTTCTGCATGGCAACGCGGACCTCCTCTATCAGCGCGGCCCATGCCGGATCCGACGGCGCCGCCGTCTCAGGCCCGGATGCCAGCAACGCATCGAGTTCTTCGTCATCGAGATGCTTTTCGTACATGTTCATCAGCTCCAGAGCCTTCATCCAATCGGCGGCGGCGATCTCGCTACCGGCGCAAACCATGTCGACGATGTATTGCAAGCGACGGCCAAGGCGCTGCGCGCGCAGCGCCTGCGCATTCAACTCGGCGATCTGTCGTTGCAGCAGTTCCAGCGGAACGCGAGCCGGGTCGCCCTCGAGGCTCGCCTTGATGTCCGGCAGCGAATACCCGAAACGTTTCAGCGCCTCGATGCGATGCAGCCGGATCAGGTCATCCTGCCCATACAGGCGCGCGCCGCCTTCGGTACGCTGCGACGGCGACAGCAGCCCGATCGCGTCGTAGTGGTGAAGCGTACGGACAGTCAATCCCGCCTTGTTCGCGAGTTCGCCGATTTTCAGTCGCATTGCTTTCTCGATCGTCGAGGGTCAACGTTAAAAGCTGACGTAGCGTCAGGTGCAAGGGGAATCGACGGGTTGGGGGCATCGCTCCGGCCCCCAGCGGTCCCTCGTTGCGCAGCGTGCATCGTGCCATGACAGACGGCGCCGGATCGCGCCGATGCGCGAGCTTGGCGAAAAGGTGACGAAACGCAGCCCAATATACAGACTGTCGCACCGCAAGCACGGCGAAGCACGCGCGTATCTAGGGACCGGTCACGGCGGGCAGTAATTCACTCCGCCCCGTCGCCGCGCTTCTCGGATGAGTTTTCGCGAACGGAGACATCGGAATATGTCACTTGTCGGCACATTTGCGGCTGCTTACGATCGATTCGACTAGTCAAGGCGGGCGCGCTCGGCATGGCCGACGCGAGCCCGGTCTCTTCTCTATCGACAGGTGCCCGGCATGATCGACCCGAACAAGAGCAGACGCGCCAGCTTCGCGGTATTCGCGCTGCTCTATCTAGGCTATTGCATCTCATACATCGACCGCTCGGCGATCGCGCTCTCGCTCGTTGCCATCGGCAAGGAGTTTCATGTCGGCTCGGCCGCGCTCGGCGTCGTCATGAGCACGTTCTATATCAGCTATGCCGCCATGCAGATTCCCGGCGGCTGGATCGCCGACCGCTGGGGCAGCAAGAAGGTCATCGTCGTCTCGGTGGCATTCTGGTCGCTGTTCACGCTGATGACCGGCCTCGCGTGGTCGCTCGCCTCGTTGATCGCGATCCGTTTCATCTTCGGTCTGGGCGAAGGCGGTTATCCCGGCGCGGCCGTCAAGGGCGTCACCGAATCGGTGGCGCGAGCGGATCGTCCGAAGATGTCCGCGCTGCTAATGTCGTCGAACTACGTCGGCAGTTTCATCGCGCCGCTCGCGATCGCACCGCTGATTCTGCTGCTCGGCTGGCGCCATGCATTTTTCGTTGCGGGCTGCGCCGGCCTCGTGTTCGCGCTGTTTTATCTGTTCGCCGTGAAGGATACGCATCAGAAGCGCGATTCAAATGGCCGCGCCGCGCGCATCGACGGCGACGCGACGCGCGCGCTGCTCAAGATGCCGCTGATGTGGAAGATCCTGTTGACGTGGTTCGGCATGGGCATCGTCAACAAGGGGCTCGACGCGTGGATGCCCGCGTATCTGCTGACCGAACGCCACCTCGATCTGAAGGCCGTCGGCATGCTTACACCGTTGCCGTTCGTCGCGGCGAGCATCTCGACCGCACTCGGCGGCTGGATTCTCACGCGCTGGTTCGATGGTCGCGAGAAGTGGCTGATGGCCGCGTGCTGCGCGATCTCGGGGTTCTTCCTCTACCAGATGTACACGGCGCAAACGGTGACGGGCGTGATCGCGTATCAGTCGATCGTCTACTTCTTCAAATCGTTCGTGTTCGCAGGCGTGTTCGCGTTGCCGGCCAAATTCCTGCCGACCAATCTCATCGGCACGGGCGCGGGAATGGTCAACTTCGGCGGTCAGGTAGCGGGGTTCGTTGCGCCCGCAATCATCGGCCTGCTGGTGTCGGCGACGGGCAACTACGACGCCGTGTTCGGCTTTCTGATCGTGGCAACGGCGTTCGCGCTCGTCACGAGTCTGTCGATTCGTCTGGTGCCCGAAGCCACTCCGCACGTGGGCGCGACGAAAGAAGCCTGATCGCTCGACGGCGGCGACAGGCGCTATGATGAAGCATCACGTGTCATCACATCGAGCCATCATGAGCGCCCGCATTCTTCAGGAAGCCGCCGTCCGCTACTTCCTCGAAGTGGTCAACACCGGCTCCGTTGCCGACGCCGCCAGTCGTTTGAACGTCGTGCCTTCCGCCGTGAGCAGGCAAATCGCGCGGCTCGAAAGCGAGCTCGGCACGCCGCTGTTCGTGCGGCGATCGCGCGGCATGGTGCCGAGCAAGGCAGGCGAAATGCTCGCCGCGTATGCGCGCCGTTCGCAGCTCGACGCGGAGCAGATTTCTCTGGAAATCGACGCACTGCGCGGTGAAGCCGAACGCACGATCCGCATCGCCTGCACGGAAGGATTCTCGGCCACGTTCGTGCCGCGCGCGATGGCGGTGTTCCGCCGAACCG
This sequence comes from Burkholderia vietnamiensis LMG 10929, assembly GCF_000959445.1. Taxonomy (NCBI): domain Bacteria; kingdom Pseudomonadati; phylum Pseudomonadota; class Betaproteobacteria; order Burkholderiales; family Burkholderiaceae; genus Burkholderia; species Burkholderia vietnamiensis. The sequence goes on along the minus strand of NZ_CP009630.1, from coordinate 444,135 downwards.
TCGCCCCGGCGTCGTTCGAGGTCGTGGTCGACACGGCCGCAGGCGTCACGCAGCGCGTGCGCGAAGCCGAATGCGATGTCGGTCTGACGTTCAGTTTCGGACCGGAAAAAGACATCCACACCGCGTTCTCCATGCCTTCGCCGATTCACGCGATCGTCGCGGCATCGCATCCGCTCGCGCAGGAGCCGCAGGTTTCGTTCCGTCGACTGCTCGCTTATCCGCTCGCGTTGCCGGGCGTGCATTCGACGCTGCACAAGCTGATCGATATCTATTGCAGCCGCGAAGGCGTCGCATGCAAGAGCGTGCTGAGCAGCGCAACGCTCGAAACGCTGCTCGGCTTCACCATCGCCAGCGACGCCGTCACGTTCAGCGGAGAACTGTTTGTGCGGCCGCGTCTGGCATCGGGCGAGCTGGTCGCGTTGCACGTGCCGGAACTCACGACGAGCGAACGCGCCATCGAAATCCAGACGCTCGCGCGGCGTGCGTTGCCGCCGCTTCTGGACGCGTTTATCGAACACTTGAGCCGCGAGCTCGCACCTGCCGCACGCGTTGAGCAAAAGTGAATCCACGTTTCGATATTCATCACTGGTCGCTGCCTTTCTCGTCGTCTACATTGGCGCTCTGTTGCATGACCGTTTAAAGGACCGCCCGATGAGCGACCGCCACGAACTCACCCGCCATAGCGCCGTCGCGTTGCGCGCGCTGTTGCTGGCGCGGGAAATCTCCGCTGTTGAACTGCTCGATGCCTGCATCGCGCGCATCGAAACGCTCAATCCGTATGTCAACGCGATCACGGCGACGAGTTTCGAACGCGCACGCCGCGAAGCGCGCGCCGCCGACGCCGCGCTCGCACGCGGCAATGCCGTCGGCGTACTGCACGGCTTGCCTGTCGGCATCAAGGATCTCGAAGAAACCGAAGGCCTTCTGACCACCTACGGTTCGCCGTTGTACCGCGCAAACATTCCCGCACAGGACAACACGCTGGTGCGCCGGTTGCGCGCGGCAGGCGCGATCGTGGTCGGCAAGACCAACGTGCCCGAAATGGGCGCGGGTGCGAACAGCTTCAATCCGGTGTGGGGCGCGACGGGCAATCCATTCGATCCGCGTCTGAATGCGGGCGGTTCGTCGGGCGGCTCGGCAGCGGCGCTTGCGCTCGATATGGTGCCACTCGCGTCCGGTTCGGACACGGGCGGCTCGCTACGGATTCCAGCGGCCAAATGCGGCGTGGTCGGTTTGCGCACCTCGCCGGGGCTCGTGCCCAGCGATCGCAAGCCGCTCGGCTGGACGCCAAATGCCGTGGTGGGGCCGATGGGTCGCACCGTCGAGGACACGTGGCTCCAACTCGCCGCGACGGTCGGGCAATCCGGCAGCGATCCGCTCGGTTATCCGTGCGCGCTCGACGCGACGATGGAACGCCGCGCGCACACGGATCTCGCGACGCTGCGTGTGGGCTACACGGAAGATTTCGGCGTCTGCGCTGTCGATGACGATATCCGCGCCGTGTTTCGCCGCAGGATCGCGCTGCTGCGCGGCGAAGTGGCCGTCTGCGAGCCGATCGACGTCGATTTCTCGGGCGCGCATCAATGCTTCGACGTGCTGCGCGCGGAAGCCTTCGTCGCGGGTCTGCAAAAAGCCTACGAGACGAATCCCGATCTGCTCGGGCCGAATCCGCGCGCCAACTACGAAATGGGCATCAACCTCGGTCTTGCCGATTGCGTGCGCGCGCATGCCGACCAGACGCGGCTGTTCCGCCGCTTCCAGACGCTGTTCGATCGCTACGACGTGATCCTGTCGCCCACGACGCCTGTTTCGCCGTTCCGTTGGACGCAGCCGTATCTGAAATCGGTGAACGGCATCGCACTGGAAAACTACTATCGCTGGCTGTCGCTGACCTATGTCGTCACGCTGACGACGAATCCGGCCGTGTCGCTGCCGTGCGGCGTCGATCATCGCGGCATGCCGTTCGGCTTGCAGATGATCGGTGCATTTCGCGGCGATCTTGCGCTGCTCGACGCGGCACGCGCATTCGAAACACTCTTCGAGTCGTCGGACGAAATGCGCCGCCCGATTCCCGATGTCGCGAAATTGCGCGCATCGGATGTCGATCTCCGTTCCATCGTCACGCATCCGCCGGTGCTGGACGCCGCGTCGTCCTCCCACGCTTGCGCTTCGGCAGTCTGATTTTGCCCATGACCGATTCCATCTACGGCAAGCCACTCGAATCCTGGCTTCGCGACTACCCGCTTCTGCGCCCATTGATGGCGCTCGAGCCGGTCGAGTGGTTCAACCCCGCCGTCGCGCCGCTGACCGAAGCGCTCGATGACATTGCGCTGGACGCCTCGCATATCGCCGATGCGAGCGCGCGCCTGCAACGCTTCGCGCCGCTGCTGGCCGACCTGTTCGCCGATGTGCGCGACACGGGCGGCATTATCGAATCGCCGCTCACCGACGTGCCTGCGTTCGCGCAGGCATTGAGCGAACGTTACGGCGTGGAAACGCCGCGGCGCCTGCTGCTCAAGCAGGACAGCCATCTGCCGATCTCCGGCTCGATCAAGGCGCGTGGCGGCATCTATGAAGTGCTCTTCTACGCCGAGCAGCTTGCGCTGCGCCACGGCTTGCTCAACGACGGCGACGATTACCGCGTCCTCGCCGGCGACGCATGTCGCGCGCTGTTTCGCGAGCACCGCATCGCGGTCGGGTCGACCGGCAATCTCGGCATGTCGATCGGCATCGCGAGCGCGACGCTCGGCTTTGCGGCGACCGTGCATATGTCCACCGATGCGCGCCAATGGAAGAAGGACCGCCTGCGCGCGCATGGCGTGACGGTCGTGGAGTATGCGGGCGATTACGGCGAAGCGATCGAGAACGGCCGGCGTCTTGCGGCTAACGATCCGATGTGCCACTTCGTCGACGACGAAAATTCGACGACGCTGTTCCTCGGCTATGCGGTCGCGGGTGAGCGCCTGAAGCGTCAGCTCGAAGCGTCGAACGTGCGTGTCGATGCGACGCATCCGCTCTTCGTGTATCTGCCTTGCGGCGTAGGCGGCGGCCCGGGCGGTGTCGCGTTCGGCTTGAAGCTCGCCTTCGGCGATGCGGTGCACTGTGTTTTCGCGGAGCCGACCCATTCGCCGTGCATGTTGATGGGCGTGCTGACCGGCTTGCACGAGCAGCTTGCGGTGCAGGATTTCGGTATCGACAACGTGACGGCCGCCGACGGCCTCGCGGTCGGACGCCCTTCCGGATTCGTCGGTCGTGCGATGCAACGGATGATCGATGGCTATTTCACCGTCGAGGATCGCGAGCTATATGCAATGCTCGCGCTGATGGCGCAGACGAGCGACATCCGGCTGGAGCCGTCGGCGCTGGCCGGCGCGCCGGGTTTCGCGCGCGTGTCGACGGAACGGCAAGGTTACCGTGCCCGCATGCAGCTGGACGACTCCGTCATGCGGGACGCGACGCATGTGATCTGGGCAACGGGCGGCGGTATGGTGCCGCAAGCTGAGATGAACGCATATCTGCAGGCCGGGCGGCAGGCACTGGCGGGGTCTTGATTGCGGCTTCGAGGCTATAACTGGATCGGGCGCCCGGCCGGTGGCCCCGTGCTGTTTTTTCAGCGCTTGCGCTAGCGTCGTTCAGAACATTTCAGATTGCTGCTCTGCTGCCCAACCTATCATTGCTGCACAGCAGCCGGAAGCGTCGCGCGACGCTCTTCATATCGATGCGCGGAAAGCCGGCCCATGAAGCGAAAGGCAATTCCCATCTGAAGGAGCGAGCAAAATGAGCCGGATTACGACGCCTGACGGTACTGAAATCTATTACAACGACTGGGGAACCGGGCAGCCGATCGTGCTGGTTGGCGGGTGGCTGGTCAGCGCCGACATGTGGGAATACCAGGCGCACTTCCTCGCCAGCAACGGCTTCCGCGTCATAGCGTATGATCGCCGCGGCTTTGGACGGTCGAGCCAGCCGTGGTCGGGCTACGACTACGACAGCCTCACGAGCGACCTGGACGAGTTGATTCAGCAGCTGGACCTCACCGACGCCATTTTGGTCGGCTACTCGATGGGCGGCGGAGAAGTTGCACGATACATCGGTACGCGCGGATCGAAGCGTGTCGCCAAGGTCGTTCTTCTCAGCGCGACGACCCCGTTACTCATGGCAGGGGCCGATAACCCGGCGGGCGTTCCCCGCGACATTTTCGACGGGTTGCGTGCCGGCGTACTCCATGATCGCGCCGATTTTCTGGTCAATTTCGGTCGCGCCTTTACGGGAGCCGATCATGACGCGTCGGTGGTCACGCAGGCGATGCTCGACTGGACATTCAATATGGCAATCACGGCGAGCATCAAGGCAACCCATGACTGCATTGCATCGTTTTCCGAAACCGATTTGCGTCCCGACCTGAAAAAATTCGATATCCCCACGCTGGTCATCCACGGCGGCGCCGACCCCGTTGTGCCAATCGACCTTTCGGGCAAGGTGTCTGCCGAGCTGATTCCCGGTGCGAGACTGGTTGTCTACGAGGGCGCCTATCATGCGTTGTACTACACGCACAAGGATCGCCTCAATCAGGACATATTGGACTTTGCCCGATCGTCGTAGGACTGCTGCCGCCGCTTCGACATGGCTCAGGCAAGGGCCGCAAGCCCTTGCCGAGCGCCATCGCGATGCACCATGCCGACGCGGAAAACGGGCAGCGGAAAGCGGCTGGTCTCGCAACCGGAACCAACGGCGGCAGTCGTGCGGGACCTTCGTACCATTGCGGCGATCGAAGCATTCCCGTGCAACGTACACCTCCGGCGTCAGACCTCAAAGCCAACCACCGAACCGCGCTCACAAATCTCCCCGCACCTCCCCCGTTCCCAGCGCGCTGCGCCGCCGGTTGACTTCGGCCCAAAGCTCGTCGCTGTCGTCGTTGCGCAATACGACGATCCAGTCGAGCTGCTCGTCGGTCACGTCGAAGTATTCGCAAATCTCCCGGCGTACCGCATCGACGAACTGCGCGTATTCGGGCGTCGCCTGCGCCCGCGCATGCAACGCGTCGTATTCGGCATCGTCGATGCCGCCGCCGTGGTCGTCGATATAGCGCGAGATCCACTGATCCAGCTCGCGGTCGTAATCGGCCTCGGCGCGCATCGCTTGCACAGCCGTATAGAAATCCAGTTCGGCAAACGCGGCGATCGCCGCCGTTGTCGCCTCGTCGAAGGTAGTCGTCATGCCATCTCTCGTGTTGATCGTCGCGCATCATCGCACGGGGCGCACGCCTGGGGACGCGCGCGCTCCGGTGTGCCGCCCATCGCGGCCGCCTGCGCGACAAAACGCATATTTTGCCGCACTCCACGAACCTGAGCGCCGACACGAACGCCGCTCGCGAATAGCCGATAATGGCCGCAGCCGCTGGCAGAAGGCAACGCGGCGCACGCCCGCATGGTCGGCACGTGTACCACCCCACCGGCTTACATTGCCCGACCTGAAACACGCGCGCGCCCGAACCGTTGCCGCCGTATCCGCCCCAGCCGATTGTTTGAACCCACCGAAGTGACCATCGAAGTGACCCACGGGAGAGCATCAGCCATGCAACCGGAACACGCTTCAGATCACGCCCCAAACGACCCGACAGGCCCGGATGCACGCGCACACGCGCCGCTTCCGCCGCTCGTGCCCGCGCAAACCGCACTGATCGTCATGCACTACCAGACCGACATTCTCGGGCTGTTTCCGTCGGCGGCGCCCACGCTGCTCGCGAACACACGCCGGCTCTGCGACGCGGCGCGCGCGGGCGGCGTGCACGTCTGCTTCGCGAATCTCCGCTTCAGTCCCGGCTACCCCGAAGTCAGCCCGCGCAACAAGAACGGCCAAGGGATCAAGCAGCTCGGCCGGTTCGTCGACGACGGCCCGTGCCCCGAACTCGGCCGGCTCGACGGCGAGCCGCTGATCGCCGCACATCGCGCGAGCGTGTTCTTCGGCACCGATCTGCAGGCACGGCTCGCCGCGCGAGGCATCGACACGCTGATCCTGGTCGGGATCGCGTCGACCGGCGTCGTGCTGTCGTCGGTTGCGCACGCAAGCGATGCGGATTTCCGTCTGTACACGGTGAAGGACTGCTGTTACGACCCGGACCCGATCGTGCACGAGCATCTGTTCGCGACCGCGTTCGAGACGCGCACGACGGTGTTGTCGCTCGAACAGGCGCTGCGCCTGCTCGCGTGAATGCGTGCCGCGCCGACCACAACGAGCGCGGCCGGCGCGGCACGCGCGACGTCGCGCCTCACTTCGCGATATACACGCCCGAGGTCGGACAGGTCCCCTGCGTATTGCCGTCGGTCACGAGCGACGCCGCGCTCGGGAACTGCGTGGTCGCGCTCGTCTTCACCGCGATCCATGCTTCGGTGAAATAGCTGACGCCGTTGGTCTTCGTGCACTTCAACGACACCGCGCTGCGCGTGTTGCTGCCGAACGCGCCTTCGAACGCGGACAGCAGCTGGTTGCGCGTCACGGTCTTGCCCGCGTTCGCCTGCAGGAACGCGTTGAACGACGTGTTGCCGAGCCGGCTCACCATGCCGGTCGCCTGATTCCAGTAGGCGTCCGCCGATGCCGAATTCGAGCAGGTGCCGTGCTTGAACCATTCGTGCTTGTCGAGGCACGACGCGACGCCCGGCATGTACGTCGACAGCGTGTTGCGCGTCGTGGTGCTGATCGGATACGCATCCATGCTGCACCACTGGTGCGCGTTGTCGAGGTCGACGTCGCTCTGCGGCACGCCGCAGTAGAACGGCTGGTTGCCGTCGTAGTTGTTCGGCCACAGGCCATGCAGCGACAGGCTCGTCGCCGCGTACGTGCCGGCCAGGTTCGTACACTCCGGCGTGTCGTGCGACGCGCAGAAGCCGGGCTCCCACGATGCGGCGAGCAACAGGTAGTCGTAGCTGGTCTGCGCGACGGCATGCAGCGACGCGGATGCGACGGCGAGCGCCGCCACGGTGCGGGCGAGTGTGTTCAACATGGCATGTCCTCGGAAAAGGCTTGCGGTCGCGCGCGGCGCCGCAAGGTTGTCGAATGTCTGCCCGCGATTGTTGCCGCAGCCACGTTGCACGAATATGAACGGATGACGAAACGGAGCGGCGGCCGTGGATTCGCCATGGGGGGACGCCGCTACCGGACGCGCGCGTCCATTCTGAATGCGCGATCGCACCATCATCGACGCGCTCGTTCAGGCGGTGCCGCCGATGATCGGACGCCCGGAACCCCGAAAAAGCCGGTTGAACACGGCGCACGCACACGTGAGCGCAACCGCGCCCGACACGCCGCGCCGATCACCCCGCCTTGTTCACACCCCGCCGAGATCGACGAGCGGATGCGCGAACAGTTTCCACGGCGACGTCAGGAAATGCCGCACGCGCTCGGCGCGCAGTTCGACCAGCGACGCCGGCGCCCAGCGCGGCTTGCGGTCCTTGTCGATCAGGTGCGCGCGCACGCCTTCGCGGAAGTCGCCCTCCTCGATCGCACGCGCGACGATGCCGAGCTCCATCCGGAACGACTCGGCCAGCGTCATCTGCCGCCCGCGCAACAACGCTTCGCGCGTCACGCACAGCATCGTCGGCGAATGGCCGGCGAGCGCGTCGAGCGTCGTCTGCAGCCACTGCCGATGCTCGCGTGCGAGCTCGTCGCGCGCGAACTCCTGCTTCAACGTCGCGACGATCCGCTCGACGGTCGAACGCTTGTCGAAGTGACGCACGATCCAGCCCATCTGCGTGTCGAGCGCCGCATGCGGCACGACGTTGCACGGCGGCTCGAACACCTTGCGCAGCGCCGCCAGCACGTCGCCGTCCCATTTGACGCTTTCGATGCGCGTCTCGAACGTATCGAGCCACGACGACGGCACGCACAGATCCGCGAGCTTCGCGATCAGCGCATCGGCGCCGGACAACACCGCGCCGGTCAACCCGACGTACAGCTCGAGCTCGACCGGCATGCGCGCCAGGAAATGCGTCGCGCCGACGTCGGGCACGAGCCCGATGCGCGTCTCGGGCATCGCGATCTTGCTGCGCTCGGTCGCGACGCGCAGCGCCGCGCCCTGCGCGAGGCCCATGCCGCCGCCCATCGTCACGCCGTCCATCAACGCGACCACCGGCTTCGGAAACGTGTGAATGGCGTAGTCGAGCCGGTACTCGTCGACGAAGAACGGCAGCCAGGTTTCGCGCTGCGCGACCATCCGGTGCAGCGCGCGCACGTCGCCGCCCGCGCAGAAGCCCTTCTCGCCGGCGCCGCGCAGCACCACCGCGACGATCTGGTCGTCGCCGCGGCAGCGCTCGAGCAGCGCGGCCAGCTCGCCGATCATCGAATACGACAACGCATTGAGCGCGGCCGGCCGGTTCAGCGTGATCAACGCCACGCGGTTCACCACGCGGAACAGCACCTCGGGCGCGGGTTGCGCGAAGCGGTCATCGGTCGTCATCGGCGTGCTCATCGTTGCGTATCTCCATCGGTATGCCATTGCGGCGCGCGCTTGCCGAGAAACGCGGCCACGCCCTCGCGCGGATCGGCGGTATCGAACAGGTCGACGAAGCGTTCGCGTTCGACCGCGAGCGCCGCACTGCGCGGCACGCCGCGGCGTGCGAGGCCGATCAGCTCCTTGCTGTACGCGAGCGCATGCGGACTCTGCCGCACGACGTTGCGCGCGAGCGCCAGCGCCGCGTCGCGCGCCGCGCCGCTTTCGACGACGTCTTCGACCAGCCCGATGCGCAGCGCGGTGGCCGCATCGACGCGCGCGCCGGCCAGGATGATCTTCTTCGCCCAGCCTTCGCCGACGAGCCAGGGCAGCGTCTGCGTGCCGAGCCCGCACGGCAGCAGGCCGACGGACGCCTCGGGCAGCGCCATCTGTGCATGCGTCTCCGCGATGCGCATGTCGCACGCGAGCGCGCATTCGAGGCCGCCGCCCATCGCATAGCCGTTGATCGCCGCGATCGTCACGACGCGTGCGTCGTGCAGCGCCTCGAACGCCGCGCCGAAGCGCGCGGCCATCGCGCGCGCGACCGCGGCGTCGCCGTCGGCGAACGTGTTCAGATCGGCGCCGGCGCTGAAGAACTTCGGGCCGTCGCCGGTGATCACCAGCGCGCGCACGCGCGGGTTCGCGTTCAGTTCGGCGACGGTGTCCTGCAGCTGCCGCAGTCCGTCGGCCGTAAAGGCGTTCGCGGGCGGACGCTTGAGCGTCGCGCACGCGATCGCGCCGTCGTCGACGTAGTCCAGTTCGATCATCACGCGTCCTTCTTGCCAGCCGGTTGGTACAGGCGGATCACCGCCGAGAAATCGAGTTGGCCGTCGCCGCGGCTGCTCATCGTCTGGTACAGCTGCTGCGCGAGCGCGCCGAGATAGACGGGCTGGCGCGCCTGCCGCGCGGCATCGTTCGCGAGGCCGAGATCCTTCAGCATCAGATCGGTGCCGAAGCCGCCGCTGTAGCCGCGCGACGAAGGCGCGGTGTCGATCACGCCCGGATACGGGTTGTAGGTGTCCGAGCTCCAGCAGCGGCCCGTCGACGTGTTGACGATGCCGGCCAGCACCTTCGGATCGATGCCGAGCGCGACGCCGAGCGACATCGCCTCCGACACGGCCGCCATCGAGATGCCGAGCACGAGGTTGTTGCAGACCTTCGCGACCTGCCCCATCCCGGTCGCGCCGCAGTGGACGATGTTCTTGCCCATCGCGGCGAGCACGGGCTTCACGCGCTCGAAATCGGCGTCGCTGCCGCCGACCATGAAGGTCAGCGTGCCGGCGGCCGCGCCGCCGGTGCCGCCCGACACCGGCGCATCGACGAACGCGCCGCCGTGCTCGCGCACGAGCGCGCCGAACGCCTGCGCGCTCGCCGGGTCGATCGTGCTCGAATCGATCACGGTCGCGCCGGCGCCCAGGCCGGCCAGCACGCCGTTCTCGCCGGCGAGCACCGAGCGCACGTGCGGCGCGGCCGGCAGCATCGTGATCACGAACGCCGCGCCGGCCGCCGCATCGCGCGGCGACGCGGCCACCTGCGCGCCGGCGTCCTGCAGCGCGCGCAATGCATCGGCGCTCAGGTCGAACGCATGCACTTCGTGGCCGGCCTTCAGCAGGTTCAGCGCCATCGGCGCACCCATGTGGCCGAGGCCGATGAATCCGATCTTCATGTTGGTGTCCTCCCCGGCTCAGTGCAGCCGGATCGTCGTGTTGACCGGGCCGGCCGTCGTATCGTCGTCGAACCAGCGCGCGGTGACCGTCTTGGTCTGCGTGTAGAACTGCACGACCTGCTTGCCGTACGGGCCGAGATCGCCGAGCTTCGAGCCGCGCGAGCCGGTGAAGCTGAAGAACGGCACGGGCACCGGGATCGGAATGTTGATGCCGACCTGGCCGACGTCGATCTCGCTCTGGAACTTGCGCGCGGCCGCGCCGCTCTGCGTGAAGAGGCCCACGCCGTTACCCATCGGGTTCGCGTTGACGAGCGCGATGGCTTCGTCGAGCGTGTCGACTTCCATCACGACGAGCACCGGCCCGAAGATCTCGTGCGTGTAGATCGTCATGTCGGTCGTCACGGCGGAGAAGATGGTCGGACCGATGAAGTTGCCGTCCTCGAAGCCGGGCACCTTCACGTCGCGGCCGTCGAGTTCGAGCTTCGCGCCCTCCTTGACGCCCGCATCGATCAGCGACAGGATGCGCGCCTTCGCGCCGCGCGACACCACCGGGCCGACGTCGGTGCCCGCTTCCGAGCCCGCGTTGACCTTCAGCGCCTTCGCCTTCGCGACGATGTCGGGCAGCCACTCGCGCGCGCTGCCGACGAGCACCGCGACGGAAGTCGCCATGCAGCGCTGGCCGGCCGCGCCGAAGCCCGCGCCGACCAGCGCGTTGATCGCCTGCTCGCGGTTCGCGTCGGGCAGCAGGATCGCGTGGTTCTTTGCGCCCATCATCGACTGCACGCGCTTGCCGTGCTGGCTGCCGAGGTTGTAGACGTGCGTGCCGACGGCCGTCGAGCCGACGAACGAAATCGCCTTCACGAGCGGATGCGTGCAGATCGCGTCGACGACTTCCTTGCCGCCGTGCACGACGTTCAGCACGCCCTGCGGCACGCCGGCCTCGATCGCCAGCTCGACCAGTTCCATCGTCGACAGCGGGTCCTGCTCGGACGGCTTCAGCACGAACGTGTTGCCGCACACGATCGCCATCGGGAACATCCACAACGGGATCATCGCCGGGAAGTTGAACGGCGTGATGCCGGCGCAGACGCCGATCGGCTGACGCAGCGTATAGGTATCGACGCCGCCGGCGACGTTCTCGGCGAATTCGCCGAGCTGCAGCGTGCCGATCGAGCAGGCATGCTCGACCACTTCGAGGCCGCGGAAGATGTCGCCTTGCGCGTCGGGCAGCGTCTTGCCCTGCTCGGCGGTCAGCGTCTTCGCGATGCGCTGCTGGTTCGCGCGCACGAGCGCCTGGAACTTCAGCATGATCCGCATGCGCGCGGAGATCGGCGTGTTCTTCCAGGTCGCATAGGCGGCGTGCGCGGCCTGCACGGCCGCGTCGACTTCCGCCGCGGTCGCGAACGGCACGCGCGCGAGCACCTGTTGCGTGGCCGGATTGACGATGTCGCGCCACTCGCTCGTGGCGGACTCGACGAAGGCGCCGTCGATCAGCAGCTTGACCGTCGGCACGTCTTGCCCCGGCTGGGGCGTCGCATTCGCGTTCATCGGTGTGCTCTCCTTGCAGTGGGCCGCGTCGCGCGCTCGCGCCGGGCGGCCGGGTCAGTCGGTTCGATCGGTTAGATCATCTTCTGCCGCGTCGACGGGCCGCGCATGATCGCCGCAAGCGGCGCGCCCGGCCCGCCGGCGGTCACTTCAGTTCGGCGGCGAAATCTTCTTCCCAGTACTCGCCGGGCATGCGTGCGGTCGCATCGTCGCCGCGCTCGATCTCGCGGCGGCGCAGCTCGACGCGACGGATCTTTCCCGAGATGGTCTTGGGCAGCTCGGCGAACTGCAGTCGGCGAATGCGCTTGTACGGCGCGAGCTTCTCGCGCGAAAAGCGGAAGATCTCCAGCGCGAGCGCCGGGCTTTCCTCGAAGCCGTCGCGCAACGTGATGAAGGTCTTCGGCACCGACAGCCGCACCGGGTCCGGGCTCGGCACCACGGCCGCTTCCGCGATCGCCGGGTGCTCGATCAGCACGCTTTCGAGCTCGAACGGGCTGAGCCGGTAGTCGGACGACTTGAACACGTCGTCCGCGCGGCCGACGTACACGTAGTAGCCGTCGTCGCCGCGCATCGCGATGTCGGACGTGCGGTAGTGGCCGTCGCGCATCGCGTACGCGGTCGCATCCGGGTTGTTCGCGTAGCCGTTCATCAGCCCGACCGGGCGCATCGCGCCGGTGCCGCCGCCGAGCGGCAAGGCGACCTCGCCTTCGCCGACGGGCGCGCCGTCCGGGTCCAGCAGCGCGATCCGGTAGCCGGGCAGCGGCCGGCCCATCGAGCCCGCGACGACCGGCTGCCCCGGCGTGTTGCCGATCAGGCAGGTGGTTTCGGTCTGGCCGTAGCCGTCGCGAATCGTGATGCCCCACGCCTTCTTCACGCGCTCGATGATCTCCGGATTGAGCGGCTCGCCCGCGCCGACGATCTCGCGCAGTTGCACGTCGAACGTCGCGAGCGGCTGCTGCACGAGCATGCGCCACACGGTCGGCGGCGCGCACAGCGTCGTCACGCGGTATTTGACGAGCGCATCGAGCACCGCCTTCGGCTCGAAGCGCGCGTAGTTGAAGACGAACACGCACGCCTGCGCATTCCACGGCGCGAAGAAGCAGCTCCACGCGTGCTTCGCCCAGCCCGGCGAGCTGATGTTCCAATGGATGTCGCCCGGTTGCAGCCCGATCCAGTACATCGTCGACAGGTGCCCGACCGGGTACGTGCGGTGCGTATGCTCGACGAGCTTCGGCTTCGACGTCGTGCCCGACGTGAAGTACAGCAACATCGCTTCGTTCGACCGCGTGACGGCGTCGGGCTCGAACGCCGCGCTCGCCGCGTAGCCGTCGTTCATCGCGAGCCAGCCGTCGCGCGGCGCGCCGGCCACGATCTTCCGCTTCAGCCCGAGGCCCGCCTGTTCGAACTTCGCGGTTTCGTGCTCGTCGACGATCGCATAGGTCGCGCCGCCGATCTGCACGCGATCGCGCACGTCGTCGGCCGACAGCTGCGTGGTCGCGGGCAGCACGACCGCGCCGAGCTTCATCGCGGCGAGCATCGCGTCCCACAGCTCGACGCGGTTCGGCAGCATCAGCAGGATCCGGTCGCCGCGCACGACGCCGATGCCGCGCAGCCAGTTCGCGATCCGCGACGAGCGCTCGGACATCTGCGCGAACGAATACGGGTCGCCCGTCCCGGTCGCCGCATCGACGATCCACAGCGCGGGCGCGTCGTTGCCGCGCGCCATCGGGTCGAAATAATCGAGCGCCCAGTTGAACGCATCGAGCACCGGCCATTCGAAATCGCGGTACGCGGTTTCGTAGTCGGTGCGATGGCGCAGCAGAAAGTCGCGTGCGTCCAGGAATGCCTGTACCGTCATCGTGTTCTCCCGTCCGCGAGCGTCGGTGCATCGCACCTTGCTCGCGCTCCGTGCCCGAATTGTCTCCATCCATACTGCGGACGACCGGCGCATGCGCCGGTCCCCCATCGTCGCGGCGCACGGTCACGTCGTTGCGTGCCGCGTTCACCGCCTTCACCACCTTCACCGCGTCGCTGCGTGCCCTGCCTGATTGCCCGTTGCTCCATTGCGCGCGCGGCCGCTCACAGCTGCCGCGCGATCACCATCCGCTGCACTTCGCTGGTGCCTTCGTAGATCTGCGTGATGCGCGCGTCGCGATAGTGGCGCTCGACCTCGTAGTCGGCGAGGTAGCCGTAGCCGCCGTGGATCTGGATCGCGTCCGAGCACACGCGCTCGGCCATCTCGGATGCGAACAGCTTCGCCTGCGACGCCTCCGACAGGCACGGCAGCCCGGCCGTGCGCAGCTTCGCCGCGTGATGGACGAGCAGGCGCGCCGCGTTGATCTGGGTGGCCATGTCGGCGAGCTTCTGCTGGATCGCCTGGTGCTCGGCGATCGGCTTGCCGAACTGCACGCGCTCGCCCGCATAGCGGCGCGCCTTGTCGAATGCGGCGCGCGCGATGCCGAGCGCCTGCGCGGCGATGCCGATGCGTCCGCCTTCCAGATTCGACAGCGCGATCTTCAGCCCTTCGCCGCGATTGCCGAGCAGCGCGTCGGCGGGAAGCGTGCAGTTCTCGAGCGTGATCGGGCACGTATCGGACGCGCGAATGCCCATTTTCTTTTCGGGCTTGCCCACGATGAAACCCGGCGTGTCGGTCGGCACCAGGAACGCCGAGATGCCGCGCTTGCCGGCATCGGGATCGGTCATGGCAAAAACGATCGCGACGCCGGCGCGCTGGCCGTTGGTCACGAACTGCTTCGCGCCGTTGAGCACCCATTGGCCGTCGTGCAGCTCCGCGCGGGTGCGCAGGTTGTGCGCCTCGGAGCCGGCGTGCGGCTCGGTCAGGCAGAACGCGCCGATCACGCGGCCGGCCGCCATCTCGGCGAGCCAGCGATCCTTCTGCGCCGGCGTGCCGAAGCCGAGGATCGGCCCGCAGCCGACCGAGTTGTGCACGCTCATCATCGTCGCGCAGGCGGCGTCGCCGGCCGCGATCTCCTCCATGGCGAGCGCGTACGCGACGTAGTCGGTATAGGCGCCGCCCAGCTCCTGCGGCACGATCATGCCGAGCAGGCCGAGTTCGCCGAGCTGCGCGACGACGGTGTCGGGCAAGCGCGCGTCGTGGTCCCACTGCGCGGCGTTCGGCGCCAGCACCTCGGTGGCAAAGGCGCGCGCGGCGTCGCGGATCATCCGCTGATCTTCGGTGTAAAGCTCGTCCATGGTCCTGCCGTCTCCTGCGGCCGCCTGTGACGGCCGTCGTTTCGTTTAGATGCAACAAGTGTAGGCAAGCGCGCGCCGGTGTTCGATGCTCGCGCCGCTCATTTACACTGAGCGTTTTTGCCATACCGGCGATACGGATGAAGCAGGACGAAAAGGGAACCATCGCGATCAGCCTGGTCGCGTACAGCGTCGCGCTGGCCGCCCGCCGCGGCGTCGCGGCGGAGCCGCTGCTCGCGCAGGCCGGCATCGCGCCCGCGCTGCTCGCGCAGCCGCGCGCGCGCGTGAGCGCGCAGCAATACGGCGCGCTGTGGAATGCGATCGCGCGCGCGCTCGACGACGAGTTTTTCGGGCAGGACCGCCATCCGATGCGCAGTGGCAGCTTCATCGCGATGAGCCAGGCCGCGCTGTCCGCGCAGGACGGGCTGCGCGCAATGGCGCGCGCGGTGAACTTCATGCACTGCGTGCTCGACGATCTCCACGCGGAGCTCGACGCCAATCCGCAGCGTGTGCGGCTGCGCTTCGTGCACCGCAACAACGGCGCTGCGCCGGCGATGTTCACGTACGCGACCTATTTCATCATCGTGTACGGGCTGACCTGCTGGCTGATCGGGCGGCGCATCCCGGTGCTGCACGCGAGCTTTCGCTGCGACACGCCGCCCGCCGATCACGAATATCCGTCGATGCTGTGCGACGACATGCGGTTCAACCAGCCCGATTCGTATGTCGATTTCGATCCGGAATTCGCGACGCTGCCCGTCGTGCAGAACGCGAAGACGCTGAAAACCTTCCTGCGCAACGCGCCGGCCAGCTTCATCGTCAAGTACCGCAATCCGAACGCGCTCGCGCAGCGCGTGCGCGCCGTGCTGCGCGGGATGCCGCCCGCGTCGTGGCCGGGCGCGGACGGGATGGCCGCGCGGCTGCACGTGGCCGAGGCGACGCTCAGGCGCAAGCTGCACCAGGAAGGCCAGGCCTACCAGTCGATCAAGGACACGCTGCGACGCGATCTCGCGTTCGAGGCGCTGGCCGATCCGTCGCGCACGATCGCCGACGTCGCGGCGGCCACCGGGTTCGCGGAACCGAGCGCGTTCTACCGCGCGTTTCGCAAATGGAGCGGGCGCAGCCCGGCCGAGTACCGCGAAGAGGCGCTTGCGCGCGCGGGCGGCGCGCGCTGAACGCCGCCGCCTTCGCGCTTTCCGCCGAAAGCGCCTAATCTTCAAGCATCGGGCCAACGCCCATTTCCGCGAGCCGGACGGCGCGCGGCCGCGCGCAGCCCGGACGCCCCGATGCGCATTCATCGTCACGCGCCGCCGGCGCCCGCCGCGCGCGGCGCCCGTTCCCGTCACCCGCTGTCCGCGCGGGTCGCGCGCGCCGCGCTGTTCGCCGCGCTGCTGGTCGTGTGCGCGGCGGTGGCCGCTCCAGGCGCCGCCGCGCCGGCCGACGCGCCCGCCGCCGCGGCGCCGGTCGTCGTGATTCCGGTCAACGGCGCGATCGGGCCGGCCAGTGCCGACTTCATCGTCCGGTCGCTCGACCGTGCGGCAAGCGTGCATGCGCCGCTCGCGATCCTGCAGCTCGATACGCCCGGCGGGCTCGACACGTCGATGCGCCAGATCATCAAGGCAATCGTCGGCTCGCCGGTGCCCGTGGCGGCCTTCGTCGCGCCGGGCGGCGCACGGGCCGCGAGCGCCGGCACCTATATCGTCTACGCGAGCCACGTCGCCGCGATGGCGCCCGGCACCAATCTCGGCGCGGCGTCGCCGGTGCAGTTCGGGATCGGCGGCGGCGCGCCGGGTACGCCGCGATCGTCGCCTGCCGCGGCCTCGGGCGCATCCGGCACGTCGGCGACGTCGGCCGAATTGCCGAACGACACGCAATCGACCGAAATCCGCAAGGCGACGCAGGACGCCGCCGCGTACATCCGCGGCCTCGCGCAGCTGCGCGAGCGCAATGCCGACTGGGCCGAGCGCGCGGTGCGCGAGGCCGTGAGCCTGTCCGCGAACGACGCGCGCGCGCAGCACGTCGTCGATCTGATCGCGCAGGACCCGGCCGATCTCGCGCGCCGGCTCGACGGCCGCACCGTGACGACGAGCGCCGGCACGCTGCGGCTCGCGACCGCGCACGCGCCGCTCGTCGTGCTCGCGCCCGACTGGCGCAGCCGCTTCCTGTCGATCGTCGCCGATCCGAACGTCGCGCTGATCCTGCTGACGATCGGCATCTACGGGCTGTTCTTCGAATTCGCGAATCCGGGCTTCGTGCTGCCGGGCGTGGCCGGCACCATCTGCCTGCTGATCGGTCTGTTCGCGATGCAGTTGCTGCCGGTCAGCTATGCGGGCCTCGGGCTCGTGCTGCTCGGGCTCGGCTGCCTCGTCGCCGAGGCCTTCCTGCCGACGTTCGGCGTGCTCGGTTTCGGCGGGATCGTCGCGTTCACGATCGGCGCGCTGATGCTGATCGACACCGACGTGCCGGGCTACGGCATTCCGTGGCCGCTGATCGCGGGCCTCGCGGCCGCCGGCGCGCTGCTGGTGGCCGGCGTGTCGAGCGTCGCGCTGCGCGCGCGGCGGCGGCCGGTCGTGACGGGCGCCGAGGCGATGCTGGGCAGCGTCGGCGAAGTGCTCGACGACGGCCTGCGTCCGGACCAGCCGCACGGCGCCGCCGGCCCCGCGCCGTCGGCGGCGGGCTGGGCGCGCGTGCACGGCGAGCGCTGGCGCGTCGCGAGCAGCACGCCGCTGGCGGCCGGCTGTCGCGTACGCGTCACCGGCCGCCACGGACTGACGCTCACCGTCACGCCGCTCTACGACGTGCCGGCACACGAACCACCACAGCGGGGAGCCCCGTCATGATCGGCTATACGTTCGGCTTCGGCAGCGTCCTGATCGTCTTCGTCGTGGTGCTCGTCGCCTCGTCGATCCGCGTCTTCCGCGAGTACGAGCGCGGCGTCGTGTTCATGCTCGGCCGCTTCTGGAAGGTCAAGGGGCCGGGCCTCGTGCTGATCATCCCGATCGTCCAGCAGGTCGTGCGGATCGACCTGCGCACCGTCGTGTTCGACGTGCCCGCGCAAGACGTGATCACGCGCGACAACGTGTCGGTGAAGGTCAATGCGGTCGTGTATTTCCGCGTCGTCGATCCGGAAAAGGCCGTGATCCAGGTCGCGCGCTTCTTCGAGGCGACGAGCCAGCTCGCGCAGACGACGCTGCGCGCGGTGCTCGGCAAGCACGAACTCGACGCGCTGCTCGCCGAGCGCGAGCAGTTGAACGCCGACATCCAGAAGACGCTCGACGCGCAGACCGACGCGTGGGGCATCAAGGTGTCGACGGTCGAGATCAAGCACGTGGACCTGAACGAGACGATGATCCGCGCGATCGCGCGGCAGGCCGAGGCCGAGCGCGAGCGGCGCGCGAAGGTGATCCATGCGGAAGGCGAATTGCAGGCGTCGGAGAAGCTGTTGCAGGCCGCGCAGCGGCTCGCGCAGCAGCCGCAGGCGATGCAGCTGCGCTACCTGCAGACCCTGACGACCATCGCGGCGGACAAGAATTCGACGATCGTGTTTCCGCTGCCGATCGATCTGCTCGGGGCGTTGCTGGACCGGCTGGGCGCACCGCCCGAGCGTTGAGGCTCGGATATGCCGGGCGCCGGCGCCGATGGGTGCGGCGGCGCCCGCGTCCGGTGCGCGTCAGGCCAGCAGCTTGCGCTCGGTCTTGCCGTACTTGATCGACTTCTCGTCGGGAATCATCAGCCCGGTGTGCTCGTCGCGGCCCTGCAGCAGGAAGCGCGCGTCCGGGTTGCCGATCTGTTCGGACGCGAGCTTGCTGTCCGCGCCGATCTCGCCCTTCTTCATCCGGTTGACGATCACGCCGGCTGCGGTGTCCTTGAAATCGCGCAGCATCCACGCGTCGCCGTCGCTGTCGCCGAACACCAGCAGCGGGCCGTAGCCCTTCTTCGACGCGAGGACGTTGCGGATCCCCACCGTCTTGCCGGGCCCCCAGTTGAAATGCCAGCCGGCCGGATAGGTGCTCGTGTACTTGCCGTCCTGCATGTCGAGCCGCAGGCCGATCACGTTCTCGGGCGCCACGCCGTAGCCGTAGTTCGGGTTGCCGGCGAACACGCGCACGACGTCGTCGAGCGACGCGGTGCTCACGTACACGTCGATGCCGTTCGCGCGCAGCGTATGCATCACCGAGCGGATCTCCTCGTGAATGCGGATGCCGTGGAAATGCGTGTCGGCCACCACGCCCGCCTTGCCCGGCAGCGCCTTCGGGCTTTCGTAGCGGACCTTGCGCAGCGCGTCGCCGATGCCGTAGTTGTTCGACGCTTGCGCCATCGCCTGCAGCTCGGCAGTCGTCATGTTCTTGTAGAAGTAGATGATCCACTTGTAGCCGACTTCGAGCGGATGCGTGTCGCAGATCGCGTCGTACATGAAGTACAGCTTCGCGCGGAAGTCCTTGAACTGGTCGGTCTCGCGAATCTCGTCGAGGCTCTTGTCGCCGCCGAAGCCCTGGTAGTTCGCATGGAGCCAGCGGTAGTCGGACTCGACGTCGGCGGCGAGATCCTCCATCGTCACCGGCTTGCCGTCGACGGTCGTGTAGTCCTTCATGAACGCGCCCTTCGGCACGTCCTTCCACATCACGCCGACGAACTCGTCGGGCGTCAGCTTGTATTGCAGATGGTTGATCTGGTACATCAGCAACGCTTCTTCGCAGTCGTTCATGATGCACGTGTTGTCCCAGTCGAACACCGCATACGGGCGGCGCCTGGCGTCGTAGCCCGCGCTCGCGACGCCATGCCGGTCGAGCACCGTCTGCAGGCGCGCGGCGTTGAACGGCGACCAGCGGCCGGGGTCCAGCGCGTCCGGCGCGGTCGCGCTCTTCGCGCCGGCCATGCCGGCCTTGAGCATCAGCGGCGTCGCAGCGGTCGCCGCGGCAAGGGTGTTGATGAACTTGCGGCGTTGCATGGTATCTCTCCGTTGAAATGCCGAATCGGCTTCGGCCGCTGCCCCGCGCGACGCGCGACACATCGCCCCCATTCGAGGCCGCAAAGGCGTCGAATGGGGGCGAATGATGTGACGAAATTATTTCGGCAATTTGACAGCGTCGCGCCACGACGCGACGGCGAATTGATCCGGCGCGACATCCGGACGCGTGCGCGGACCTCGCGTGGGGCGCTGCGCCGCGTCCTGGTGCCTCCCGTCCCTACCGCGGTTGCCGGCCGCCGTTCTCGAACCCGAGCGGCGCAGCGCTGCGTGACTTCAAGGCCGGTTACATACACACCGCGTTGCGAAGGCTCGAACCGGCGCTTCATATATGACATGACGCGCCGGCCCGCCGCGCAGAACGGCAACCGGAGCGCGACGAAGGACGACGCCCGCGCCGCGCCACGCCCTGCAACTCGACGGTTCCGGCGGTGCGTGCGCCGAAATGCGTACAATCGCGGCTTCATTTCCCGGAGGTGCCGCGATGGCCATGAAGAAAACCGATCTCGAAAAGAACAAGGCGCTGAAGCTCACGCAAGCGATGAAGCAGTCCGGCTCCGCGCGCTTCGGCAAGGGCGCCGACGAAGCGGCGAAGCTCGATCGCCGCGCACAGCGCAAGCTCGACCAGGAACAGGGCCTCGTGCCGTTCGCGTGCAAGCTCAACGCCGAACTCGTCGAACAGCTGAAGGCGCGTGCGGCCACCCATCCGAACGGGATGACGGGCCTGCTGTCCGAACTGCTCGTGAACGGCCTCGCGCAGCGCGACGCGTGAGCGCCGCGCGACGCCCAAATAGTCGTTGACAACGCCGTACGACATCGACACACTCGTTCGCATGCCTACGTTCAAGCTCATCGCCATCGCGATTCATTGCTCGGTGAACATTCGAAAGAATGGATCACGGGAGGCGCTTGTGCGTTAGCATCCGAGCAGTACGCATGTCACACGAGGCCTCACCGGAAACGGATGAGGCCTTTTTGTTCTGGTGCGCTTCATTCGTCCGGCCCAACGAATGGAGCAGACGATGGACCAGGCAAGCCCGTTGTTCGACCGTCCCGACTCGCGCCGCGCCGGCGCGATCGCGTTACCGACCGTCGTGATCCGCTTCGCGGTTGCACCGCACACGACACTGACGTGGCGCGCGCCGAGCGATGCGGAAATCCGCGCGCACGGCGCCGCGCTGTGGATCACGCGCCCGCCGAGCGTCGACGACTACTGGGTGCAGCCGGGCGACGTGCTGCGCATCGCGCGCGGCGATCGCATCTGGCTCGGCACCTACGACGGCCGCCCCGCCGAAGCATCGATCACGACCGCATACGTGCGGCGCGGCGACCGCCTCGGACGCACGCTCGCGCGGGTGCGCGGCTGGCTCGCCGCAAGAGGGAGAAGGCGGGACTGACGCTGCGCTGCCGGGCAACGCGTTGACGCAGCGAACGACCGCGTCGGAAAACGAACGCACCCGCGGCGCAATCGGCCGCGGGTGCGCTTCGAGTGGCGCGGCACGCCGCTGCGTGCCGCGCGCGATCGCGCGCCCTGCGCAGCTTTCACATGCAATGCATGCGTCAGGTGCTGGCGGCGAGACGCGGGCCCGTACCGCGGGGTGTGGTGTCGACGTCCGGACGTTGCGCCGCCTGCGAGGTCACCCACGGATCGATGCCCTGCTTTTGCACCTCCTCGAGGAACGACACACGCGTGCGCCAGTAATCCGCTTGTAATTTCGCATCGATGACGCGCTGTTCGGCCGTGAACAGTTCCATGCGCGCCGTGACGAGCATCGACGCAGCGGTTTTTTCCGGCGTGGGGGCGTGCCGCATCGCCCAACGGCTGATCCAGTTCAACATGCTGACCTCCGTGATGACGGACGAACCCGCATCGGGCTATCGCAACCGGTCGCGCGTGCCCGAACGCGCAACGACCGTCACCGCACTTCGCCGCCTGGCCTGCACGGACTGCGACTCCCCCGCGTCGGCAGCGATCGGCCGGCGTGCGTGCACGGTTCATCTATCGTAGAAAGACTTGCCGGTTAACGCGATGGCGTCTTGCGATCTTTTACACAGAAACCACAGTCGCGCGAGCGGCGCGAAATCGCAGTTGCGCACGCGCCGGCTTCGGAGCAGCATAGCCCGATGTCCGCCGCCGCCCGGCCTGCCGAACGGCCGGCGCGCGCAGCTGCCCGCCCGTTCGGGCGGGCGCGCCCTTGCAGGCGAACCCTCTCTACCGCACGGCGTCGTGCCGTCGCCGTCGTACCCGCCACCGAATCGTTTCCATCGTTTGCGCCCGGCCGCTTCGCCCGAACCGGTAAAATGCGCGCCGCCGTCGCGCGACGTGCATCTGCAACGTGCATCTGCGGCCGTCCGCGCGAACGCGCGCGATCGCGCCCCGCGACTATATCGTCCGAGCTATCCACGCTATTACAATCCGCCGATAGCGTCGCAATAGTGGCTGGTTACAGTACGCCGGCCTCGCGCTGGCTTACAACAATTCGGCACGAACAACAAGCAACACGACAACCCGACCGGAGAAACGCCTTCATGGAATCCATCAAGCGGTATTTCGGCTTCGCTGAAGCCGGCACCGACTTCCGCACCGAAATACTCGCGGGCGTCACCACGTTCCTGACGATGGCCTACATCATCTTCGTCAACCCTGCGATTCTCGGCGACGCCGGCATGCCGAAGGAATCGGTGTTCGTGGCGACCTGCCTCGTCGCGGCGCTCGCGTCGATCATCATGGGCCTGTACGCGAACTATCCGATCGCGTGCGCGCCCGGCATGGGCCTGAACGCGTATTTCGCCTACACCGTCGTCAAGGGCATGGGCTTCACGTGGCAGGCCGCGCTCGGCGCGGTGTTCATCTCCGGCTGCCTGTTCCTGCTCGTCACGCTGTTGCGCGTGCGCGAGGCGATCGTCAACGGCATTCCGAAATCGCTGCGCATCTCGATCACCGCCGGCATCGGCCTGTTCCTCGGCATCATCTCGCTGAAGACGTCCGGCGTGATCGTCGGCAGTCCCGCGACCCTCGTCACGCTCGGCGACCTGCACAAACACGACACGATCCTCGCGATCGTCGGCTTCTTCACGATCGTCACGCTCGACTATCTGCGCGTGCGCGGCGCGATCCTGATCGGCATCATCGGCGTCACGGTCCTGTCGTTCTTCTTCGGCGACAACCAGTTCCATGGCGTGTTCTCCGCCCCGCCGTCGATCGACGCGACGCTGTTCAAGCTCGACATCGGCGCCGCGCTGTCGACCGGAATCATCAACGTGATCCTCGTGTTCTTCCTCGTCGAGCTGTTCGATGCGACCGGCACGCTGATGGGCGTCGCGAACCGCGCCGGCCTGCTCGTCGAAGGCAAGATGGACCGCCTGAACAAGGCGCTGCTCGCCGACAGCACCGCGATCGTCGCGGGCTCGGTGCTCGGCACGTCGTCGACCACCGCGTACATCGAGAGCGCCTCGGGCGTGCAGGCCGGCGGCCGCACGGGCGTGACGGCGATCACCGTCGCCGTGCTGTTCCTCGCCTGCCTGTTCATCGCGCCGCTCGCGGGCGTCGTGCCAGGCTACGCGACGGCGCCCGCGCTGCTGTACGTGTCGTGCCTGATGCTGCGCGAGATGGTCGACGTCCCGTGGGACGACGCGACCGAAGCCGTGCCGGCCGCGCTCACCGCGCTGCTGATGCCGTTCACGTATTCGATCGCGAACGGCGTCGCGTTCGGCTTCATCGCATACGGCGGCCTGAAGCTGCTGACCGGCCAGGCCCGCACGGTCAAGCCGATCGTCTGGATCATCGCGGCCGTGTTCCTGTTCCGCTACTTCTACCTCGGCGGCGAGTGACGCACGCGCCGCGGCGCGACCCACGATGACGCAACGCCACCTTCGGGTGGCGTTTTCGTTGGGGCGCGCATGCGGCGCACGCGCCGCCGCATCACGCGCCTGCCTGCCGAAGCACCCAGCGCGCGAAAGTACGCAGCGGGCCGTCGCCCAATTCGAGCGCTTCGGGCACCACGAGACAGAAGCGCTTGACCACGCCGCGGCCGTCCGGCCAGGGCGCCGCGAGCAAACCCTGCGCGATCTCGGCTTCCACGTAGAGCCGCGGCACCAGCGCGACGCCAAGCCCGGCCAGCGCCGCGGCGATCAGCATCGAATAAAGATCGTGCCGCGCGCCGGCAGCCGGGTTGTCGACCGGCAATCCCGTCTCCTGCACGTAGGCCGACCACGCATCGGGCGTCTGCCGCTTGTGCAGGCGCGGCAGCGTGCCGAGCAGCGCGTCCGGGTGCCCGCCCGCGAGCAGCGACGGGCGGCAGACCGGCACCAGCACCTCCTCGCACAAGCGGTACGTATGCATGCCGGCCCACGCCGGGTGCTCGAAATGAATCGCGGCATCGAAGCCGCTGCCGGCGAGCACGAACGGCTCGGCCCGATCGGCCAGATGCACGGTGATGTTCGGATGCTCCGCCTGGAAGCCGCCGAGCCGCGGAATCAGCCAGCGCGTCGCGAACGTCGGCGTCACCGCGATGTCGATGCTGCCGCCGTCGCCCGCCTGCCCCATCAGGTACTGGCTGTCGCGCTCGAGCCGGTCCAGTACTTCGCGCACCTGCGCCGCGTAACGCGCCCCGTTCGGCACGACCCGCACGCGGTTGCCGACACGCTCGAACAGCGCCACGCCCAGGAACGCCTCGAGCCGGCCGATCTGGCGGCTGATCGCGCCTTCGGTCAGCGCGAGCTCGTCGGCGGCCCGCGCGAAGCTGCCGTGCCGCGCGGCGGCCTCGAATGCCATCAAGGCCGAGTTGCTCGGAATCCTGCGTCGCGTCACGTTTCCCCCGGGTTGGGCCACAGCTTGATCGAATGTCACTGAACGATGACGAATCATCGTTTTTCCGCGGTTCTGCGGCTCACTATCATGACAAAAACTCAATCAACGAGCCAGCCCGCCGATGCCGACGGCCGCTCGCCCCCCGTGGAGAAGTCATGATCTATGCCGTTGAATGCAGCATCGCCGAGCCGGCCGTCGAAGCCGAGTGGAACGACTTCTACAGCCGCGTCAAACTGCCCGCGCTGATCTCCGTGTCGGGCTTTCGCACGTCGCAACGCTTTCGCGCGCTCGGCGGCGACGGCCCCGTCTATCTGGCGCTGCATACGATCGACGCGCCGGACGTGCTGACGTCGGCCGAGTATCGCGCGAAGGGCGGCGGCAATTTCGCACGCTGGCAGCCGCACATCGTCGAGTGGCGCCGCAACGTGTACGACAGCGCCGCGCCCGCGCCGGCCGTCGCCGACGGCCAATGGCTGGCCGTGAGCGACGACGCCGCGCCGTTCGCCCTGGCCGGCATCGCCGCCGCCGCGCTGCATGCGGTCGCGCTGGATCGTCGGCCGGCCCACCGCTGGCTGGCCGTGCTCGATCGCGACGGAGCACGGCTCGCGTCGCACGCAGCCGGCGCGGCGATCCGGCTCTATGCGCCGATCGGCGAGCAGCTCGTCGGCACGCCGGCCACGGCCGCCGCACGCTGACGGGAGCCGGCCATGCCCAGCGTCACGATTTTCATCGCCGAGGCCGGCATGCCGGCGCAGACGTCCCTCGCCGCGCTGTCGTCGGCATGCGACACGCTCTGCACCGACGTGCTGAATGCCGCGCCCGGCACCGTCCACGTCGCGTTCGTGCCAGTGCGGCACGGCTGCGGACACCCGGTCAGCGCGGAGATCCGCTTTCGCCTCGGCCGACTGCGCACCGCCGAATTGATCGATCGATTCATGGCTTCGCTCGACCGCGAAATTCTCCGCCACACCGGCTTGGTCGCGCGCATCCGCTGCTTCGGCCACGACAGCGCCCACCTTCACGCCCGGAACTGACCATGAACCCGTCCATTGCGCGCCCGCCGTTCCCGTGCCGTCAGATCGGCGATTTCTCCGTCATTGCGCTCAGCGACGGCACGCTGAGCGCCGGCCTCGATCTGCTGTCGAACATCGACGTCGACGCGGCCGCGGGCATCATGCAGCGGGCCGGCGTGCCGGCGCCGTCCGACGTCAACATCAACTGCTATGTGATCCGCGGCGGCGGCCGGACCGTGCTGGTCGACGCCGGCGCCGGCGGCTTCCGCAACTGGGGCGGCCTGCTGCCGGCGGCGCTGTCGCAAGCCGGGATCGATGCGCGCGACATCGACACGATCCTGCTGACGCACGCGCATCCCGACCATATCGGCGGCCTGCTCGATGCGCGCGGACAGCCGGCCTTCCCGCGCGCCGAGGTGCTGATTCACGAACGGGAACGGGCGTTCTGGCTGGATCACGACGCATACGAACGCGCCAGCGAGCGCGCACGCGGGAATTTCGAGCTGGCACGGCGCGCGTTCGACGCCTGTCGCGCGCAGCTGCGCACCATCGCAGGCGGCAACGTGCTGCCCGGCATCGCGGCGGTGCCGCTGCCGGGCCACACGCCCGGCCATACCGGCTATCGCGTCGAATCGCGCGGCGAGCGCCTGCTGATCTGGGGCGATCTCGTGCATTTCGCGCCGGTTCAGGTCGCGCACCCCGACGTGTCGATCGCGTTCGACCACGATGCGTCGCTGGCATGCGCGACGCGCGCGGCCACGCTCGCGCACGCCGCTGGGGAGAACCTGATGATCGCGGGCATGCACCTCGCCGATACGGGCTTCGCTCGCATCGCCCGCGCGCACGGCGCGACCGACGGCGCGTATGCGCTGGTCGCGACGGATTGAACGCGATGGAATCCTGACGGGTTCGGGCGGCGCGAACCGGGCGCAATGCGACGCGCGGCGCCGCATGCGCGCCGCGCCGATACGACACGGGCGCCGGAATTCGGCGCCCGCTGCGTCACTACCCGAGCGTGCGGCTCAGCGCCAGTTCGCCTCGTAGAAGCGCACGTAGCCGCTGCGCAGCGTCACGCATTGCGCGCGCGTTTCGGACAAGAGCCGCCGTGCGGCCGCCTCGATGCGCTCGCGATGCTGGTCGTACGCGCCGACCATGTCCTCGAAGCGCGGCGACGCGGCGCCGAAATGGTCTTCCAGCGCTTCGGCCGTGATCTGGCATTTGACGCGCTCGCCATTCACGAGCGCCGTGAATCCGAGCATCAGGTCGCGCCCCGAATATTCGGGCTTCTCGTTCGTGAAATGGATCTGCATGGCGCCGCCCTTCGTCCGGTAGTCAACACGTGACCGCGTCCGTCGTCCGCCACCGGCCGGACGAAAATGGACGCGGGCTCGCCGGCAGGGGCGTCGCCCACGGGCTTGTCGCGCGGACGATGCATGCCGGTTGCATTCCACTTTAGACGGTTTCGCGCAGGAGGCAAATTTTGGGCGTGCGTCGTTCCGACGCGCATTTTCGTCCGACCAGCGCGCCCTGCAGCGGCGTGCGCCGCGCGGCGTCAGTGAGGATCGGTGGGCCAGATGTTGAGCGCGATCGCGGCGGTCGTCGCGCCCACCGCGATTGCGGCCGCCCCGTACCGGACGGCGTCGATCGCGTCGAACAGCAAACCGTGGATCGCGACGCCGATGCCGCCGAGCATGATGAAAGTGGCGATGGCCGCCAGCACGACTCTGAGTTCCGTCCGAACCATGATGGGTCTCCCGAACGGATGCATGTCACGTCGCATGCATGTTGCAATGCGGAACACGGCGCGTGCGTGCTCCACTTCCATCATTGCAGGCGGCCGCGTGAAAGCAAGACGGGTTTATACGCGGCGCGCACAACGCGCGCGGCGCTTGTATGATGAGGCGATATCGATCGCGGCCGCCGGGACGCGCGGGCGCAGCCCGCCAAGCGCAGCCCGGATGGCGCCGCGCAACGCGTCACGGCGGGCCGACCGCGACGCACGGTGCCCCGGCACGCGCTTCGGCGCCGCCCGCGGCCGACAGGAGACGACACATGCCTCAACCTTTCGTGCTGCCCGCCGCCGCGGGCCGCAACGACCTGCTCGCACAGGCGCACGCCCGCTCGACGGCGCTCGGCCTGCGCGCGGACGAGCGCCCCGATTTCTCGCCGCTGTCGCGGCTCGCGCTGCGCGAACTCCTCGACACGAACCATGCGCTGTTCGCCCACGCGCGCCCGGTAATGGAGAACCTGCACGCGCAGATCGCCGACACGCAAAGCCTCGTGCTCCTCACCGATGCCGACGGCGTGATCCTGCACAGCATCGGCGACGCGGACTTCATCGAGAAGGCGAACCGCGTCGCGCTGTGCACCGGCGTGTCGTGGGCCGAAGGCACGCGCGGCACCAACGCGATCGGCACCGCGCTCGCGTCGGGCCAGGCCGTCGCCGTGCACGGCGACGAACACTTCCTGCGCGCGAATCACATCCTCACCTGCTCGTGCGCACCGATCATCGATCCGTTCGGCCGCACGCTCGGCACGCTGGACGTGAGCGGCGATCCGCGCGGCTTCAGCCCGCACACGCTCGCGCTCGTGCGAATGTCCGCGCAGCTGATCGAGAACCATCTGTTCGCGAACCGCTGCGCCGAAGCGCTGCGGCTGCGCTTCCACGCCCACGAGGATTGCGTCGACTCGCTGTTCGCCGGGCTCGTCGCGTTCGACCGCGACGGCGGACTGATCGCCGCGAACCGCAGCGCGCAGTTTCAGCTCGGCGCGACGTTCGATGCACTGCAGCATCGCGGCTGCGACGCGCTGTTCGGCATGCAGTTCAATCAGCTCGCGCAGCAGGCGGCCCGTGCACCGGGCGCGCCGTTCCAGTTGACGCTGTCGACCGGCGTGCGCGTGCTCGCGCGCTGCGAATTCGCCGAGGCGCGCAAGACGACCGTCGCCGTCACGCCGCCCGCACCGGCGCCCGTCGCCGCGCGCCCGCGCGCGGTCGACCCCGAGGCGATCACGTTCGCGACGCTCGACACCGGCGATGCACGGATGGCTGCCGTGCTCGACCGGGTCGCGAAGATCCGCGGCCGCGACCTGCCGCTGCTGATCCTCGGCCAGACGGGCACCGGCAAGGAATGGCTCGCCCGCGCGCTGCACCAGGCGTCGCCGCGCGCCGACGGCCCGTTCGTCGCCGTCAACTGCGCCGCGCTGCCCGATTCGCTGATCGAGGCCGAGCTGTTCGGCTACGAGGACGGCGCGTTCACCGGCGCGCGCAAGCGCGGCAGCCCCGGCAAGATCGCGCAGGCCGACGGCGGCACGCTGTTTCTCGACGAAATCGGCGACATGCCGCTCGCGCAGCAAGTGCGGCTGATGCGCGTGCTGCAGGAACGCGCGGTGATGCCGCTCGGCGGCGCACGCGCGGTGCCGGTCGACGTGCGCGTGGTGTGCGCGACCCACCGCGACCTGCGCGCGATGATCGCCGAGCGCACGTTCCGCGAAGACCTGTTCTACCGGATCAACGGGCTCGCCGTCACGCTGCCGCCGCTCGCCGCGCGCACCGACCTGCCGGTGCTGGTGGAGCGCATCCTCGCGCGGCTCGCGCACAGCGAGCCGATGCCGACGCGCGTCGCCGCCGACGTCCTCGACGCATTCCTGCGCCACCGCTGGCCCGGCAACCTGCGGCAGATGACCAACGTGCTGCGCACGGCCGGCATGCTCGCCGAAGACGAAGCCGAAATCACGCTCGCGCACCTGCCCGACGATTTCTGGCTCGACTGCGAAGACGCGCCGGCGAGCTCGCCCGCGCCGGCCGGCACGCGCGCGGCAACGACGTTGCAGAGCCACCAGGCCGCGGTGATCGATGCGGTGCTCGCGCGGCACGGCGGCAACGTGTCGGCTGCCGCGCGCGAGCTCGGGCTCGCGCGCAATACCGTCTACCGCTATCTGCGCCGGCACTGAGATCGCGGCCGGCGGCCTGCACGGCGCCGGCCGCGCGCGGCTTCGGGTATGCTTGGGCGCTCGCATCGCATTGCCGCCGCCTGCCGCCCGCCTTCACCATGACCGATCCGGAACGTCCCCCTCTCGTGCGCGTCGAGCCGCTCGGCGCGACGTTCGACGCGCCCGACTCGCTGACGCTGCTCGAAGCCGCCGCGTTCGCGCACGTCAGCCTGCCGCGCTCGTGCCGCAACGGCACGTGCCGCACTTGCCTGTGCCGGATCGTCAGCGGCAGCGTGCGCTACACGATCGAGTGGCCAGGGCTGAGCCGCGACGAGAAGGCCGAAGGCTATACGCTGCCGTGCGTGGCCGTCGCGACGTCGGACCTCGTGCTCGACGTGCCCGACGCCCAAATGATCGAATGAGCGCGGCGCGCGGCCGTGTGCCGCGCCCGCCGCCGCGGCGGCTGCGTGGCATAATCCGCAGCATCGCCTTCCTCCATATGCCGCCGCGCATCGCATGCTGAGTCGTCGTCTCCGCAAGATCGTCAGTCTGATCGGGATGCTCGCCATCCTGATGACGACGCTCGCGCCGACGATCTCACAGGCGCTGACGACGCAACACCGCGTCGACGCGCTGCTCGCCGGTTACTGCACGGCCGGGCCGAGCGATGCCGACCACGGCGACGCTGCGTCGTCGAAGAGCCTGCAGGCCCATCTGCAGGCATGCGGCTATTGCAGCCTGCTCGCGCATACGCCGGCCCTGCCCGCGCCCGAACTGACGTTCGCGGCCAATCGTGCGCCGCTGCAGCACCGCGAAGCGACCCGCTTCGAGAGCCTGCCGCGCGCGCTGCCGCTCACCGTCGCACAACCGCGCGCGCCACCGTCCGCCGCCTGAAGCACCGTCACCGCGCGTGATGCGTTGGCGCATCGCGCCGTCCGCCTGCGCGCGCCTCGTCGCGCGCGGCGCCAAAACGTTCCTGTTCGACCGTATTGCCTGCCCGCGGCATCGCACCGTGCGCGCACGCCCGCTTGCGGCATGCGCGCGTGCGAACGCGCGCGGCGACGCGTCGAACGCATCGTTCTCCTCGTCATCTCCGATCGGATCAACCAACATGAAAATCACTTCGTTCGTTCGCGGCGCACTCGTCATCGCCGGCTTCGTCATCGCGCAGGCTGCTCATGCGCACGCACACCCGAAAACCCTCGACCCCGCCGCCGATGCCACGCTGGCGAGCGCGCCGCACGAGGTCGCGATCGACTTCAGCGAAACGCTCGAACCCGCATTCAGCTCGATCGTGGTCACCGACAGCCACGGCCAGTCGGTCGCCGACGGGAAATCGGCGGTCGACGCCGGCAACCGCAAACGCATGCACGTCGCCCTCGCAAGCCTCGCGGCCGGCACGTACACGGTCGCGTGGGTCGCGGTGGCAAGCGACGGCCATCGCACGCAGGGCCGCTACACGTTCACGGTGAAGTGACGCCGACGATGCCCGCACGGCAACTTCCGATACCCGACAAGGAATGCACTCGATGAAACGCTCGATTCCCGCCAGCCTGCTGTTCGCCCTGCTCGCGCTGCAGGCGCCCGCCACCTTCGCCGCGTCGGCCGTCCAGGCCGATGGCTGCTGGATCCGCACGATGCCGGCGACGGTCCCGTCGTCCGGCTACTTCACGCTGAAGAACGACGGCGACAAGCCGGCCACGCTCACCGGCATCGACACGCCCGCATACGGGATGGCGATGATCCACGAAACGCTGACGGCCGGCAGCACCGCGAAGATGGTCCACGTCGACGCGGTCGAGGTGCCCGCGCACGGCACGGTCACGTTCAAGCCGAAGAGCTATCACGTGATGCTCGAGGACGCGCGCAAGCCGGTCGCGCCCGGTGCGAAGGTGCCGCTCGCGCTGCACTTCGCCGACGGCTCGACGGTGTCCGTGACCTGCGACGCGAAGGCGCCGTCGTACACCGGCCAGTAACGCCCTATTTCCCGCCCGAAGGAGACCAACATGAGCCACCAACGCCCGACGCTCGCCGACCGGATCGTCCGCTACCGGACGCCGCTGAATCTCGCCGTGCTGATCGTCTGCGGTTTATGGGCGGCGTGGGTCGCGTGGATCACGCGGCCGGCCGCGATCGATTCGCCTGCGTCGATCGTCGCATCCTGCGTGCGCGACACGCGTTGACGCGATGCGCCGGGGTGAGCCGCGCGCAGCCGTGGCATCATGCAGCGATTCACCCCGACCGCAGACCCCGCCTTCCGGAGCGCCGCATGTCCGTTCAGACCTGGATGTTGTTTGCCGCCGCCTATCTCGCGACCACGCTGTCGCCCGGCCCCAACGTGCTGCTGGTGATCCGCAATACGGTGCGCTACGGCTCGCACGGCACGGCAGCCACGATCGCCGGCAACCTCGTCGCGCAGGGCGCGGTGGTCGTGCTGGTCGCGCTCGGCGTCGGCGCGGTGCTGGCCGCGATGCCGCCGCTGTTCGTCGCGATGAAAGTCGTCGGCGCCGCGTACCTGATCTTCATCGGCATCCGGCAACTGCGCGGCGATCGCCACCGGCGCGCGCCGGACAGCGGCGCGGCAAGCGTCGAACCGGATCGCAGCAAGCTGTTCCGTGAAGCGCTGTTCGTGTCGGGCAGCAATCCGAAGACGATGATCTTCCTGTCCGCGTTCATGCCGCAGTTCATCTCGCACGATCAGCCGCTCGCGATGCAGTTCGTCGCGATGTACGCGACGATCGCATGCACCGTCATCGTCGTGCACAGCCTCTATTCGTTCGGCGTGCGCCGGCTTCATCGCGGCTTCGGCGTCAGCCCGTGGCTGCGCGCGGCCAAGCGCGCGAGCGGGCTGCTGTTCGTCGGGCTCGGGATCAAGCTGCTGACGGCGCGGCAAGCTTGAGCGCGAACGCCCGCGCGGGCACCGCGCGCACGAAACCGTCAGTCCATCGTTGCAGCCAGCGCGGCGACGATCTGCTCGAACGACGGCCGCGCGTCGACCTCGTCGTTCACGCACGCAGCGGCCAGCGCGTCGAGGGCTTGCGCAGCAGCCCAGGCACGCGGCTCGCATCGCTCCAGCAACTCGCGCAGCAAGTAACCGAACGCGCGGACTTCCAGCCGCTCGAACCGCGCCGCGCGCACGCGGTCGTTCACGTCGTAGAGCGACGCCGCGCCGAAATCGCCGAGCAGCGCGCCGCCTGCCCCGTCGTGCAGGATGTTGTGCGCGTACAGGTCGCCGTGCATGATGCCGCGCGCATGCAGATGCGCGGCGACCGACGCGATGCCGTGTGCGAGCCGCGCTGCGTCGGCCGGCGCGAAGCGCGCATCGGCCGCATAGACGTCGCGCGTACACGATGCGAAGCTCGGCGGCCCGGCGAGATTCGTCAGCGCCGGATCGACCAGCTCCATCACGAGGCCGTGCGCGCCGTCCGGATGACCGCGCAGCTTGCCGATCACCGGAATCATGTTCGGATGGCGGCCCGCGTGCAGGCACGCGGCCATTTCGCAGTCGGGCAGCCCGTCGCTCGTCACTGCGCCCTTGAACAGCTTCACCGCGACCGCGCGCGTCGCGCGGCCCTCCGCACGCCACTGCGCGCGGTAGATCACGCCCGACGCGCCTTCGCCGAGCCGGTGTTCGCATGCGAGCGACGCCCAATCGATCTCGGCCACGCCGGGCTCGGCAGACGCGGCGGCCTCCGGGCCCGCGCCAAGCGGATTGCCGGCGGCCGCGAGCCAGGAAAGGCGCGGCAGGCGCAACAGCCAGTCCGGCAGCGCGTCGAGCCGGTTCGCGGACAGACGCACCAGCTCGAGCGCACGGCACGCCGCCAATTCGGCCGGCAGCGCGCGCAGCCGGTTGCCGGCGAGCATCAGCTTCTGCAGGCGTGAACAGTCGCCGATGTCGGCCGGCAGCGCGTCGATCTCGTTGTCGGTCAGGATCAGCCAGCGCAGCGCACGCGGCAGCGCGCCGCGCGGCACCGTGCGGATCCGGTTCGCCTTGAAGCCGATCATGTCGAGCTGCGGGCACGCGCCGAGCGCTGCGGGAAATTCGGTGAAGCGGTTGCCGGACGCGAACAGGATGCGCAGCCGGTGCAGCCGCGCGAGGTCATCCGGCAGCGTGGACAACGCATTGCCGGACAGATCGAGCACTTCGAGCGTGTCCGCGAGGTCGAAGATCTCGCGCGGGAATTCGGTCAGCCCGCACGCGAGCTTGAGTTCTCGGGCGCCGGACAACTGGCCGGATTGAAGTTGTTCGAGGGTGGTCGTCACGGGAAGAAGCGGGTACGGATGCGATGTTGGGCCGGGCGGACCGACGGATTTTACCGGGATCGCGCACGCCGCCAGCGCAATCGCGGCATACCCCCTTCACAAACGCGCAATGTGACGCTAGAATTGCGCCCCTTGCAGTACCGAAGTGCCGACGTGGTGAAATTGGTAGACACGCTATCTTGAGGGGGTAGTGGCGAAAGCTGTGCGAGTTCGAGTCTCGCCGTCGGCACCAGATACGGTTTTCATCGACCGTGTTTCGGGCATAGAAAAGAAACCGCGACAGCGCAACGCTTCGCGGTTTTTTTATTGGGCGCGCGGAACACGGCGGATCGCCCGGCCGCAGCAATCGACGGCGGCGCGCGTGCGCGTGCCACGACATCGTTGGCCGATCCCGCTCGGCTCCCCGGCGAGCGATGCTCCCCTCCCCACGCCGTTCCGCTCGGCGCCGCAAAACGCACGATCGACCGATGGACGCCATGATCCGACATGGCGATACTTGACCGTCCATCGGCGCGATCCTTGCCGACGATCGACCAACCCAGCGTCGACATGCCGGCCCAGCAGGACCGACGTGCGCCGCCTGCTGCAATTGCGTTCGTACCTCGGGGAGCCCGTTGGATGACGATGCATCCGGAAAGCCCGATCGCCGCCGAACAACTGAAGCTCGTCTACGGCATCGTGACCCTGAGCGTGTGCGGCGGAACGCTGCTGGCCGCGACACTCGTCGTTTCGCTGGAGCGCCTCGGGCGCGTCGATCCGCTGGCCGGCGCCGCGTGGCTGTCGTACATCGTCGCGTGCTCGACGGCGCACGCGTGCCTCGCGTGGCGCTACCACCGCTCGGCCAACCGCGACACGCGCAGATCGCGCTGGGCGGCAGGATTCGTCGCCTGCAGCACGGCGGCCGGGATCGGCTGGGGGTGGTCGTCGATCGAACTGGCGAAGGGACGCGGGTTCGAGGTCGAGAGCCTCGCGGTCACCGCCACGCTCGGGGTAGTGGCCGGCGCCGTGCCGGTCTTCGGCACGTATCTTCCGGCGTTCCTCGCGTTCCTGTTGCCGGCCACCGTCCCGTACGTCGTCGCCGCCGCGCTGTCCGACAATCGCGTGCAGCAGGCGACGGCGCCGATGATGTTCCTGTTCGTCTGCGTGATCGCCTATCTCGGCCTGCTCGCCAACCGAAGCGCGGCGCAGAACATTCGCCTGCGCTTTCGCGCGGAACAGCTCGCCCGCGATCTGCGCGCGCGCAACCGGACCGCGAAGCGGCTCGCGGACGACCTGCTGCGCCAGAAGCAGATCGCCGAAGACGCGAATCTGGCCAAATCGCGCTTTCTCGCCGCCGCGAGCCACGATCTTCGTCAGCCGTCCCACGCGCTGAGCCTGCTGGTCGGTGCGTTGCGCGGCGCGAAGACCGACACGGAGCGGGCGCAGATACTCGTGCAGATCGAGCGTTCGACCGATGCGCTCGACTCGCTGTTCGGCGCGCTGCTCGACGTGTCGCGGCTCGATGCCGGCGTGGTGGACGTGCATCGCAGGCCGGTGCACGTCGACGCGGTGCTCGAACACGCATGCACCGATCACTTGCTCGACGCGGCGGCGAAAAACCTGACGCTGACGCGCGTCCCGTGCCGCGCGATCGTCGATACCGATCCGGTGCTGCTCGAGCGCATCGTGCGCAACCTCGTGTCCAACGCGGTGCGCTACACGGATGCCGGCCGGATCGTGGTCGGCTGCCGACGACGCGGCGCACGCGTCGCGATCCAGGTATGGGACACCGGACGCGGGATCGCTGCCGACCAGCTCGAGCTGGTGTTCCAGGAGTATTACCAGGTCGGCAACCCGGAACGCGACCGCGCAAACGGCCTCGGACTAGGGCTCGCGATCGTGCGACGGCTGGCCGACCTGCTCGAATGCGAGCTGAAGGTGCGCTCGGCGCCCGGCCGCGGATCGTGCTTCGAAGTGTGGGTGAGCCGCTGCGATCACGCTGCGGCGCAAGCCGACGCATCGGCCGAACCCGCCGACGACGTGTCGCATCACTCGGGGCTCGTCGTCGTCGTGGACGACGAGCTCGCGATCCGCGACGGCATGGCCAGACTGCTCGAACTGTGGGGCTATGAAACGATCGTCTCGGACAGCGGCGACGCTGCGATCGAACGCTTGTCGGCATGCGCGCGCCGCCCCGACCTGCTCGTCTGCGACTTCCGCCTGCGCGGCGCCGAAAACGGGCTGACGGTGATCGAGCGGCTGCGCAGCGAATACAACGACGACATCCCCGCGCTGCTGATCAGCGGCGACACGGCCGCCGACCGCCTTGCCGAAGCCCATGCGAGCCATTGCCTGCTGCTGCACAAGCCGATCCCGAACGACAAGCTGCGCGCGGCGATCGGCAACCTGATCGCGGCCGGCGTGCGCGCGCGGAGCGGCGAACCGGAGTGAGCCGAACCGCGCGCCGTCGCATCGATGACGCCGGGCACACTCAGGCGCGGCACGCAGATCGATCGAACGACGCGAGTTCGCTCCTCTCGATCCTCAGCGTCATCGACAGCGATGCGTTCGCATCGGCCGGGTCGCCCGTCACGCCGAGCCGGAACATCGCGGTCGCGCAATCCGCCCGCAGTCGTTGCAGCGACAACCACAAGTACGACACGTTCGCCTCCCACACTGCGTCACCCGAATTACGAATCCTCGGCATCCGCGCCAAATTGCAGTTCGAATCCGCGCGATCCGGCGGTCCGCCCATCCGGCGATCCGGCCATTGCCGCGATTCTGTTTGGTTGTCGGCGCATCGAATTTGGCCTGCACGGGGACGCCACCACGCAGCGACGATCGCCGGGGATTGGTTACCGGCGCGAGTCAGTCGCGGCGATTCATGCGGCAATGTAAATACGATGTCGCCGCAACGATCGACGTCGCCGAAACAGGCGCGTTGCACGCGCACGATTGCCTGTAAGATCGCACGGCGGAACGCGACCACGACCAGCCATCCGGGCCTTGCACGCAACCTCGGGCCTCGTTCAACCGGCAGCTTTTCCTCCCTTCGGCATCGCGGATTCTCATGAAGATTCTCATCGTCGACGATCATCCGATTCTGCGCGACGGCGTAGCCGCATTGCTGCGTCAAAACGGCGAAGACGTAACGGTCGCGCAAGCCGGCAACGCCGACGATGCGATGCGGATGCTCGATCAATCCGCCGATTTCGACGCGATCGTGCTCGACCTGAAGCTGCCGGGAATGAACGGCCTCGATGCGATCTCCGCGTTTGCCGGCAAGTGCCCGCAACTGCAGATCATCGTGCTGTCCACGTCCGAGGATGCGGCCGACGTGCGGGCCGCCTTCGCGCGCGGCGCGCTCGGCTACGTGCCGAAATCGGCGGGGCCGCATACGGTGCTGTCGGCGATCAGGATGGTGCTCGACGGCGAGCGCTACGTGCCGCCGCTGATGCTCGACGATTCGTCGTCGGCCGCACCGGGCAGCCCGCGTCCTGCGCCGGCGACGCGCAGCGCCGGGCCGCTCACGAAGCGCCAGATCGAGGTGCTGCGATACGTTGCAGAAGGCGTGCCCAACAAGGTGATCGCGGATCGCCTCAATCTGTCCGAGAAGACGGTCAAGGCGCACGTCACGGCGATCTTCAAGGCGCTCAATGTGCTGAACCGTACCCAGGCGGCAGCGGCCGCGCGCAAGGCCGGGCTGCTGTGAGCCGGGATGGGCAGCTCGCGCACGCGCGACAAGCGCTGCGAGATCCGATCGCACCGATCGCAGCATGTACGCCCCGATGCGGCGGCCGGATTTGCCGGCACGCCCGCGCCGGATGGCCCGACGCGCGATGTGCTTGTCGGCGCGCGCCGAGGCCAACATTCGGCACCGACGCGATTCGGCCGCACGTCGCGACGATGATGCACGCGTATGCCGAAACCTGCGGTCCGTGCGGCGCCGCGTGACGGCGTTGCGCCACGCGGCTACCGCATCAGATTGGTACGCACCTGCGGCATCGTCGCCGTCGCCGCGCCGGTCGCCTGAATCGTTCCCGACGGCGATGCGCCGACCGGCGCGACCAGCGCAACGCCGTCGAGCGTGTTGCCGGCCACGACGATCCGGCTGGCCGGGCAGCCGCGCGACAGCAACGACACCGGCGCTTGCGCGATCGACGCGAACGCATTGTTTGCCGCCTCGAACGCGCACACGTTCCC
The DNA here is from genome assembly GCF_000959445.1 of Burkholderia vietnamiensis LMG 10929. NCBI lineage: Bacteria > Pseudomonadati > Pseudomonadota > Betaproteobacteria > Burkholderiales > Burkholderiaceae > Burkholderia > Burkholderia vietnamiensis. The sequence continues at coordinate 406,065 of NZ_CP009630.1, read as the reverse complement.
CAGCGCGCGGAACCCGGTATAGCCGGACCCGGTCACGCGATTGCGCGTGACGACGACGTACGACACCGTGCCCGACCACGTATCGAGCTCGAGTGCGCCCTGTTGCGTCGGCAACAGTCCGTTGTCGACGTTCGCGTTCTGGACGTTCGACACGACGTTGTTGTCGACGACGACGTTCGAGACGCCGTAGGTGCGCCAGCTGTCCTCCTGCGCGACCAGAATGCCGGCCGCCTTCTGCACGCCGTCGACCGTATTGTTCGAGATCGTCACCGCCTGGCCGCCGACGACGGCGATTCCGCGCCCCCAGTAGTTTCCCGATACGGTGTTGTGGTCGATCAGCACGTTGTTGCTCACGCGGCCGTCGGACAGATAGCTGACGACGGCGATCAGGTCGTCGCCGGTGCCCGTCACCGTGTTGCCCTGCACCAGCACGTTGGCTGCGCCGTCGGTCATGTGGATGCCGTCGGCAAGCGTCGCGCGCACCGTATTGCCGACGATCGCGACGTTGCGGCCGCCGAACACGAAGATGCCCGCGCTCGCGCCGCCCTGCACCGTCACGCCGAGCACCTGAACGCCGGTGCCGGTCACTTCGACCTTGGTCGACGCCGGTGTCGCGAGGCGCGTCGTGCCGGCGCCGATCAGCGTGACGCCGACCAGCGTCGAATCGGCGCCGCTCATCACGATCGTCTGGTCGGCCGGATTCGTCGCCGCGAGCGTCGCGCCGTAGCCCGACACGACGACACCCGACATCGCAACCGACAGCGACCGGCTGACCGTATAGCGTCCCGGCGAAAGTATCAGCGTTTGCCCGGCCTGCAATGCATTGAGCGCCGTCTGCAGCGCGTCGGCCTGGTCGCTGCCGTCGACGGCCGGCTTGACGATCACGGGCGGCAGCGTAGCCGATGCGGCCGGTCGCACGCGCGATGCGCGGGATGGGTGGAACGCGTGCGACGGCGCGGTATACGTGAGCGTCGCCGCGTGGACCGGAACCGGCGCATGGCCGGCGCTGCATGCCAGCGCGGCGAGCGCGGCACTGACGATCCGAAGTGACCTGTTCATGCTGACCCCTCGTTGCCCATCCGCCCGCAGCGGCATCCGATGCGGCGGCATCCGGCCCGATGAGGTCGGCGGTCGACGGCGAGCCGGCGCGACCGAGGTCGGCCAGCGGGACGGAACGGGTTCGTGCGAAAACAGTTGAGTGGCGCATCGCTTGACGTCGTCACCCGCGCTTCCACCGAAACAGGCGCGCTCCCCCGAACGCGGCCCGATGGTCGACGGTCCCCGGTAGCCAGCTACCGTCGAACGACGTGCGAAGGCCGTTGCGTGAGCGACGCGGGATGGTGGGCGGCCCTGTCGACCCGCGCATCGGGTCGCTCGATTCGAAGTCTATTTCGCGATCGACGCGTGTAAATGCGACAGAAGGCGCGCGACGTCGTAAGACGGTCGCGGGGCAGCAGCGCGCCTGCATGCGACCGGAGTGACGACCCGCGATGCAGAAAGCCGCACTGCGGGCACGCGCATCATCGGTTCTGACGGGAGTTGCGCTGCGACGCACCGTAACGGCATGCGCCACCTCAGCCGCCGCGAGTCACAACAGCGGCAACACCGAGCGTATGTGCTCGGCGAACACCGCCGTCAGATGCGACGGCCGCTTCCGGTCGAAGCGCAGCGTGATGCCCACCGCCGGCAGCGGCGGCAGCCCGCGTTCGGCGGCGAGGATCGCGAGGTCCGCGGGCACCGCCGTTTGCGTCATCACCGCGATCGCCTGCCCGGAGCGCACCAGCGCGATCAGCCCCGCGAGGCTGCTGCTCGCATAGGCGACGCGATAGTCGCGCCCGGCGCGCGCCAGCGCATCGCACGCCGCGATGTGATCGAGCGTGTCGGGATCGGAAAGCGCGAGCGGCAGCCGCTCGAACTGCGCGGTATCGAGCCCCGGATAGCCGATCCACACCAGCTGCTCGCGGCGGATGAAATCGTCGGTTGCCGCCTCGTCGGGCACCGAGATCATCGCGAGATCGACGGCGCGCTTGTCAAGCTGTTCGAGCAGCCGCGGCGTCGGCCCGCACACGACCTCGACGATCGCGTGCGGATGATGGCTCGAGAACTGCCGCAGCAGCGACGGCAGCCACACCTGCGCGTAATCGTCCGGGCACCCGAAGCGGATCGTGCCCGACAGCCCCGTGCCGCACAGATCGGCCAGCGCCTCGTCGTGCTGCCGCAGGATGCGCTGCGCATGCAGCAGCAGCCGCTCGCCGGGATGCGTGAGCACCACGCCGCGCCCGGTGCGCTGGAACAGCGGCTGGTCGACGCTCTCCTCGAGCCGCCGCATCTGCTGGCTGAGCGCGGACTGCGTGCGGCCGACCCGCGCCGCCGCCCGGCTGAGCGAGCGCACTTCGGCAATCACGACGAACGAGCGCAGCAGATCGATGTCGAGCGAACGTGCCAAGGTATTAGCTCCTTTTCTACCTTGCATAAGAACTATTCGTTTCCATCAAAACAGAGCGGCGCCTAGACTGCAAGCGTTCCCTGCCCCTCGCCTGGAGAAAACGATGTCCGCAAACGACGACGCAACGTTCTGGCACAACGCGACGCATCACCTGATCCGCTACGGCGGCACGTTCGAGCCGCTCATCGTCGAGCGTGCGCAGGGCAGCTTCGTCTACGACGCGGACGGCCGCGCGATCCTCGACTTCACGTCGGGCCAGATGAGCGCGGTGCTCGGGCACTGCCATCCGGACATCGTCGCGGTCATCGCCGAATACGCCGGCAAGCTCGATCACCTGTTCAGCGGGATGCTGTCGCGGCCGGTCGTCGAGCTCGCGACGCGCCTCGCCGACCTCACGCCGCCCGGCCTCGATCGCGCGCTGCTGCTGAGCACCGGCGCGGAATCGAACGAAGCGGCGATCCGGATGGCGAAGCTCGTCACCGGCAAGTACGAGATCGTCGGCTTCGCGCAGTCGTGGCACGGGATGACGGGCGCGGCGGCGTCCGCCACCTACAGCGCGGGCCGCAAGGGCGTCGGCCCGGCGGCCGTGGGCTCGTTCGCGATTCCGGCGCCGTTCGCGTACCGGCCGCGCTTCGAGCGCAACGGCGCGTACGACTACCTTGCCGAGCTCGACTACGCGTTCGATCTGATCGATCGCCAGTCCAGCGGCAATCTCGCCGCGTTCATCGCGGAGCCGATCCTCAGCTCGGGCGGCATCATCGAGCTGCCGGACGGCTACATGGCGGCGCTCAAGCGCAAGTGCGACGAGCGCGGGATGCTGCTGATCCTCGACGAAGCGCAGACGGGCGTGGGCCGCACCGGCACGATGTTCGCGTGCCAGCGCGACGGCGTGACGCCCGACATCCTGACGCTGTCGAAGACGCTCGGCGCCGGGCTGCCGCTCGCGGCCGTCGTGACGTCCGCGCAGATCGAGGAGCGCGCGCACGCGCTCGGCTACCTGTTCTACACGACCCACGTGTCGGACCCGCTGCCGGCCGCGGTCGGCCTGCGCGTGCTCGACGTGGTGCAGCGCGACGGCCTCGTGCAACGCGCGAACCTGATGGGCGAGCGGCTGCGGCGCGGGCTGCTCGACCTGATGGAGCGCTTCGAATGCATCGGCGACGTGCGCGGACGCGGGTTGCTGCTCGGCGTCGAGATCGTCAAGGATCGCCGCACGAAGGAGCCGGCCGATGGCCTCGGCGCGAAGATCACGCGCGAATGCATGAAGCTCGGGCTCAGCATGAACATCGTGCAGCTGCCGGGGATGGGCGGCGTGTTCCGGATCGCGCCGCCGTTGACGGTCAGCGAAGCCGAAATCGATCTCGGGCTGTCGCTGCTCGAACAGGCGATCGCGCGCGCGCTGTAACGCCGTCACGCGCGCCGGCGGCGCACGGACCCTCCGCGATCTGCGTACACTATCCGCCGGGCAACGACGGGCAGCGAGGCGAGCGATGGGACGCGCAGCGGATGACGGCGGCACGCACGAGCACTGGCTCGTCGCGCGCCGCGATCCTGAAACGGGGATCGAAAGCCTGCGCGCGCATTTCAGCGGCCACGCATACGACCCGCACGATCACGACGACATGCTGATCGGCTTCACCGAACAGGGCGTGCAGCGGTTCCAGTGTCATCGGTCGCTGCATACCAGCGTGCCGGGCCGCGCGATCCTGATCGAGCCCGGTGCGACGCACGACGGCCATGCGCCGGAAGCCGGCGGCTTCACGTATTCGATGCTGTACCTGCCGCAGGCATGGGTCGAGCGTGCGGCGCGCCGCATCGATCTTCCAGGCCTGAGCGGCGTCGAAGCCGCGTTCGGCCATACGCTGGTCGACGATCGCGCGCTCGTCGAGGCGATCCGCGACGCCTTCGTCGCGCTGCACGGCAACGAAGGCAAGCTCGCGCGCGACCAGACGCTCGACCGTCTGCTCACGCGGCTCGGCGGCCAGCTGCGCGCGTCGTCGCCGACCGGCGTCGGCGGCCGCGACGTGCCGCCCGCGATCGCGCGCGTGCGCGAGCTGCTGCACATGCGAATGGACGGCAACCCGGGGCTCGACGAACTCGCCGAACTCGCTGGCGTCGATCGCTTCCGGCTCACGCGGCTGTTCCAGCGGGCCTACGGCACGTCGCCGCACGCGTATCTGGTGCGCCTGCGGCTGCGCGCCGCGCGGCGGCTGCTCGCGGCCGGCCGCACGCCCGCGCAGGCCGCCGCGGACGTCGGTTTCGCCGACCAGAGCCACCTCGGCCGCTGGTTCCGCCGCGCGTACCGGATGACGCCGGCCGCGTATCGGCGGATCTGCACAAACGTTCCAGACTGAACGCGCGCGGCGTCCGATCATGAGCGCTTCAACCAGGAGCACTCATGTTCGATACGAAGGTGGCATTGATCGTGCGCGACGATCTCGCGGCGTGGCAGAAACTCAACGTGGTCGCGTTTCTCGCGACGGGTGTCGCGGCCGGTGCACCCGATGCGCTCGGCGAGCCATACGAGGATGCGGCCGGCAATCGCTACGGCCGCATGCTCGGCCAGCCGATGCTGGTGTTCGCGGCCGATCTGAACGGGCTGCAAGCCGCGCATCGGCAGGCGCTGTCGCGCGAGCTGAGGATCGTGCCGTACGTGCGCGCGATGTTCTCGACCGGGCACGACGCGGCCAACCGCGACGCGTTTCGCGCCGAGGATGCCGCCAATCTGGATCTGGTCGGTCTCGCGCTGCACGGGCCGAAGAAGGCCGTCGACAAGGCCGTGAAGGGGCTCTCGCTGCACGCATGAAGGTGTCCGTGCGGCGCGCGAGCCGGTCAGCGATGCACGAGCACGTTCACGAGCTTGCCGAACGGATCGCGCACGAAGAAGCGCCGCACACCCCACGGCTCGTCGGCCGGCCCGTATTCGACCGCAATGCCGGCCGCCTGAATGCGCGCGAGCGCCTCGTCGAGGTCGTCGACTTCGATCGACAGATCGGGCGTCGGCGTGCCGGACCCGCCCTGCGATGTGAAGCTGATCTGCACGCGCATCCGCTCGGCGCTGCCGTAGGTGGCGATCCAGCCGAGATCCATCAGCAGGTCCAGACCGAAGATCTGCTGATAGAAGCGCTTGGCGTCGTCGACCGACTGCGTGTCGACGTTCGCGACGATGCGTTTGACCTTCATCGGTTGCCTCCTCCGTACATGCGAACGCGCGGCAGCGGCACCGAGCGTCGCAAGCCGCCGGCCCGTTGCAGGCCGGCGGCGCGCGGTGCACTCAGCCGCCGAGATACGCCTGCTTGATCCGGTCGTTCGCGAGCAGGTTCGCGCCGGTGTCGGCCAGCACGACGCGCCCCGTCTCCAGCACGTAGCCGCGATCGGCCACGCCGAGCGCCTTGTTGGCGTTCTGCTCGACCAGGAACACCGTGACGCCTTCGTCGCGGATCGTCCGGATGATGTCGAAGATCTGCGCGATCACGAGCGGCGCGAGGCCGAGCGTCGGCTCGTCGAGCAGCAGCAGGCGCGGCTTGCTCATCAGCGCGCGGCCGATCGCGAGCATCTGCTGCTCGCCGCCCGACATCGTGCCGGCCCGCTGCGCCGCGCGCTCCTTCAGGCGCGGAAACAGCTTGAACACGTGCTCGATGCCGTCGTCGATCTCGTGCCGGCTCGCGAAGAAGCCGCCCATCTTCAGGTTCTCGAGCACCGTCAGGCTCGGGAACACGCGCCGCCCTTCCGGCGAGATCGCCATCCCCTGCCGCATGATCTGGTGCGTCGACATCGCGGTGATGTCGTTGCCCTCGAACAGCACGCGGCCGGACGACGCGCGCGGCGTGCCGCACACGGTCATCATCAACGTCGTCTTGCCGGCGCCGTTGCTGCCGATCAGCGTGACGATCTCGCCCTTGTTCACTTCGATCGACACGCCGGCGAGCGCTTCGACCGCGCCGTAGTGCGTATGGACCTGTTCCAGCTTCAGCATCACTCTTCCCCCAAGTACGCCTTGATCACGCGCGGGTCGTTGCGGACCGCGTCGGGCGTGCCGATCACGATCGGCCGGCCGTGCTCCATCACGAGGATGCGGTCCGACACGCCCATCACGAGGCTCATGTCGTGCTCGATCAGCAGCACCGATACGCCGAACTCGCGGCGCAGCCTGTCGATCAGATGCTGCAGCTCGATCTTCTCCTGCGGGTTCAGGCCGGCCGCCGGCTCGTCGAGCATCAGCAGGCGCGGCTCGGTGATCATGCAGCGCGCGATCTCGAGACGCCGCTGGTGCCCGTACGACAGCGTGCCGGCCGGCCGGTTGGCGACCGCCGTCAGCCCCATCCGGTCGAGCCACACGGCCGCGCGTTCGAGCGCTTCCTTCTCGGCGCGGCGATACGCGGGCGTCGCGAACAGGCCCGGCAGCAGCCCCGACTTCACCTTGCGGTGCTGCGCGACCAGCAGGTTCTCGACCACCGTCAGCGACTTGAACAGACGGATGTTCTGGAACGTGCGCACCAGGCCCTTCAATGCGATCTTGTGGCTCGGCAGCCCGGCGATCGCATGACCGTCGAGCACGACGTCGCCGCCGGTCGGCCTGTAGAAGCCGCCGACGCAGTTGAACACCGTGGTCTTGCCCGCGCCGTTCGGCCCGATGATCGCGAACACCTCGTTGCGGCGCACGTCGAAATCGACGCCGTCCACCGCGAGCAATCCGCCGAAGCGCATCTGCAGCCCGGCGACCTTCAACAGTTCTGGATTCGCGCTCATTGCGGCAGCTCCACGTGGGGACGGCTCGCGGGCAGCAGGCCCTGCGGACGCCACATCATCATCAACACCATCACCAGACCGAAGATCAGCATCCGGTACTCGGCGAAACCGCGCGCGACTTCGGGCAGCACGGTCAGCAGGATCGCGGCGAGGATCACGCCGAGCTGCGAACCCATCCCGCCGAGCACGACGATCGCGAGGATCAGCGCCGATTCGATGAACGTGAACGATTCGGGATTCACGAGGCCCTGGCGCGCCGCGAAGAACGCGCCGCCGATGCCGGCGAACGCCGCGCCGAGCGTGAACGCCGACAGCTTGATGCGGGTCGGGTTCAGGCCCAGCGAGCGGCACGCGATCTCGTCGTCGCGCAGCGCTTCCCACGCGCGCCCCATCGGCATGCGGATCAGGCGGCTCGTCACGAACAGCGTGAAGCCGACCAGCGCGAGCGCGATCAGGTACAGGAAGATCACCATGTGCTCGCCGCTGTATTCCAGCCCGATCAGCTCGTGGAAGGTCTTCGCGCCTTCGACGCTCGCCGAGCGCGCCATCTCGAAGCCGAACACCGTCGGCTTCGGAATGCTCGAGATGCCGTCCGGGCCGCCCGTCAGGTCGGTCAGATTGTTCGCGAGCAGGCGGATGATTTCGCCGAAGCCGAGCGTGACGATCGCCAGATAGTCGCCGCGCAGCCGCAGCACCGGGAAGCCGAGCAGGAAGCCGAAGGTCGCCGAGGCGAGCGCCGCGATCGGCAGGCACTCCCAGAACGACAGCCCGAAATACTGGTTGAGCATCGCGTAGGTATAGCCGCCGACCGCGTAGAACCCGACGTAGCCGAGATCCAGCAGCCCCGCGAAGCCGACCACGATGTTCAGCCCGAGGCCGAGGATCACGTAGATCAGCGCGAGCGTCGCGACGTCCACCGCGCCGCGCGAGCCGAAGAACGGCCACACAAGCCCGACCGCGAGCAGCACCCAGATGATCGCGCGCTGCTGCGGCGCGCCGATCGCGGGCGCCGCCGGCAGCTTCACCGCCGATTTCGCACGCACGAGCCACGGCTTGAACAGCTGGAACAGGAACACGGCCGCGACCGCGATCCAGACCGGACGCCAGTGCGGCGTCAGCACCACTTGATAGCCGTCGAGCTTCAGCTGCAGGCCCAACACGGGAATCGTGAGGATCGCGGTCAGCAGCGCGGCGGCCACCGCATTCTTCAGCGCCTGGCCGGCGGTCGCGCCGGCGGACGGACGGCGCACGGAAATGACTTGACTCATCTGCGTCTCCCTCAGACCTTTTCGATGTCCGACTTGCCGAGCAGGCCGGTCGGGCGGAAGAGCAGGATCAGCACGAGCAGGCCGAACGCGACCACGTCCTTGTACTCGGCCGGCATGTAGCCTGCGGCGAAGGTTTCGGCGAGGCCCAGCAGCACGCCGCCGAGCATCGCGCCCGGGATGCTGCCGATCCCGCCGAGCACGGCGGCGGTGAACGCCTTGATGCCGGCGACGAAGCCGATGTACGGATTGAGCTTGCCGATCGTCAGCCCGATCAGCACGCCGCCGACGGCCGCCAGCATCGCGCCGAGCACGAACGTGAACGAGATCACGCGGTTCGTGTCGATGCCGAGCAGGTTCGCCATCTTCATGTCCTCGGCGCACGCGCGGCATGCGCGGCCCATCCGCGAATGCGAGATGAACAGCGTGAGCGCGATCATCAGCACGAGCGTCACGCCGACGATCAGCAGGCGCGCATACGGCACCGTCACGTCGTAGTCGCCGCCGAGATGGATGTCGAACGCGCCGGAGATCAGCACCGGCACGGACACGTCGCGCGCGCCCTGGCCGATCTGCACGTAGTTCTGCAGGAAGATCGACATGCCGATCGCCGAGATCAGCGGCACGAGGCGCGGGCCGCCGCGCAGCGGCCGGTACGCGACGCGCTCGACCGCGAAGCCGTACAGGCCGGTGACGAGCACCGACACGATCAGCGCGGCGCCGAGCACGAGCGGCAGCGGATAGCCGGCCGAGATGCCGATTGCCGTAAGGGTCACGAGGCCCACGTACGCGCCGATCATGTAGATCTCGCCGTGCGCGAAGTTGATCATGCCGATGATGCCGTAGACCATCGAATAGCCGATGGCGATCAACGCATAGATCGCGCCCAGCGTCAGGCCGTTGACCAGCTGCTGGGCGAATTGGGGAAAGAAGTCAGTCATGTGCGGGAAGCTCCCGTTGGCATCGGTCGCGGGCCGCCGCCGGATCGTGGCGTGGGGCCGCGCGCGATGCACGGTGTGTCTGGTGTGTCTCGGGCCGCCCGTCGGCGCGCATCGGGCCGATGCGCGACCGATGCGCGACCAATACGCACGCCGCCCCGTCCGGATGCCGGACGAGGCGGGTGAGCGGGCGGGTGCTGCGTTGTTACTTGGCGGCGGTCTTCGTCGCGTCCTTGTGCCACGTGTAGACGACGAACTTGAACGCCTTCAGGTCGCCCTGGGCGTCGTACGCGACCTTGCCGATCGGCGTGTCGAACGTCGTCTTGTGCATGTACGCGGCCACCTTCGTCGGGTCGGTCGTCTTCGCGCCCGCGATCGAATCGGCGATGATCTTCACCGCTGCGTATGCGGGCATCTGGAACGGACCGTTCGCGTCGCGCTTCTTGTCGGCGAACGCCTTCACGAGGCCCGCGTTGGCCGGGTCGGCCGAGAAGTCGGCCGGCAGCGTGACCAGCATACCTTCCGACGCCGGGCCGGCGATCGCGGTCACGTCCTTGTTGCCCACGCCTTCGGGGCCCATGAACGTGGCCTTCACGCCCTGCTCGCGCGCCTGGCGCATCAGCAGGCCCATTTCCGGGTGGTAGCCGCCGAAGTAGACGAAATCGACGCCTTGCGACTTCAGCTTCGTGATGACCGCCGAGTAGTCCGAATCGCCGGCGTTGATGCCTTCGAACAGCACGACGGGGATCTTCGCGGCTTCGAGGTCCTTCTTCACCGACGATGCGATGCCCTGGCCGTACGACTGCTTGTCGTGCAGGATCGCGACCTTCTTCGGCTTCACGTTGTTGATGATGTAGTGCGCGGCGGCCGGGCCTTGCTGATCGTCGCGGCCGATCGTGCGGAAGATGAAGTGACGCTTCTTGCCTTCGGTCAGCTGCGGCGCAGTGGCCGACGGCGTGACCATCACGATGCCTTCGTTCTCGTAGATGTCGGAGGCGGGAATCGTCGAGCCCGAGCACACGTGGCCGATCACGTACTTGATCTTCTGGCTGACGATCTTGTTGGCGACGGCGACGGCCTGCTTCGGTTCGCATGCGTCGTCCATCGTCACCAGTTCGAGCTTGTTGCCGCCCGCGCCGCCTGCCGCGTTGATCTGTTCGACCGCGGTCAGCACGCCGGCCTTCACCATGTCGCCATACTGGGCGACCGAGCCGCTCATCGGGCCGGCGAAGGCGATCTTCACGGTTTCCGCTTGCGCGGCGGCGGCGCCGGCGGCGAACAGCACGGCGGCGACGGAAATGGAGGTAAGACGGGACAGCGTCATCAGGAACTCCTCGATGTTGTTAGTCATACGGGCAAAGGCGGCATGACTTGCGCAATCGAACAGCACCCGGGGCGAGGATATGGGACACGCCCGAGACACATGAAGACGGACCTGCGGATGGATGATGCGTAGCGGGGCCCGGCTCTTGCAGTCCCCGAAGGGGACGTCTGGTTCGGAAAGACATCGTGATGCGTCTTGCATTGCGCAAGCGTTTCGCCTGCCCCGCTTGCCAAATCGCTGGTCGGAGGGATGTTCCGACAGCCGTTGGCAAGGCAGCCGAAATTATATGGGCGTTTTTGAAACGTCTGTCAAAAATGCGTCTCCTATGAGGGAAAACACGGAGAAACCTCGGGCGGTGGCGGTGGCGATCGGGGAGCAACTGGGTGACGGTCGTGAGGTTGGTGGCCGGTGCAATCGGGTTGCGATTTTTAAGCCCTCTGCACGATGAAGCCTTGCTGGACAATGCGTTCGGCGAGATCGGGAGACATGACGCGTGATTCGGAAGTCGTGCACGGCTGTATGCCGCGGCAGGTATTCAACAGAGGATTCGGGCGAACGCACCGGCGTGGGGCGCGAGCGGATCGCGCGATTTCCTTCTTTATGCTGACGATTTCATGCACCGCGAAAGCATATTGTTATATCTGTGAAATAATTCGAACTCGCAACCGCAATCCAGCCAGCCCTCCTGCACGTCGTTTGACGCGCCCCTGTCGCGCCCCCTGTCGCACCGCAGCCAGCCAGTGATCTGCCGTTTTTCTCGTTGCATGTCACCTGCCGGAGGGCCCGATGCATCATCCTCTTCGTTTTTCTTCCGCCGCCACCATTGCCTGCGCGCTTTCGCTCGGTGCTGCCGACGCTTCGAGTCGCGATTCGCTGATCGACGGTTCGGGCAATACCAATCTGTTTCATTCGGAACGTCGCGCCGCGGCCCGGAACGACGTCCGCCCGGTTCGCGCGAAACGACGCGAGAAGGAAGCGGTGCCGCTCAAGCGCAGCCCGTTCGATACGCGCGATACGCGGGCATTGCGTGTGTCGGGGGACAAGCTCGAGCCGCAGCCTTCGACGGGCGGCGGCCTCGGTCGCGTGCTGTCGGAGATCGAACAGCGCGAGCAGCGCCGGAACGAACATCGGTGGGCCGACGAGCAGCGGCCCGTCGATGTACCGCACTACTCCATCGGCGCGCCGAATCCATTCCTCTACGTGCCCGACGCGTCGAACCGGTTCAATTCGGCTGTGCTGCCACCGCCGCCGCGTGCGTTGTTCTACGACAACGGTGCGCGCTTGCGTTGCGTGGTTACGCGCGGCGCGGGGACGTCGCGGTCGGTTTGCAATATCGGGAGGTGATGGGGGCTGTGGTGGGGTAGCAGCTGTCCTGCCGGGGCTTGAGGTGCGGCTTTGCGGGACACGACCGCACGCGGAGTTGAGACTCGTACTTGAGCGTAGCGAAATTCTACTAGGCCGCGCGGTGCGTCCGCGCGGCCTTCGCTATCGCCGATTCAACGGCGGTCCCTGGGCGGGATGTAGTTGCTCCGCCACACTAGCCGATCAGCCGATGCGCCTCTCGACGAATCGCATCGACGTGCAGCGCCGCGGCGGCGTCTCACATCGCCGTGATGACCAGCCTACCTGGCTCGATCGCTATCCGCACCTTCTCGCCCGGCTCAAAACCCGCATCATTGACGAGCCACATTCCGCCAATCTTCATGTACGGATAAAACGTCTTGGGCCTGACGCTCATGTTTTTCGGAAAACCCCAGATCTCCTGGACCGTCACAAAGCGTTCCGTAATCGGGGCACGTGCTTTATCATTCGCCTTAGCCATGGGCAACTCCTGGTTAGTTGGCTGTGGTCAGCGGGCCGTGAGTGTTGGTAGCACTTGCGGCCCGCGCTCGTTTACTGCCGATTTTTTGATTTCCCGGATTCCTCCTTTTTACTCATTCGACGAGCCGATGCTTCGACATGTCCGGTGAACGCCTAGCGCCCATTCGCGCGCGCGATATACGCGCGATCATCGTTGGACAGTCCTATTAGGACATCATTTACGCGCAATATTTCCGACTCGCCTTAACGTTCGCCATTAGGCATAGGCATGCAATTGCTTGTGCGCACGGCGGCGTCTCATTCGCTGATGCCAGCAACGTCACTCGATTTCAAGAATGCGGCGATTTGAAACAATTTGCATGAGTTATCGTCACTCAGTCCAAGCTTGCAAAGGGATTTGCTTGCAGCCGCGAGACATTCAAGATAGCGATCGTCGATCGAGGCAAGGTCTAAGATGACAATGCCGGAAGCGGTTGGAGCCGTTTCCGAAACAGCGACTGCAGTCATGAGCGGTCTAACATGATTGATTTTTCACACAAAGGCGACAATGCCCATGTTGCCTGAACGTAAATCGATGAAATTTCTGTGGTGCATTTTTTCAGCCATCGCTTTGTGCGCTGCAATTTACGCATCAACAGCCGTCCGACGCGAAAAGAACACAAGAATATCACCTCAAGTTGTCACCATTAAATTCGGATCAGACGGAAAATCGGATGCCGTGGCACAAGGATTTTCCACGATGAATCACCCGTCTGGCGTGTACGTATATCAAATGCGCTGGGACGATCCAAAGAAGCTCGGACGGGCAAGATATCTTCAAGGACAGTATTCATTCGATCTCGACAACGTGGCGATCGCGACCGGGTTGGGCGACAAAGACAGTCCGGAAAGCGGAGTTGATAGTTGGGATGTCAATTTCAACATCTCACCTTCGGGTACAACCTCGTACGAAGAGGCTCGCGACAAAATCATAGCCCTGCTGACAAAACTGAGAGATGCGGGGTGGAAGAGGTATATCGAGACATCCGATCCGCGGCTCGTCGGCAAAGAGGCAACGGCTTATGCTTTGTCGCAACCCGGTACGCTTTATTCGATCGACTCTACCTACACACCGACCGCGGAGGAATGGAAAAGCTTAATCTCATCCGAGCCACGATGGCTTTTTTATGCTGACGGCGTCTTTTTGACACTATCCCTTTCATTTCAATCGTCGTCGACTCCCGGCATGGGATATTACCTGACAGATATTCAGGTAAGCACGGCATCTGATAATTACACGCCGTATTTTACTGATAGCATCGAACGCCGGAGGCAATGGAAGAAATACCTGTCTGACGAATTGACGCCGGCAAGGGCGGAACGAGCGAAACATGAAGCAGAATGGACGGCTGAGGGCTACACAATCGACACGACATATCTGCCGCCGCCGTTTGAAGCCCCCGACTTTTCGGCCAAGGCTGGCGACACTCAATGATCTGGAGGGCCAGGCTATGCAACGAGCGAACTTGCACGGGAGAGCACAGATCGTCGCGGGCAAACTCCATACCCTCGTCAGTAGCGCCCCGCCGAATGTCCGGCCCGCGTCGTACGCAAACGCTTACCGCATGTCCGCGCCGTTAACGAATATCGCCAACGATGCGTTCATTGCAGCCGGTAGAAGTCCACTGCTCGTGGTTACGTTGGTTGTCCACGCAACAGGTCCCGCCACTAGTTCGAGCCGCGACATCGGCACATCAAAAGAGCTCGGCCGGAATCTCGTCCGCCCCCACGAACACGCCGCCCATCGCATTGGAGCGCGTCAAATCCGCAGCGCATATATCGCCCGTCCCACCCGACTGCTGGACCGTGCGCGGGCTGCTGCCCCGACTGAGCCGGACAACCTCCAATAGTCGCGCACGGCCCATCTGCACTACGTCGACAGCGCATACCCGCTTGGTGCCCCACTCCGCCGCGAGTATGCTTGGGGTTCGAACACTCTCCAATCCCGGCGCGCACCCCGTCACCCGGCCCAGCGCCCCGCCAACAGCCACTGACATGATGGACTTCGACGTAATCGTTCTAGGCGCCGGCATCGTCGGCGTCAGCGCCGCGCTGCACCTGCAGGATCGCGGCCGCAAGGTCGCACTCGTCGACCGCGCCGCGCCCGGCGAAGGCACGAGCTTCGGCAACGCGGGGCTGATCGAGCGCTCGTCGATCGAGCCGTATCCGTTTCCGCGCAGCCCGTTCACGCTGATGCGCTACGCGCTGAACCGCTCGACCGATCTCTACTGGCACAGCGCGTCGCTACCGGCGTTCGCGCCGTGGCTCGCGCGCTTCTGGTGGGAATCGGCGCCGCTGCGCCACGCGGCCGCGTCGCGCGACATGCTGCCGCTGATCGAGCGCTGCATCGCCGAGCACGACGCGCTGATCGCGCGCGCCGGCGCAGGCGAGCTCGTGCGCGCGAGCGGCTGGATGGAAGCGTTCCGCACGCCTTCCGCGTTCGAGCGCGCCGTCGCCGATGCGGGCCTCACCGCGCGCCGCCACGGGCTCGGCATCAAGCCGCTCGACGCCGCAGCACTGCGCGCCAAGGAACCGAGCCTCGCGGCCGGCTTCTGCGGCGCACTGCACTGGCTCGATCCGAAAAGCGTCGTCGATCCGTCCGCGCTCGTCAAAAGCTATGCGCAGCTGTTCGTGCAAGGCGGCGGCACGCTGCTCACCGGCGATGCCGCGAGCGTCGACGCGCTGTCGCCCGGCTGGCAGGTCATGACCGACCAGGGCAAGATCGCCGCGCCGGCGATGGTCGTCGCGCTCGGCCCGTGGTCCGATACGGTGTTCGGCAAGTTCGGCTACAAGATCCCGCTGCGCGAGAAGCGCGGCTATCACATGCACTACGCGCCATCGGCGCGCGGCACGCCGTCGGCGCCGATCGTCGATCGCGAATACGGCTACGTGATCGCACCGATGCGGCGCGGCTTGCGGCTCACCACGGGCGTCGAAATCGCGCGCCGCGGCCTGCCGCCGACCGGCGTGCAGCTCGATCGCGCGGAACGCATCGCGCGTCCGGTGTTCGGCTTCGGCGAGCGGCTCGATCCGCAGCCGTGGCTCGGCTTTCGCCCGTGCACGCCCGACATGCGGCCGGTGATCGGCCCCGCGCCCGCGCATCGCGGGCTGTGGTTCTCGTTCGGGCACAACCATCACGGGCTCACGCTCGGCCCCGTGTCCGGCCGCTTGCTGGCCGAGATGATGACCGGCGAAACGCCGTTCACCGATCCGACGCCCTACCGCGCCGAGCGCTTCTGACGCCGGCGGCCTGCGCTCAGTCGAGCGCGCGGCCGAAGATCTCGATCACTTCGTCCAGATGCTCGGCCATCGCGCGACGCGCGGCCGCCGGGTCGCGCGCGCGAATCGCGTCGAGGATCGCGCGGTGCTCCAGCTCCGACCGGTGCGGCATGTCGTTCGGCATGTAGAGCGACTGCAGCCGCTGGAACATCGGATCGTATTTGTGCGCGAGCAACTGCTTGATCATCAGCGCATAAGCGGCGTTGTCGCTCGCCTCCGCGATCCGGATATGAAACAGACGATCGCCCGGATGCGTGAGCGACCCGCTCTGGTTGTCTTCCTGGTTGCGCAGGAACGCGTCGCGAATCCCCTCGATCTGCGCGTCCGAGCCGTGCTGCGCGGCGAGCGCCGCCGCTTCCGGCTCGATCAGGCGGCGCGCCTGCAACAGCGCGAACGGCGGGATCTCGGTGTCGAGGTCGAGCGCGATGCCGAGCTCCGGATCGATCTCGACGATCGAGAACGGCGCGACCTTCGCGGCAGCAAGCGGCTGCGGCGCGGCAGCGGCCTCGCGCTGGCGCACCTTCACGCCGTCGCCGACGCGCACGCTGACGAGCCCGTTGACCTCGAGCGCGATCAGCGCCTCGCGCACCGACGTGCGCGACACGCCGAACCGCTCGGCCAGTTCGCGCTCGGGCGGCAGGTAGCTGCCCGGCGGGAAATCGCCGGACTCGATCATCGCACTGAGCTTGTCGGCGATCTGCTGGTACAGGCGGCGGTTCTGAATCGGCTGGATGGACATACTTCGATACGGATGAGCGGTTGTTTTGCGCACGGTCCGACGCATCGAGCGCCGGGCCGTGCGCGCCTATTCTATATGCCGGCCATCGCATCGCCCGGCACCGCATAGCAGCGCGCGGCCGTGCCGCCCCACAGCGCGTCGCGCTCGGCCGGAGACAGCCGCGCGGCGGCCCAGCGCTCGACCAGCGACGCCACTTCGTCATACGACGCCGCGAGAAGGCACACGGGCCAGTCCGATCCGAACATCAGCCGCTGCGGGCCGAACGCGGCGAGCGCCGCATCGAGGCATTGCTCGACGTGGCGCAGGTCCGGCGCGCACAGGCCGCGCCGCCAGTCCGCCTCGGTCACGAGCCCCGACAGTTTGCACACGACGTGCGGCAGCGCGGCCAGCTCGCGCAATTCGGCACGCCAGCGCGCGAACGCCGTCGCGTCGCGCTCGAATTCCGCGAGCGCCGGCTTGCCGGCATGATCGAGCACGAGCCAGTGCGCGTCGTGCCGCGCGCAGAACGCGCGCAGGTCGCGCAACTGGCGCTCGAACACCAGCACGTCGTATACGTAGCCATGCTGTTGAAGCCACGCGACGCCGCGATTGAACGCGGGCTGCCCGACGAACGCCGCGACGTCGGCTTCGTCCTGCAGCTGATGGCGAAAGCCGCGCAGCTTTGGGCTGCGCCACGCGGCGACGCGCTCGGCCAGCTCCGGCGCCGCGAGATCCTCCCAGCCGACCACCGCCGCGATTCGCGCGTCGTCGCGCGCGAGCTCGAGCAGGAACGCCGTCTCGTCGCGCCCGGCGCGCGCCTGCACCGCGATCGACGCAGCGAGCGCATGCGCGTGCATCTGCGGCCACAGCGCAGCGGGCAGGTAGTCGCGGGCGAGCGCGTCCATTGCCGGGCCGATCCACGGATAGTCGGCCGCGCGATAACGCCAGAAGTGCTGATGGGAATCGATACGCACTGCGCTCATGGTGTCCTCGTGCTTCACCTCGCGTCGTCGCCGCGCGCAGCATCGTCGCGCGCCGCATGACGCTCAGTCGTACAGCACCGCGGTGATCTTCGGGTCGTCGATGTTGGTCTTGTCGTACCAGTAGAAGCCGGTGTCGATGACCTTCGGCAGCTTTTCGCCCTTGATCGCCTTCACCGCGGCTTCGACCGTCTTGTAGCCGATCCCGACCGGGTTCTGCGTGATCGCGCCGGCCATCAGCCCGCTGCGGATCGCGTCCTTCTGCTGCTTGCCCGAATCGTAGCCGATGATCACGACCTTGCGCTTCATCTCGCGCACGCCGTTGACCACGCCGATCGCCGAGCCCTCGTTGGTGCCGAACAGACCCTTGAGCTTCGGATACGCCTGCAGGATCGACTTCGTGACCTCGGTGGACTTCAGTTGGTCGCCTTCGCCGTATTGCACGGTCACCACCTGCACCTTCGGATGCGCGGCCTTCATCCGTTCGAGAAAGCCGTCGCGGCGGTCGATGCCGGTGCGGCTCGTCTGGTCGTGCGCGACCACGGCGACCTCGCCTTCGTCGCCGATCAGCGCGGCGAGCTTGTCGGCCGCGAGCGCGGCGGCCGCCTTGTTGTTGGTCGCGGCGGTGGTCACCGGAATGTCGCTGTCGACGCCCGAGTCGAACGCGATCACCGGAATCTTCTCGGCCTGCGCCTTCTTCAGCAGCGGCAGCGCGGCCTTGCTGTCGAGCGCCGCGAAGCCGACCGCGGCCGGCTTCTTCGCGATCGCCGCGGACAGCATGTCGATCTGCTTGTCGACCATCGCCTCGGTCTCGGGGCCTTCGAACGTGACCTTCACCTTGTAGTCCTTCGCCGCCTGCATCGCGCCGGCTTTCACGGCCTGCCAGAACTGATGCTGGAAGCCCTTCGAGATCAGCGGGATATAGGCTTCCTGCGCATGCGCGCCGGCCGTCACGCCGACGGCGAACGTCAGCCCGGCGATCGCGTTCAACACCTTGCTCCTGATCACTTCGCGTCTCCTTGGTTGTATCGACTGAAATGCCGGCCCGGCCGGCGATGAAGCGCATGCGGGTTTGCGTTTCTGCGTTCTTTCGTGCATCAGCGGCGGCGCCGGCGCAGGATGTCCACGTAGACGGCGAGGATGATGATCACGCCCGTGACGACCGTCTGCCACTCCTGCGCGACGGACATGATGCGCAGCCCGTTGGTCAGCACGCTCATGATGAACGCGCCGATGATGGTGCCGACGATGCTGCCCGAGCCGCCCGACAGCGACGTGCCGCCGATCACGACCGCCGCGATCGCATCGAGCTCGTAGCCCTGGCCGAGCGCGGGCTGCGCGGAGTTCAGCCGCGACGCGATCAGCAGCCCGGCGATTCCGCACACGGCGCCGCCGAACGTGTAGACGGCGATCTTCCACGCATCGACGTTCACGCCCGACAGCCGCAGCGCTTCCTCGTTGCTGCCGAGCGCGAACGTGTAGCGGCCGAACAGCGTGCGGTTCAGCACGATCGACGCGCCAATCGCGACGACGAACAGGATCAGCACCGCGTTCGGAATCGGCAGCGCGGGGATCACGCTGCCGATCAGCGAGTCCTGCGCGATCGACGTGAAGCCGGGCGTGTCGTTGAAGTAGATCGGCCGCGTGCCGGAGATCACGAGCGACAGCCCCTTGAGCAGCATCATCATGCCGAGCGTCGCGATGAACGGCGGCACCTTCATCTTCGCGATCACGAAGCCCGACACGCAGCCCGACAGCGCGCCGCAGCCGAGCGCGGCGACGATCCCGAGCGGCAGCGGCATCCCCCAGTTGGTCAGCACGACGCCGGCCATCACCGCGCAGAACGTCATCAGCGTGCCGACCGACAGGTCGATGCCCGACGTGATGATCACGTACGTGCACGCGACGGCCAGCACGCCGTTGACGGCCGTGGCCTGCAGAATCGCGACGAGGTTGTCGACCTCGAGGAAGTTCGGCGACGCGAAACCGAAGAACACGATCAGCAGCACGAGGCTCGCGAACGCGAGCAGCTTCTGCCGCGCGGCCGGGTTGAACAGGCGCGACTTCAGGTTCGCGGCGCCGGCCGGCGTGTCGGCGGACGCGAGGGGCGGAACGGGATGCGTATCGTTGGACATGATCGGAGTGGACACCTGAATCAGGACAACACGGTCGACTCGCGCTGCGTCGCGAGCTGCATGATCTTTTCCTGCGTGGCGTCGGCCGCGCGCAGCTCGCCGGTCACGCGCCCTTCGCACATCACGAGAATCCGGTGGCTCATGTGCAGCACCTCGGGCAGCTCCGACGAGATCATCACGATCGCCTTGCCGTCCGCGGCGAGCGCGTCGAGCAGCTTGTAGATCTCGCTTTTCGCGCCGACGTCGATGCCGCGCGTCGGCTCGTCGAAGAACAGGATGTCGCAATCGCGCAGCAACCACTTCGCGATCACGATCTTCTGCTGGTTGCCGCCGGACAGCAGCCGCACCGGCTGCGCGACCGACGGCGTGCGGATCGCGAGCTGCCGCACGTACGCGTGCGCGGCGGCGCGCAGCGCGCGCGTCGACGAACATGCCGCGATGCACGAAGCGCGGCATGCTGGACAGCGCGATGTTGTTCTGCACGTCCATGCCGAGCGCGAGCCCGAAATGCTTGCGGTCCTCCGACAGGTAGCCGATCCCGTGCGCGACCGCATCGGCCGGCGTGCGGATCGTCACCGGCTTGCCGTGCACGCGAATCTCGCCCGCGTCGACCGGGTCCGCGCCGAACACGGCGCGCGCGACCTCGGTGCGGCCCGCGCCCATCAGCCCCGCGAAGCCGAGAATCTCGCCGCGCCGCAACGTGAAGCCGACGTCGCGGATCGCGCGGCCGCGCGACAGCCCGCGCACTTCGAGCGCCACGTCGTTCGCGGACGTATCGGGCGGCGTGCGCGGCTGCGTATCGAGCTGGCGGCCGACCATCATCGCGATGATCGCGTCCATCGACGTATCGGCCATCGGCACGGTCGCCACCCATTTGCCGTCGCGCATCACCGTCACGCGATCGGCGATCTGGCGCAGCTCGTCCATCTTGTGCGAGATGTAGACGATGCCGACGCCGTGCGCCCGCAGGTCGCCGATGATGCGGAACAGCTCGGCGATTTCCGCGTTGTTCAGCGCGGCGGTCGGCTCGTCCATGATCAGCACGCGCGAGTCGAACGACAGCGCCTTCGCGATCTCGACCATCTGCTGCTTCGCGACCGTCAGCCGGCCGACCGGCGTGCGCGGATCGAGAGCGAGCCGCATCCGCGCGAAGATCGCGGCCGCGTCGCGGTTGAGCCGGTCCTCGTCGATGAACACGCCGAAGCGGCCGCGCGGCTCCCGGCCGATGAAGATGTTCTGCGCGACGCTCAGGTGGTTCATCAGGTTCAGCTCCTGATGGATGATGCCGATGCCGAGCGCCTGCGCCGCGCGCGGCTCGGCGATCTCCACCGCGCGGCCGTCGATCCGGATCTCGCCGCCGTCCTTCTGATACACGCCGGCGAGGATCTTCATCAGCGTCGATTTGCCCGCGCCGTTCTCGCCCATCAGCGCATGCACTTCGCCGGCGCGCAGGTCGAAGCGGCAGTCGTCGAGCGCGAGCACGCCGGGAAAGCGCTTGCTGACGCCGCTCAACGCGATCAGCGGCGGCGCGTCGTTGGGGTTCGGGTCTGCTCGCATCGGTCGCCGCCGTCAGTCGATCGCACGATCGAGATGCGTGTAACCGCCGTCGACGAACAGCCACTGGCCCGTCGTGTGCGACGCGCGCGCCGACAGCAGGAACACGGTGGTATCGGCGATCTCTTCCGCCGTCGTGAAGCGCTTGCCGAGCGGCACGCGGGCGGCGATTGCGGCGAGCTTCGCGTCCGGATCGTCGAAGCCGGCGATCCAGTTGCGGTACAACGGCGTCATCACCTCGGCCGGAATCACCGCGTTGACGCGCACGCCGTCGTCGCGCAGCGCGACGGCCCATTCGCGCGTCAGCGCGAGCTGCGCGCCCTTCGACGCGCAATAGCCGCTCGTGTTGCCCTGCCCGGTGACGGCCGTCTTCGACGAGATGTTGACGATCGCGCCGCGCGTCGCCTTCAGGTGCGGCACGCAGTGATGCGCCATCGCGTAGTAGTGGATCAGGTTGCGTTCGAGCGACGCGACGAACGCGTCGCGCCCGGCGTCGAGCCCCACGCCGTCGTTGACGCCCGCGTTGTTGACGAGCCCGTCGATGCGGCCGAAGCGCGCGACGGTCTGCGCGACGCCGTCGCGGCACTGCGCGTCGTCCTGCAGCTCGACGCGCACGCACACGGCGCGCGGCTGCTTCCGTTCGACCGCACGCAAAAAGCCGTCGTCCGGGGCGTGGCGCGCGAACACCACCGGAATCGCGCCTTCGTCGGCCAGCCGCAACGTGATCGCCGCGCCGATGCCCGATGCGCCGCCGGTCACGATCACGACCTTGTCCTGCAGATCCAGATCCACTTCGCGTCTCCGTCGTTCGTGTCGTTCGTATCGTCCATCTCGTCGCGCGACGTCGTGCGACGCCGCGCCGCCAGCACCCTGCGTCAGCCGCGGAACCGGTACTGCTCGAGCGAGTCGGGCTTCATCTCGATCGAGAAGCCGGGCGCGGTCGGCGGCATGTAGGCCGCGCCGCGCACGATGCACGGCTCGACGAAATGCTCGTGCAGGTGATCGACGTATTCGGCCACGCGCCCTTCCTTCGTGCCCGAGATGCACACGTAGTCGATCATCGACAGATGCTGCACGTATTCGCACAGCCCGACGCCGCCCGCGTGCGGACACACCGGCAGCCCGTATTTCGCGGCCAGCAGCATCACCGCGAGAATCTCGTTGACGCCGCCGAGCCGGCACGCGTCGATCTGCACGACGTCGATCGCGCCGCGCGCGATGAACTGCTTGAACAGCACGCGGTTCTGGCACATCTCGCCGGTCGCGACCTGCACGGGCGCGATCGCGTCGCGGATCTTGCGATGCCCTTCGACGTCGTCGGGGCTCGTCGGCTCCTCGATGAACCACGGCTTCGCGAACGCCAGCTCGCGCACCCAGTCGATCGCCTCGCCGACTTCCCACACCTGGTTCGCGTCGATCATCAGCTTGCGCGCCGGGCCGATCACGTCGCGCGCGATCGACACGCGGCGGATGTCGTCGTCGAGGTTCGCGCCGACCTTCAGCTTCACGTAGTCGAAACCGGCGTCGACCGCCTCGCGGCACAGGCGCCGCAGCTTGTCGTCGCCGTAGCCGAGCCAGCCGGCCGAGGTCGTGTAGCACGGGTAGCCGTCACGCTCGAGCGCCGCGATCCGCGCGGCCTTGCCCGGCGCCTGGCGGCGCAACAGGTCGAGCGCCTCGTCCGGCGTGAGGCAGTCGGTCAGGTAGCGAAAGTCGATCGCGCGCACGATCTCTTCCGGGCTCATGTCGGCCACCAGCCGCCACAACGGCTTGCCCACCGCCTTCGCCCACAGGTCCCACACCGCGTTGACGACGGCGCCCGTCGCCAGATGGATCGCGCCCTTGTCGGGGCCGATCCAGCGCAACTGGCTGTCCGACGTCAGGTGCCGCCAGAAGCGGCCCATGTCCTCGTGGATCCAGTCGAGATCGAGGCCGACGACGAGGTGACGCATCGCCTCGATCGCCGCACAGCAGATCTCGTTGCCGCGCCCGATCGTGAACGTGAGCCCATGGCCCGCGAGCCCGTCGCGGTCGGTTTCGAGCACGACGTAGGCGGCCGAGTAGTCGGGGTCCGGATTCATCGCATCGGAGCCGTCGAGCTCGCGCGAGGTCGGAAAGCGCACGTCGAGGACGCGCATCGATCGAATGACAGGCATGGCGAACGCTCCGTTAAAGGGTTTCAGGCCTGCACGGTGCGCTGGCGCTGCTCGCCGAGCCCGTCGATGCCGAGCGTGATGACCTGCCCGGCGCGCAGATAGACGGGCGGCTTCTGCCCGAGGCCGACGCCCGGCGGCGTGCCGGTCGAGATCACGTCGCCCGGCTGCAGGCTCATGAAGCGGCTCAGATAGCTGATCAGGAACGGCACGCGGAACACCATCGTCGCTGTCGAGCCGTTCTGGTAGCGGTGGCCGTCCACCTCGAGCCACAAGCGCAGCGCGTGCGGGTCCGGCACTTCGTCGGCCGTGACGAGCCACGGGCCGAGCGGGCCGAACGTGTCGTTGCCCTTGCCCTTGTCCCACGTGCCGCCGCGTTCGAGCTGGTACTCGCGCTCCGACACGTCGTTCACCACGCAGTAGCCGGCGACGTGCGACAGCGCATCGGCTTCGTCGATATAGCGGCCGGGCCGGCCGATCACCACGCCGAGCTCGACTTCCCAGTCGGTCTTCTCGGAGCCGCGCGGAATCTCGACGTCGTCGTTCGGCCCGCAGATCGCGCTGGTCCATTTGCCGAACACGACGGGCTCCTTCGGCACCTCCATGCCGGACTCGGCCGCGTGATCCGAATAGTTCAGGCCGATGCAGATGAACTTGCCGACCCGGCCGACACAGGCGCCCAGCCGCGGCGTGCCGTCGACGAGCGGCAGCGACGCCGGATCGAGCTCGCGCAGCCGCGCGAGCGACGCGGGCGTGAGCGCGTCGCCGGCGACGTCGTCGATCACGCCCGACAGGTCGCGGATCCTGCGCTGCGCATCGAGCAGCCCCGGTTTCTCGTGGTGTTTGTCGCCAAATCTCATCAGTTTCATGTCGTCCCAGCGAAACGGAAGTGGATGGAAAGGTGCGGGCGGCCGCCGCGGTCAGTTCGACCAGCCGCCGTCGATCACGTGAATCGTGCCGGTGGTGAACGACGCTTCGTCGGACGCGAGATACGCGGCGAGCGCGGCCACTTCGTCGGCGGTGCCGATGCGGCCCATCGGCTGGCGCGCGACGAAGGCCGCGCGCACGCTGTCGGTCGACACCTCGCGTGCGCGCGCCTGCTCGGCGATGCGCTGTTCGAGCGACGGCGACGCGATCGTGCCGGGGCAGATCGCGTTGCAGCGAATGCGCCGTTCGACGAAATCGGCGGCGACCGACTTGGTGAGGCCGATCACGGCCGCCTTGGTCGTGCCGTAGACGAAACGGTTCGGCACGCCCTTCACGCTCGACGCGGCGGACGCCATGTTGACGATCGACGCGCCGCCCGCCTCCAGCATCGCCGGCAGCAGCGCGCGGATCAGCCGGTACATCGACGTGACGTTCAGATCGAACGAAAACGCCCACGCGCGCTCGTCGCAGTCGAGGATCGAGCCGTGATGCACGAAGCCCGCGCAGTTGAACAGCACGTCGAACGCGCGTTCCCGCGCTGCCAGCGCCGCCACGTCGGCCGCAGCGGTCACGTCGAGCCGGCGCGTGGACAGCCGGCCGCCCGCACGTTGCGCATCGGCCGCGAGCTGCTCGAGCGCGGTGTCGTTGATGTCGGTCGCCAGCACGTCGGCGCCCTCGCTTGCGAACCGCAGCGCGGTCGCGCGGCCGATGCCCTGTCCAGCCGCCGTCACCAGCGCACGCTTGCCCTGCAATCTCATGAGCCCCTCCGGGAGAGCCGGTCGAGCCGGCCGATTGGCACAAAGGACCAAAGGTCCAACCAATATTAGGAAGAGAATCCGGATTTGTCACGAACGCGGGATTCAGTGTTTTCCCGAGCGACAAAATCGGTCGCCAAGCGTCGGAGAAGTCGGGAAACGAGCCTTCGCCGCGCCGCGCGATTGCCCGCAACGCCAATAGGCATGCGGCTCGCGCCGATTGGCGCGCGCTCGCCGCGCGCGCGGCCGGCTCGAAACTGACAAAAAAGTCATGTTCGCGTCAGGCTGGCAACCGGGCGCGCACGGGATCATGGCGTCGTCGGCCGCGCCCTACCGGTCCACCGCAGCGTCCGCCGCCAAGTGCGGCGGGCATCTCCGTCCCCCGCGGGGTCCGACGTGCCCGGGCGAGCGGGCACGTTGGCGCGGGCCGATTTCGCGCCCCGGACGTTTAAGTCCGGGGCGCTTTTGTCGTGGGCGTTTTACCCGAAAACGCGCCCTCATTGTTTCTAAATCGGCAAAAGGTAATTTGAGCCAAACAGGATGTTTTTTCCCGTCACAGACGCTTACATTTAGCGCACCACTCATGGAAACCGCTACGGATTCGCGCTCGGGTAGTGACATCCACTGCCATCGACGAAACCGCACTGCGCTTTAGGAAACGGCAAAATGAAGGCACCCCAATCCATGCCTGCGCTTGATCCCGCCGACGTCCACGTCGAAATTCTCGAACGTTCCGATACGCTGCTGGTGGTTCGCTGGGTCGAACCCGGCCGCTGCCATTACGGCGAACAGCGCTGGCGCCGCCGCTTCGCGCAACGCACCGGCACCTGCGCGCTGTCGCGCCAGGTGATCCAGCGCGGCGACGAAGTGTTCCGCCCGGCCGAGCGCCCGGCGCCCGCCAACGCGGCCGCGATGATCTCCGCGGCCGAAGTGCTCGCGCTGGCCGGCAACCGCTAAGCGCGCGGCGGCGCCGCCACGTCGGCGGCTGCGCGACGCGCAAGCGGCGCGCCGATTCCCCGTCTCTGCTGCCTGTGTCATCCGACGCGCACGCCGTGGGTATCCGCACGCACGGGCGTCGCGCCGGCATGCAGCCGAGTCGGCCGACGTGACGTCGCGGCGCGCTGCGACTCATTGCACAGGCGGAAACGAAAGCACGATGAAAGGCTGGATCGGCGCCGCACTGTTACTCATCAGGAAACAATCTATCGTCAAAATCAGCGTTTACCCTGAACGACCCGGTGACTAAGATTCAACCCAATCGCTGCAGACATGGTGTCGCAAGCGAATCAAATAAAACACCGGAGGTCATCATGAAATCGCTCGTTTCCGCAGTCGTTGCCGCTGTTGCGCTGTCCGCTTCGTTCGGCGCGTTCGCTCAAAGCACCGTGACGCGTGCGCAAGTGCGCAACGAACTGGTTCAGCTCGAAAAGGCCGGCTACAAGCCGGGCCTCGCGAGCCCGTATTACCCGACCGACATCCAGGCCGCCGAAGCGCGCGTGCACGGTGCGGACGCCAGCGGTTACGGCGCGCAGCCGGCGCCGGTCGTCCATTCGGGCGCCCCGGCGGCGGCAACGTCGTCGAACGCCCGCGACTCGGTTTTCTTCGGCCAGTAAGCCGACGCGCCCTCGGCGGGCGCACAGCGCCTGGCGCGCTGAAGCAGTACCCGGACGAGCCCGTCAAGCGGGCTCGTCTTGTTTTGCGATACGCATACCTCCGCCGCCCGGCAACGGGTGGCTTCGCCCGGACGCACCGCGTCCGGGCGCTTTTTCCCCGCCGAGGTAGATGCGGCCAAGCCGTGCGCCGTCAACGCGGCGCGGCCACGGCGCCCAGCGTTCGCGACAACACGCGCCAGCGCGACAGCAATTCGTCACGATCGACGTAACACCCCTGCAGATGCCGGCGACCGCTCGCCGGATCGAACTCGGTGCGCGCATGCAGCACGCGGCGGTTGTCGAACGCCCACATGTCGCCCGCACGCAGCCGGCGCTGCACGCGAAACCGCGGCTCGCGCGCCAGCACGAGGAAGCGCCGGTACGCGCGATAGACGGCGGCGACCGCATCGGCCGGCGCGTCGAGCGGCCCGCGCAGGAAGTTCGCGACGCGCACCTCGCTGACGTTGCCGCGCGCATCGAGCCCGATCACGGGCGCGGAGCAGCGATAGTCGCTGTGCGCGCTCTTGTTCCAGAACTCGAACGGCGTCGACGCGAGGCGCTCGAAATCGGCCGGATGTTCGCGTCGCAGTGCGTCGGCGAGCGCGAAGCCGTCGATGAACACGCTGTCGCCGCCCGTCGCGTCGTTGGCGAGGCAATGCAGGAACTGCACGCCCGGCTGCAGCTCGCGGGTCGGCAGGTCGGTGTGCGGTGGCAAATTCAGCGACGTGTACGCATTGCTGTCCGGCCGCGGCTTCGATTCGACGTCGAACAGCACGCCGAAATTGCTCTCGCGGATCAGGCCGACGCGCCGCGCGACGTCGGCGACCCGCCCGCGCTCGGCCGGCACGCCTTCGACGAGCGTCAGGCCGGTGCGCTGTAATGCGCCGAGCCATGCGTGCAACGCGCCGTCGTCGTCCATCAGGTCGCGCCACGCGAACACGCCGAGCGCCGCGGCATCGTCGCCGAGCCATACGTGCGGCCCGTGCGCCGCGTGGCGTTCGGCGCGCGATACGTCGTCATATGCATGTGTGCGCAACCAACCGGGCGACCACGCGCTGCGATGCCCGTCGTTCCATTCGACGTGCAGCGCGCCGTCGCGGTCGACGTGCACGACGCGCGCGGACAGATCGGCGCGCGCATCGGCGATCTCGAACACCTGCTCGCGCGTCAGCGCATGCACGCACGCGGCACACGTGCAGTTGTCGCGCAGCCAGTCGAAGTGGAACGGCGAACGGCGCGCGTCGCTCCACTCGACCTCCACCGCTGCGTCGCCGAGCGTCGCCGCGGCGATCGTCGCGTCGGCGGAAAAGGTCCGCCAGTCCTCGATACGGTGTTGCGCTGCCTGCATCGTTGCCTCCCGGAAACGCCCGCTACGCGTGTGGTGCGAGCAGAAACCCGCCGATCATCCGGTGCATCCGCGCCGCCTGCGGGCTCGTTCCGAGCGCGCGCCAGCAGCCGTGCACCAGCCCTTCCCCCATCCAGTACCGCGCCACGCCGCCGGCCGCGACGATCCGTTCGACGTAGACGCGCGCATCGTCGCGCAGCGGATCGTGCTGCGCGCCGATCGCGAGCACCGGCGGCAGCCCGTCGAAGCGCGACGCCACGAGCGGCACCGACGCGCGCAGCAGCGGATCGGCGCTCAGTGCGGCTGCGTCGGCCTGCGCCCAGTACAGCGCGCGATAGCGACGAACGTCGTCGAGCGTGAGCATCCGCGCATGCGCTTCGGTGTCGCGCGCCGGTGCCTGCGGCTCGATGCCGAGCATCGGATACGCGAGCGCGATGCCGTCGAGGCCCGCTTCGCCGGCGTCGCGCAGCGCGGTCGCGACGGCCGCCGCGAGATTGCCGCCCGCGCTGTCGCCCGCGAGCGTCAGCGGCCGCGCGCACGGGCCGAACGGCCAGTGCGCCGCATCGCGCGCGGCGCGCGTGACGGCCAGGCAATCCTCGAGCGCGGCCGGCGCGCGATGCTCGGGCGCGAGCCGGTAAGCGACGGCGATCACCGCGAGCCCGGTGTCGGCCGCGAGCTGCGCGGTGATCAGCGCATGGCTGTCGAGCGAGCCGACGACGAAGCCGCCGCCATGGAAAAACAACACGGTGCCGCGCGGTGCGCCGTGCGCCGGCGCGTAGCGCCGCAGCGCGATCGCGGGCCCGTGCGGCGCGCGCCATAAGGCGTCGTGCCGCACGATGCCCGGCGGCAGTTCGGCGGGCGTCCACGCGGCCGCGAAGCGATCGTAGATGCGGCGTTGCTCGGCCGGCGAGCGCGCGGCCGTGCCGGCCGGATACGCGGCGTCGACCGCCGCGACGAACGCTGCGATTTGCGCTTCGAGCATCGCGTGCGCGCCGTCGTTCGCCGCGTCAGCGGCGCGGCGGCAGGCCGATCACGCGCCCCGCGTAGGCGGGCGCCGCGCAATCGAGCTGCAACGCGTGCAAGCCGGCCACGCGCGCGGCCACGTCGTCGTCGAACGGCGCCGATTTCGCGCCGCCGCGCGTCGCGACGTGCAGCAGCATCTGCTCGCTCGCCGCCACCGCGGCGTCGTACCCGTCGGCGAACAGTTCGAGATACAGATGCAGCCGCTTCGCATCGTGCGCGAGCACGCGCACGTCGACGCGCACGCGCGCACCCTCCTTGATTTCCTGCAGATAGTTGACGTGCGCTTCGAGCGTGTAGACCGAGCGGCCGCGCTCGCGACGCGCGGCGTCGTCGAGGCCGATCCGGTCCAGCAGCGCGTCGGTCGCGAAGCTGAAGATCAGCAGATAGAACGCATCGCGCAGATGGCCGTTGTAGTCGACCCACTCGGGCCGCACGACGTCGTGGTAAATCGTCAGCGGAGTATCGCCGGTCATGTTGGTTCAATCCTCGAATCGCATCCCATACCGCGCCTTCACCGTCGCGATCGCGTCGAGCACCTCGGTGATGCACTCGTCGCGATAGCGCTCGAGCTCCTTGATGCTGCGCGTGCCCTGCTGTTCGCGGGTGCCGTCGACGACGCGGTCGATCAGCGCATCGGTCAGCTGCGGCGCGACCAGCTTCGTCCACGGCAGTTCGAGCGCGGGGCCGAACTGCTGCATGAAGTGTCGCATGCCCGCGTCGCCGCCCGCCAACGTGTAGGTCAGGAACGTGCCCATGAACGACCAGCGGATGCCCGCGCCGAAGCGGATCGCGTCGTCGATCTCGCCGGTCGTCGCGACGCCTTCGTCGACGAGATGCAACGCCTCGCGCCACAACGCCTCGAGCAGCCGGTCCGCGATGAAGCCCGGCACCTCCTTGCGCACGTGCAGCGGCCGCATGCCGAGCGTGCGATAGATCGTCATCGCCGCTTCGACGGCCTCCGGCGACGTGCGCTCGCCGCCGAGCACCTCGACGAGCGGCAGCAGATAGACCGGATTGAACGGATGGCCGACCACGCAGCGCTCCGGATGGGTGGCCCGCACATAGAAGTCGCTCGGCAGCAGCCCGGACGTCGACGACGCGATGATCGCGTCCGGCTTCGCCGCGCGGCTGATCTGCTCGTGCAGCTCGAGCTTCAGCGCTTCGCGCTCGGGCGCGCTTTCCTGGATGAAGTCCGCGTCGGCGACGCACTCCGCGATCGTCGCTGCGAAACGCAGCCGCGCCGGGGCCGCGCCCGGCGCGAGGCCGACGCGCTCCAGCGCGGGCCATGCGTTCGCGACGCTCGCGCGCAGCCGCTCCGGCGCGCCCGGCGCCGGGTCCCACACGACCACGTCGAGACCGTGCGCGAGCGCACGGCAAATCCATCCGCTGCCGATCACGCCGGTGCCGATCGCGGCGAACGTCCTGATGTCGGTCTTCACTGCCATGTCAATGCATCCTTCGAAGCGAGGAAAATCGGACGGCGCGCGCGCAGCTGCGCGCCGCCGCAATGAATCGCTGAACTGCTGAACCGGCGCTCAGGCGAATTCGGTGATCGGGCGGCGCTCGAGCGAGCGCTCGCCGCGCGCCGGCAGGCCGAGCTTGCGACGCCCTTCGGCCGGCGTCAGCACGCGCCCGCCGAGGCGTTCGACGATTTCGCGCGCGCGCTCGACCAGCGTGCCGTTGGTCGCATGGACGCCGCGATCGAGCCAGATGTTGTCTTCGAGGCCGACCCGCACGTGGCCGCCGAGCAGCATCGCCTGCGCGACCATCGGCATCTGCATGCGGCCGATGCCGAAGCCGGCCCAGTGCGCGCCGGACGGCAGGTTGTCGACCATCGCCTTCATCGTGCCGGTGTCGGCCGGCGCGCCCCACGGGATGCCGAGGCACAGCTGGAACAGCGGCGGATCGTCGAGCAGCCCTTCCTTTAGCAGCTGCTTCGCGAACCACAGATGGCCCGTATCGAAGATCTCCAGCTCCGGCTTCACGCCGAGCTCCTGGATGCGCCGCGCGCCGGCGCGCAGCTGCGCGGGCGTCGACACGTAGATGTAGTCGCCGTCGCCGAAATTGAGCGTGCCGCAGTCGAGCGTGCAGATCTCGGGCAGCAGCTCCTCCACATGCACGAGGCGCGTGAGGCCGCCGACGAGGTCGGTGCCCTGGCCGAAGCGCATCGGATCTTCGCCGGCGCCGATCTCCAGATCGCCGCCCATGCCGGCCGTCAGGTTGATGATCACGTCGACGTCGGCCGAGCGGATCCGGTCGACCACCTCGCGGTACAGGTTCGGGTCGCGGCTGCCGCGGCCCGTGTGCGGATCGCGCACGTGGCAGTGCGCGACGGTCGCGCCGGCCTTCGCCGCTTCGATCGCGGCCGCCGCGATCTGCTTCGGCGTGACCGGAATCGCCGGATGCTTGCCGACCGTATCGCCCGCACCGGTGACCGCACAGGTGATGATAACTTCATTGTTCATGCCGCTTGCCCTCGCTTGATTCGGTTCGTGTCGTTCAGTTTTGCTCTTGCAGCGGACGCTGTGTCACAGGCCGAGATAGGCCTTCACCGCCGGCAGCCCGTCCTTGCCGTCGAACGTCTTGACGCCGGCGAGCCACGCATCGAGCACCTGCGGGTTCTTCTTCAGGTAGGCCTTCGCCGCGTCGGACGGCTTGGTCTTGTTCATCACCGACTGCATCAGCTGGTTCTCCAGCTGCGTCGTGAAGCGCAGGTTCTCGACCAGCTTGCCGGCGTTCGGGCAGCGCGAGATGAAGTCGGAGGCGGTCAGCGTGTACACGCGCGCTTCGCCGTAGTTCGGGCCGAATGCCGCGTCGCCGCCGGCCAGATAGTTCATGCCGATCTGGATGTTCATCGGATGCGGCTCCCAGCCGAGGAACACGACCCACTTCTTCTCGCGGATCGCGCGCTCGACCGTCACCAGCATCCCGGCCTCGCTCGACTCGACCAGCTTGAAGCCGCCGAGGCCGTACTGGTTCGTGTCGATCATCTTCTGGATCGTCGCGTTCGCGCTGCTGCCCGGCTCGATCCCGTAGATCTTGCCGTCGAGCTCCGCGCGATGCTTGGCGATGTCGTCGAAGGTCTTCAGGCCGGCCTGGTATTCGTAGCTCGGCACCGCGAGCGTCGCCTTCGCGCCCGACAGGTTCGGCGGCTCGACCACGTTGATCGACTTGCTGTCGAGGAACGGCTGCAGCTGCTTCTGCTGCACCGGCCACCAGTAGCCGAGCGACACGTCGAGCTGCTTGCTCTTCAGGCCGGCGAACGAGATCGGCACCGACGCGATCGTCGTCGTGGGCTTGTAGCCGAGCCCTTCGAACACCGTCGACGCGAGCGCCGTGGTGGACGTGATGTCGGTCCAGCCGATGTCGGCGAAGCGGACGTTGCGGCAGCTCGCCGCCTCCGTCTCGGCCTGCGCGGCAGTCGCGCATGCGCCGGTCGCCAGCACGGCCGCGGCGAACGCGGCGATCTTTGTCGACTTCATGGTCTTCTCTCCCGGTTGGACCGATGTCCGACGGGTTCGCGGAAGTGCGTCCCGGCCTGCATCGTGGGAGTAAAAGTAACGGGCCATATTGCCCGCAAGGCGACCGCCGGCGACCTGTTCTTGACTGTTTGCGACTATGAGTGGAAACCACTACGCGCGCGCAGCGGCTTGTGCGGCGGGGGTTTTACGGCGATCGCGGCGGGCGGGCGGTTGTCCGGATGCGGCGTCGGGACGGTGACGCGGAGGCGCCGCAACGGCGACGCGTCAGCGCCGTACGTCGACGTAGGTTTCGCGGCAGATGGCGCGCAGCGCGTCGACCAGCAGATCGCGCGTCGGCGCATGCGGTTCGGCCGCGCGCGTGAACAGCGCGATCGGCGGCAGCGTCCAGACCAGCGAGTAAGGCACGATCGCGACGCCCGCGATGCGCACCATTTCCTCGGCGATATCGGCCGGCACGATCGACACCGCATCGTCGCTCGACGCGATCATTTCGCCGATCAGCTTCGACGAGTAGCTCTCGACGATCGGCACCGGCGGCGCGATGCCGGCCGACAGGAACAGGTCGGTCACCTGCTCGCGCATCGGCGTGTGCGGCGCGCCGAGAATCCAGTCGAGCGCGCGCAGCTTCTCCCAGTCGAGCGGCATGCGGGCCAGCTTCGCGGCGAGACGCCGGCTCGCGATCATCCGCGGCTGCTGCTGATACAGCACTTCGAACGACACCTGCCCGAGATCGATCGCCGACGACGCGCGGCCGATCACCAGATCGACGCTGTGATCCTTCAGCTGCAGCAGCAACTGGTCGCTGGTGCCCTCGTGGATCGTCACGGTCAGACGCCGCTCCATCCCCGCCTGCAGCCGCTTGAGCGCCGCGGACAGCATCTGGCCCGAAATGAACGGGATCACGCCGATGTGCAGGTGGGCCGCATGGCCGGCCGCCACCGCCTCCATTTCGCGGGCCAGATGCTCGAGGTCCTTCAGCATCGCCTTCGCGCGCTCCAGCACGACCGCGCCGAGCGCGGTCGGCCGCATCCCGCGCGACGAGCGCTCGAACAGCGGCGTGCCGAACATGCTCTCCAGCTCGGACAGCGCGTTGGTCACGGCCGGCTGGCTGCTGGCCATGTGCTCCGCCACGCGCGTCAGCGAGCCGTGCTGCTGGATCTGCAGCAACAGCATCAGATGCCGCATCTTCAGCCGCGCACCGAGGCGCCGGACCACGTCGTTTGCGTCGAATGTCACCTTGGGACCGCCGCACCATCAGGAAAAAGTGATGGCCCGATATTAAAACAGAATCATCTCCTTATGGCCGATCCCTAGAATGGCCGTCATCGATCGCGTCGGGACTGGCCTGACGCACCTGCCCGGACCCAAAACATGAAACAGACAGAGACCCAGCAGCAAGCCGCGTACGACTATCACGAGTTTCCGACGCCGGGGAAGATCTCGGTCGTCGCCAGCAAGCCGCTCGTGACGCAGCGCGATCTGGCGCTGGCTTACACGCCGGGCGTCGCGAGCGTCTGCGAGTCGATCGCCGCCGAACCGCTGAACGCGCATCGCTTCACGAGCCGCGGCAATCTGGTGGGCGTGATCACCAACGGCACGGCGGTGCTGGGTCTGGGCAACATCGGCGCGCTCGCGTCGAAGCCGGTGATGGAAGGCAAGGCCGTGCTGTTCAAGAAGTTCGCCGGGATCGACGTGTTCGACATCGAGATCAACGAGACCGACCCGGACAAGCTGGTCGACATCATCGCCGGCCTCGAGCCGACCTTCGGCGGGATCAACCTCGAGGACATCAAGGCGCCCGAGTGCTTCACCGTCGAGCGCAAGCTGCGCGAGCGCATGAAGATCCCCGTGTTCCACGACGACCAGCACGGCACCGCGATCACCGTCGCGGCCGCGTTCATCAACGGGCTGAAGGTGGTCGGCAAGTCGATCTCGGACGTGAAGGTCGTGACCTCGGGCGCCGGCGCGGCCGCGCTCGCCTGCCTCGACCTGCTCGTCGACCTCGGGCTGCCGATCGAAAACGTGTGGGCGACCGACATCGAAGGCGTCGTCTACCGCGGCCGCACCACGCTGATGGACCCGGCCAAGGAGCGCTTCGCGCAGGAAACCGACGCGCGCACGCTGGCCGAGGTGATCGGCGGCGCCGACATCTTCCTCGGCCTGTCGGCCGGCGGCGTGCTGAAGCCGGAGATGCTGAGCGCGATGGCCGCGCGCCCGCTGATCCTCGCGCTCGCGAATCCGACGCCGGAGATCTTCCCGGAGCTCGCGCATGCGACCCGCGACGACGTCGTGATCGCGACCGGCCGCTCGGATTTCCCGAACCAGGTCAACAACGTGCTGTGCTTCCCGTACATCTTCCGCGGCGCGCTCGACGTGGGCGCGACCACGATCACGCGTGAAATGGAAATCGCCGCGGTCCACGCGATCGCCGGTCTCGCGCAGGAAGAACAGAGCGACATCGTCGCGGCGGCCTATGGCGGCGACGAGGTGTCGTTCGGCCCGCAATACCTGATTCCGAAGCCGTTCGACCCGCGCCTGATCGTCCGTATCGCGCCGGCGGTGGCGAAGGCCGCGATCGAAGGCGGCGTCGCGACGCGCCCGCTCGCCGACCTCGACGCGTACGTCGAGCAGCTGCAGCAGTTCGTCTATCACTCGGGCGCGTTCATGAAGCCGCTGTTCGCGGCCGCGCGCCAGCTGGTGCGCGACGGCGGCAAGGCGCGCATCGTGTTCACCGAGGGCGAGGACGAACGCGTGCTGCGCGCGGTGCAGGTGATCGTCGACGAGAAGCTCGCGCGTCCGATCCTGGTCGGTCGCCCCGAGGTGCTGCTCGCGCGCATCGAGCGCTTCGGGCTGCGCCTGCGGCTCGGCCAGGACGTCGAGGTCACCAATCCGGAATACGACGAGCGCTTCCCGCAGTACTGGACGACGTATTGGGAACTGCGTTGCCGCGACGGCATCTCGAAGGAGATGGCGCGCGTCGAGATGCGCCGGCGCCTGACGCTGATCGGCGCGATGATGGTGCGGCTCGGCGATGCGGACGGGATGATCTGCGGGACCGTCGGCGAATATCACAACCACCTGCGCTTCGTCGACGAAGTGATCGGCAGGAAGCCCGATGCGTCGACCTACGCGGCGATGAACATCCTGCTGCTGAACCAGCGGACCGTCGCGCTCGTCGATACGCACGTCAACGACAACCCCGATGCGGAGCAGATCGCCGAATTCACGATCGCGGCGGCGCGCCAGATGGAATGGCTGAACCTGACGCCGAAGGTCGCGCTGCTGTCGCGTTCGAACTTCGGGTCGGGGAGCGCGGCGTCGGGCGCGAAGATGCGCAACGCGCTGGAGATCATCCGCGCGCAGGCGCCGGACATCCAGGCCGACGGCGAGATGCACGGCGACTGCGCGCTCGACGAGTCGCTGCGCTTGCGGCTGCTGCCGATGTCGCCGCTCAAGGGCGCGGCAAACCTGCTCGTGTGCCCGAACGTCGACGCCGGCAACATCGCGTACAACCTGCTCAAGACCGAAGCGGGCAGCAACGTCGCGGTCGGGCCGTTCCTGCTCGGCGTCAATGCGCCGGTGAACATCCTCACGTCGAGCGCGACCGTGCGGCGGATCGTGAACATGACCGCGCTGACGGTGATCGAGGCGAATCGCAACGCGGCGGCGTAACGACCACGGACGAGGGGCGGCCGAGGCGGCCCCTCGTCCGGTGCTGCGCACCGCCCGTTGCGCTTATACGATGCGCTCCAGCGCAGCGGCGAAGCGCGCCACCGCCGCATCGACGTCATGCAGCTTGTCGAGGCCGAACAGGCCGATGCGGAAGGTCTTGAAGTCGGCCGGCTCGTCGCATTGCAGCGGCACGCCGGCCGCGATCTGCACGCCCACGTCGGCAAACTTCTTGCCGGAACGGATCCCGTCGTCGTCGGTATAGCTGACGACCACGCCCGGCGCCTCGAAGCCTTCGGCCGCCACGCTGCGAAACCCCTTCTGCGCGAGCAACGCGCGAATCCGCGCGCCGAGCTCGAGCTGCTCGGCCTTCACCTTGTCGAAGCCGTACGCCTGTGTTTCGGCGATGACGTCGCGCAGCGTCGCGAGGCTGTCGGTCGGCATCGTCGCGTGATACGCGAAGCCGCCGTTCTCGTACGCCTCCATGATCTGCAGCCACTTGCGCAGATCGCACGCGAAGCTGGTGCTGGTGGTCGCGTCGATCCGCTCGCGCGCCAGCGCGCCGAGCATCACCAGTCCGCAGCCGGGCGAGGCGCTCCAGCCTTTCTGCGGCGCGCTGATCAGCACGTCGACGCCGGTCGCCTCCATGTCGACCCACACCGTGCCGGACGCGATGCAATCGAGCACGAACATCCCGCCGACCGCATGCACGGCGTCCGCCACCGCGCGCAGATACGCGTCGGGCAGCATCATGCCGGAGGCGGTCTCGACGTGCGGCGCGAACACGAGGTCCGGCTTGTGCTCGCGAATCGCGGCGACCACTTCGTCGAGCGGCGCAGGCGCATAGGCGGCCTGCCGGCCCGGCTCGACCGGACGCGCCTTCAGCACGATCGCTTCGGACGGAATGCCGCCCATCTCGAAGATCTGCGACCAGCGGAAGCTGAACCAGCCGTTGCGGATCACGAGGCATTTGCGGTTGGTCGCGAACTGCCGCGCGACGGCCTCCATGCCGAAGGTCCCGCTGCCCGGCACGATGGCGACGGCCTTCGCGTGGTAGACCTGCTTCAACGCAGCGGAAATGTCGCGCATCACGTGCTGGAAGCGCTGCGACATGTGATTGATCGACCGGTCGGTGTACACCACCGAATATTCGAGAAGCCCGTCGCGGTCGACATCGGGAAGTAATCCTGGCACGTTCGCCTCCGGTAAAGAATCTGGCATGGGATGAGCGCGCGCGGCATCCGGGCGGACGCCGCCGCTGCAATGCAACATCGGATGACGGTTGCATCGACGACGACCGATTCTAGCGAAAGCCGCTGCGCTTGGTACGACGGGGCGCGGAGGCGCGCTGCGCGTTGCCGCGCCGCTCGCCTACCTCGGCCACCGCCAGCTCGGCTCCGACAGATGTTCGGCGAAGAAGTCGGACAGCGCGGCGATCTTCGCCGGCCGGGCGCGCGCGGAAGGCGTGATGAAGTACAGGCCGCCCTTGGTGAGCGACCAGTCGGTCAGGATCGCTTCGAGCCGGCCGTCGGCCAGATATTCGCCGGCGATGAACTCCGGCAGCTCGCCGATCGCGAGCCCTTCGAGCAGCGTCGGCAGCAGCGCGTCGGAATTCGTGACGCGCAGCGGCCCGTTCGGCAGGATCGGCTCTTCTTCGCCAGCGTCGTTCGTGAAGCGCCACACGTCGCTGTGCGCGCGGTACGCATACGACAGGCATGCGCGCGCGGCCAGATCGCGCGGATGCATCGGCCGGCCTTCGCGCGCCAGATAGGCCGGCGACGCGACCACGTATTGCGTCACCGCGCACAGGCGCCGCGCGACCAGCGACGAATCGGGCAACGCGGCGATCCGCAGCGCGGCATCGAAACCGTCGGCGATCAGATCGACCGACGCATCCGACAGATGCAGGTCGATCGACACTTCCGGATAGGCGCGAAAGAACGCCGGCAACAGCGGCGCGACCCAACGCAGCCCGAACGACATCGGCACCGCGAGCCGCACGAGCCCGCGCGGCTGCACGGCCATCTCGCGCGCGGCGCTCTCCGCTTCTTCCGCGTGGCGATACATGTCGCCCGCCTTTTCGCACAAGGTCCGGCCGAACTCGGTGAGCGCGAGCTGCCGCGACGTGCGGTTGAAGAGCCGCCCGCCGAGCCGGTCTTCCAGGCGCGCGACGCCGCGCGACACGGTCGCCACCGACACGCCCATCGAGCGGGCCGCCGCCGCGAACGAGCCCTCCTCGGCGACCTTCGCGAACATCGCGAGCCCCTCGAAGTCAGGCAATCTGGCCATTTCCCCTCATCTTTTCATTTATGCAACGTTGGCTTGCAATCAATTCTATTTCGAAAGCCTGGGTGCGTCGATATTCTCCTTACATCGCAGCACGTAACACGAACCCCCTCATCCAGATATCGAAAGGAGAAGCACCATGGCACGCAAGCTCGACAACAAGATCGCACTCGTCACCGGCGGTACCAGCGGGATCGGCCTCGCGACCGCCCAGCGCTTCGCCGCGGAAGGCGCGCACGTCTACGTGACCGGCCGCCGTCAGGCCGAACTCGACGCCGCGGTCGGCTCGATCCGCGACAACGGCGGCAGCGCGACCGGCGTGCGGATCGACTCGACGAAGCTCGACGAACTCGACGCGCTGTACGCGCAGATCGGCGAAGAACGCGGCCGCCTCGACGTGCTGTTCGCGAACGCGGGCGGCGGCTCGATGCTGCCGTTCGGCAGCATCACCGAAGAGCACTTCGACGACACGTTCGATCGCAACGTGAAAGGCGTGCTGTTCACGGTGCAAAAGGCGCTGCCGCTGCTGGCCGACCGCGCGTCGGTGATCCTCACCGGCTCGACGGCAGCCAGCGCCGGCACCGCGGCGTTCAGCGTGTATGCGGCGTCGAAGGCCGCGGTACGCTCGTTCGCACGCAACTGGATTCTCGACCTCAAGGAGCGCGGCATCCGCGTGAACACGATCAGCCCCGGTGCGACGCGTACGCCGGGCCTGCTCGACCTCGCCGGCCAGGACGCCGCGCAGCGTCAGGGGCTCGCCGACTATCTGGCTTCGCTGATTCCGATGGGGCGCCTCGGCGAACCCGAGGAAATCGCGGGCGCTGCGCTGTTCCTCGCGTCGGACGATGCGAGCTTCGTGAACGGCATCGAGCTGTTCGTCGACGGCGGTCAGCAGCAGATCTGAACATGATGAGGCTGCGGCGGTTAGACCGGCGGCACGCGCCACGCCGAGACGCCGGTCAGCGCTGCCGCCGCGCGCCGGGGCCTCATCCGCCTCGGAAATTTCGCGACCGTCTACAACACGCAATTCGGCGAGCTGCCGTCGGCGACCGCACGCCGAGCGTTTCGCGGGCCAGTCGAAGTATTCGCTGTACCGCCTGATCCCGCTGAACTTCGATCTCGTCGCCCGCTTCTCGGTCGAGCGGCTGCAGCGGCCGTCGCACGAAAATACGCGGAGCGCCGCGCAAACCCGCGATAATCCAGTGTCGAGCGTCCGGCGCGCACTGCGCCCCGCTCGCCGCCCGGCCTTCATCCGATTCGACGCGCCCCCGCGATGCCCGAGGATTTCCACTTCCTGTTGCTGCCCGGCTTCTCCGCGCTCGGCTTCATGTCCGCGGTCGAACCGCTGCGGGTCGCTAACCGGTTCCGCAACGAGCTGTACCGCTGGCACGTGATCAGCGCGGACGGCGCACCCGTCGCCGCGAGCAACGGCATCCCGGTGGCGGCCGAGGCCGCCTATGCGGACGTCGGGCAGGTCGACACGGTGTTCGTCGTCGCCGGCTTCGATCCGCTCGCCTGCTACGACCGCGCGCTCGCCGACTGGCTGCGCCGCCAGCACCGGCACGGCGCGACGCTCGGCGGCATCGATACCGGCAGCTTCGTGCTCGCGGAAGCCGGGCTGTTCGACGCGTCGCAAACGCTGACGCTGCACTGGGAGGCGCTCGCCGCGTTCCGCGAGCGTTACCCGCGCCTGAACGCGACGCAGGAGCTGTTCGAGATCGACGAGCGGCGCATCACCTGCGCGGGCGGCACCGCGTCGATCGACATGATGCTCGACCTGATCGGCCGGCGGCACGGCGCCGATCTCGCCGCGGCGATCTCCGAGCAGTTCGTCGTGAGCCGCATCCGGCCGCGCTCGGACAGCCAGCGCCTCGAGATCGCCGCGCGCTACGGCGTGCACAACCGCAAGCTGATCCAGGTGATCGATTCGATGCAGCGGCACATGGAGACGCCGCTCGGCTCCGACGCGCTCGCGCAGGAGGTATCGATCACGCGACGCCAGCTCGAACGGCTG
Source organism: Burkholderia vietnamiensis LMG 10929 (assembly GCF_000959445.1). Taxonomy (NCBI): domain Bacteria; kingdom Pseudomonadati; phylum Pseudomonadota; class Betaproteobacteria; order Burkholderiales; family Burkholderiaceae; genus Burkholderia; species Burkholderia vietnamiensis. The sequence goes on along the minus strand of NZ_CP009630.1, from coordinate 365,514 downwards.
TTCAGCGCGACGCTGAACGACACGCCGACGCGCTTCTATCTGAACCTGCGGCTCGATCGCGCCCGCGAGCTGCTGCAGCAGACCGACATGAGCATCACGTCGGTGTGCGTCGCGTGCGGGTTCGAATCGCCGTCGCATTTCTCGCGCACGTACCGCACGCGCTTCGGCGTGAGCCCGCGCAGCGACCGCGGCGGCCTCGCGCCGAAGCGCTGAGCGGTGCGGGGCGCGCCGCGAACCGATGCGTTGCCGCGCGCCGCGGCGACGGCCGTCAATTCCCGTACATGTCGAAGTCGAAGTACTTCGACTCGATCTTGCGATACGTGCCGTCGCTGCGAATCTGCGCGATCGCGCGATTCAGCGCGTCGCGCAGGTCGGTATCGGCCTTGCGCACGCCGATCGCGTCGCCGTTGCCCATGATCCGCGGATCGAACACGACGCCGCCCGCGAACGAGAAGCCCTTGCCGCGCGGCGTCGCCAGGAAGCCGAACTGGCCCTGCACCGCATCCATCAGCACGCCGTCGATGCGCCCCGTCACGAGGTCCGCATACGCCTGGTCGTAGCTCGGGTACGGCACGACCTCGACCTTCGCCGGCGCCCATTTCTCGCGCGCATAGGTCTCCTGGATCGTCCCCTGTTCGACCGCGATGCGCTTGCCGGCGAGCTTCGCCGCGTCGGGCAGCAGCCCGGCGCCCGTGCGGGCGATCAGGCGCGTCTGGTTGCGGTACAGGCGGTCGGTGAAGTCGATCTGCTGGCGGCGCTGTTCGGTCGCGGCCATCGACGACAGGATCACGTCGAACTTGCGCGCCTGCAGGCCCGGAATCAGTCCGTCGAAGCTGCTCGACACCCACACGCATTTCGCGTTCAGCTTCGCGCACAGCGCATTGCCGAGGTCGACGTCGAAGCCCTGCACGCTGCCGTCGGTCGCGGTCGATTCGAACGGCGGATAGGTCGGGTCCACGCCGATGCGGATCGTCGTCCACTCCTTCGCCGACGCCAGCGTCGCGAAAGCCATCGTGGCGGCGGAAAGCAGGATCGTGATGCGGGTCTTGTTCTTCATGGTCAGGCTCCGTTCGGGTGGGCAAGCTGGGGCATGCGCGGGCCGTGCGTCAGCTCGGGAATTCGCCGCGCCGGAAATCGTTCGACAGTTCGAGCGCGTCGGCCATCTCGCCGACGGTCACGGGCTTGATCGGCGCGCGGATCCGGTAGTGGCCCACGTCGCCGACGTCGCGCCGCTGCACGTCGGCGATCAGTTCGCCGACCGTCGTGCTGCACCAGCGCCCCTGGCACGGCCCCATTCCACAGCGCGTGAACGCCTTCATCTGGTTCGGCCCCGGACAGCCGAGCGCCGCGAGGCCGCGTATTTCGGCGGCCGTGATCTCCTCGCAGCGGCATACGATGGTGTCGCCGTCGGGGCGGCGCAGCATGGCGGGCGGCGTATAGAGCGCATCGAGCAGAGGACGCACGGCGAGATGACGGCGCCGCGCACGCAGCAACGGGCGCTCGCGTTCGGCCTGCGCGTGCCGATCGAGCACGCCGAGCGCGGCAGCAACGTCGAGCGCAGCGACTTCGCCCGCCAGTGCCGCGGCCTGCGCGCCGCCGATGCCGGCGCCGTCGCCGGCAATCCAGACCGGCGCGACGCTGCTGCGGCCGCGCGCGTCGCATTGCGGCCGCCAGCATGCCGCGCGTCCGTCCCATTCATGCGCGCAGCCGAGCGCGCGCGCGAGCTGCGTCGACGGAATCACGCCCTGGTGCAACAGCACGAGCGACGTGTCGAGCGAATGCGCGATGCCGTGCGCGTCGCGAAAGTGGATGGCTTGCGCGCGGCCGTCGCCGTCGATCCGCACGTCGGTCGCGCCGCGATGAACCGCGATGCCCGCATCGCGCACCGCACGCAGCATGCGCCAGCCCTTGAGCAGATAGTCGGCGCCGCGCAGCGCCGGCAGCGCGTGCGGAAGCGCACGGCGCCACGCATCGCGCGGCGTCGTGTCGACCAGCGCGCGCACGCGCCTGCCCGCGTTCAGCAATTGCGCCGCGAACAGCCACAGCAGCGGGCCGCTGCCGGCGAGCACGGTGTCGGCCGACGGCGCGAGCCCCGACGATTTCAGCAACGACTGCGCGGCGCCGACGCCCATCACGCCCGGCAGCGTCCAGCCCGGTATCGGCCACGGCCGCTCCTGCGCGCCGGCCGCGATCAGCACCGCGCGCGCGCCGATTTCGAGCGTGCCGCCCGACGGACCGCTTCGCGTCAGCATCGCGACCGGCTCCGGCTCCAACGCCACCTGCCATACCGTGCTGCGCGGCAGATAACGCGCGCCGCTCGCATGCAACGCGTCGACGAGCGGCCGGCCGGCGACGTAATCCCTGCCGAGCCAGCGCGCGAGTTCGGCAGGCGCGGCCGCGACGTTGCGATAGATCTGGCCGCCGGCCGCCGCGCCTTCGTCGGCGACCACGACCGACAGCCCCGCCTTGCACGCGGCGGCGGCCGCGGCCATCCCGGCCGGCCCGGCGCCGACGATCAGCAGATCGCACTGGCTGCGCGTCATGCGAGCCTCGCGCGGCCATGCATCGCACGCACCTGCATCCCGTCGCGCACGGGCGTCATGCAGCCCTGCACGTTCGGCACGCCGTCGATGTCGACGAGACAGTCGAAGCACACGCCCATCATGCAGAACGGGCCGCGCGGCGCGCCGCCGACGGCGCTGGCGCGGCACGCGAGCACGCCCGCGGCGAGCAACGCGGCGGCGACGCTGTAGTGCGCGGGCACGTCGTGCGGCGTGCCGTCGAAATGGATGCGCACGCGCTCGCGCGTCGCGGCGGCGGGAACGATGGATTCAAACATGCCGGTGCTCCGGGGGCGCGGCGAAGCGCGCGGTGTTGAAGGCGGACAGGTCGGCCGGTGCGGCGTCGCCTGCGATCCAGGGCGCGACGAGGTCGGCATGCGCGGCCGCGAGCGTCACGCCGCTGTGGCAGATCGCGACGAACGCGCCGGGATGCGTAGTCGACGCTTCGTACACGGGCAGCCCGTCGGGCGTCATGATGCGCAGCGCGCCCCAGGCGCGGACGATGCGCGCATGCGCGAGCACCGGAAACGCGGTGCGTGCGCGGCGTGCGATGTCGACCATCGCGGCACGTGTCTGGCCGTCGTCGAAGCCGACGTCTTCCGCCGAATCGCCGAGCAGCACCGAGCCTTCTGGCGTCTGACGCACGACCAGCGTCGGATAGTCGAGAAACGGCGCGAGCCGTTCGGTGACCATGATCTGGCCGCGCAGCGGCGCGATCGGCGCGTGCATGTCGACCATCGGCGCGAGGCGTGCATTGTCGAGTCCGGCCGCGAGCACGATGCGCCCGGCTTCGAGACGGCCTTCGCGCGTGTCGATCTCGAAGCGCCCGGCACGCGGACGGATCTCGTTCACCGGGTTGCGCGGCAGATAGACGCCGCCGCTTTGCACGAACGCCTGCAGCATCGCGCGCAGCGTATAGAGCGGATTCGCATGGCCGTCGTTCGGCGACCACAGCGCGCCGGCGAGCGCAGCGGACGCCGCGGGGATCCGTCTGCGCAGCGCGGCCGCATCGAGCACTTCGTACGACAGCGCCGCGTCCTGCCGATGCAGCGACTCGAGCAGCGCGGTCGCGCTCGCGAGCTCGTCGGCGTGCTCGAACAGTTCGATGCCGCCGGGGCGTTCGAAACCGCAGTTCACGCCGGTTTCTCGCTGCAGCTGCGCCGCGAAGGCATGCCAGCGCTCCGACGATTCGCGCGACCAGCGCGCATACGGCAGGCAGCGCCCGCCCTTGCCCTGCACCCAGACGAGCCCGAAGTTGCCGCGGGCCGCGCGAAACGCGATGTCGTCGCCGTCGCACACGGCGACGCGCTTGCCGGCGCGTGCGATGCCCCACGCGAGCGCCATGCCGACGAGGCCGCCGCCAGCGACGACGACGTCGAAGCCGCGCGTGCTCATGTGCGGCTCCGCGGCGAGCCGGTCGGTCGATGCGTGTTATGGGCCATGTCGGCGCGGTTCCTTGCGTATATATCGTTGATGAACCGATGTTCGGGCAGGCAAAATAGGCTGTCCAATACAGCTTGATCAACGACCCATAATCCAGTGTTATGACCACGCCATCCCTGAGAATCCGGCAGATCGAAGCGTTCCGCGCGGTGATGCAACGCCATACCGTCACGCGCGCGGCGCGCGATCTGCATATCTCGCAGCCGGCCGTGAGCCGGCTGATCGCCGATCTCGAGGATCGCGTCGGCTTCGTGCTGTTCGAGCGCCAGCAGGGACGCTTCACGCCTACCGCGCAGGCGCGCGTGCTGTACGAGGAGGTCGAGCGCGCGTTCGTCGGGCTCGATCGCGTCGCGCAGGCCGCCGAGCAGATCCGCGCGATGCGGCGCGGCACGCTGCGCGTGGCCGGCTCGCCGGCCGTCGCGCTCGACCTGCTGCCGGAACTCGTCACGCGTTTCTCGCACGCGCATCCGGGCGTCGACATCACGCTGCTCGCGCACAGCGCGTCCACCGTGGTCGACAAGGTCGCGTCGGGCCAGTGCGACGTCGGCTTGATCGCGGAGCCGGTCCCGCATCCGGCGGTGCGCACCGAGCGTCTCGCGGAAGGCGCGATGTGCTGCATCGTGCCGCGCGGGCACCGGCTCGCGCGCAAGCGCGTGGTGCGGCCGGCCGATCTGAGCGGCGAGTCGTTCATCTCGTTTCCGCCGAGCTTCGACGCGCGCAGCGCGATCGACCGCTTGTTCGTCGAGGCCGGCGTGTCGCGCGTGCTGTCGATCGAGGCGCAGCTGTCGCAGACGATCGTCGCCTTCGTCGCGAACGGCGCCGGCGTCGCGCTGATCGATCCGGTGACGGCGGCCTTTGCCGGGCATCGCGTGGCCGTGAAGCCGTTCGAGCCGGCCGTGCCCGATCACTTCTATCTGGTGACGTCCGCGTCGCAGCCGCTGTCGATGCTCGGCGATGCATTCTGTGTGGAGTTGCGCGACGCCTTCACGCGGATGCGCGATCGACGCGGCGAATGAACGAGGCAGAAGGCGAACGCTAGCGATCGCGCAGCCAGTGCGCGCACGGCATGCGCACGCGGCCCGCGCCGGGCAGGCCCGTCATTCCGGATAGAATCGTCGTCCATCCACTTCCGCGATACGGTGCGCCGCCATGACCGACCTTTCCCGCTCCGCCGATACGCTCACGCCCGCACGCGTCACGACCGCCTTCGATCTGCCGGGCCACACGACCGTCCGCTCGCTCGGCGTCGCGCAGGGCATCATCGTGCGTTCGCGCTCGATCGTCGGCTCGTTCGGCGCGGCGCTGCAGACCATCTTCGGCGGCAACATCACGCTCTATACGTCGCTGTGCGAGAAGGCGCGCGAGCAGGCATTCGAGAAGATGCTCGCGGATGCGCGCAAGCTCGGCGCGAACGCGATCGTCGCGATGCGCTACGACTCGACCGAGATCGGCTCGGGCGTCACCGAAGTGATCTGCTACGGCACCGCGGTGTGCGTGACGCCCGATGCGTGACGCGCATCACCGGTCGCGTTCGAGCGACTTCATGCCGGTCAGCTGAGGAAACAGGCGCATCCACGCGAGCGCGACCGCGATCGTCGCCGTGCCGCCGACGACGATCGCCGCCGGCGCACCCCACCATGCGGCCGTCACGCCCGATTCGAATTCGCCGAGCTGGTTCGACGTGCCGATGAACAGCGAATTCACCGCGCTCACGCGCCCGAGCATGTCGTCCGGCGTGCGCAGCTGCACGAGCGACAGACGCACGACGACGCTCACCACGTCCGACGCGCCCAATGCCGCGAGCGCGACGAGCGACAGCGCGAAATGCCGCGACAGGCCGAACACGATCGTCGCGATGCCGAACGCGATCACGCCGCCGAACATCGCGCGGCCCGGCCGCACGTCGAGCGGAAAGCGCGTAAGCCACAGCGTGCCCGCGAGCGCTCCGACGGCCGGCGCCGCGCGCAGCGCGCCGAGCCCCCACGGCCCGACCTGCAGGATGTCGCGCGCATAGATCGGCAACAGCGCAGTCGCGCCGCCGAACAGCACGGCGAACAGGTCGAGCGACAGCGCGCCGAGGATCGCCGGCTCGCGCCGGATGAACGCGATGCCCGAGAACACCGAACGCAGCGTGACCGGCTCGCGCGCGGGCGGCGCGCTGCGCAGCGGGATCGTGCCGCTGAGCACCGCGGCAATCGCGAACGCCACGGCGCTCGTGCCGAACGCGGCCGGTGCGCCGACGCCGTACAGCAGCCCGCCGAACGCCGGCCCGAGAATCTGCGCGGCCTGGTTGGCCGAGGTGGACAGCGCGGTCGCGCGCGGCAGGTCGCCGCGCGGCACGACGGCCGGCAGCAGCGACGACACCGACGGCGATTCGAACGCGCGGGCGGTGCCGACGAGCGCCGCGAGCGCGTAGACGCCCGGCGCCGTCAGCCAGCCGCGGGCCGCGCCGAGCAGGAACACGCCGGCAGCCAGCGCCTCGACGCTCTGACAGATCGTCGCGATGCGCCGCCGGTCGTAGCGGTCGGCCACCTGCCCGACGACGAGCGTCAGCGCGAACATCGGCACGAACTGCGCAAGCCCGACGAGGCCGAGCGCGAATGCGCTGTGCGTGAGCGTATAAACGTACCAGCCGATCGCGACCGACAGGATCTGGAACGCTAGGGACGACGTCACGCGCGTCCCCCAGAAACGCTGGAACGGCGCATGACGGAACAGATTCGCGGGTAGCGGCGACGGCGGAGCGGATTCGGGTAACGGGGCGGTCATCGGGTCATCGGCGGGTCATCGGCGGGATATCGACGGGATATCGTCGTGTCGCCGGCAGGCGATCGGCGCGACACGGCGCGTGTCGAACCGCGATGATATCGTCAAGTGCCGCGACCGCGCTCGGCACGCGCATGTCGCACCCGGCGCCCTATCGCAAAAAAAATCGCAACAAAAAAAAAGCGCGAACCGCAGTTCGCGCGAAAGAGAGACCTCGCTGAAGACGTCGAATGAACTACCCTGCCGGGCTCAGAACGAATGCCGCATCCCGATCCGCACGTCGGCCTGCGTCTGCGTGGTCGACGGCGTGAAGCTGTAGCCGATCACCGCGTCGACGCCCTGCGACGCGCGCAGGTAATCGCCGGAGATGTACACGTCGGTGCGCTTCGACAGCAGGTAGTGCAGGCCGGCCGTGCCCTGGTTCCAGTGGTGGCCCTCGAAGCGCGTGTGCTGGTAGCCGGCGATGAAGCTGAGCGCCGGCGTGAACTGGTACAAGCCGCCGCCTTCGTAGACCTGCATGTGCGACGACTGGCCGAAGCCCTTGATCGTCGTGTACGAGAAGTTCGCGTCGAGCGACAGCTTGCCGATCGTGTAGCTCGTGCCGATGCCGAACGTGCCCTGGCTGTCGACGTCCATCGCCGTGTTCGCGAACAGGTCGGTGCGTGCTCCGGTGGCCGGATCGACGGTGACCGTTTGCTGCCCGAGGAACGTATGCGTGCCGATCATCGCGTACGGGTCGAACGCATAGATGCCGTTCGGGTTGTTCAGGCGCGTGTACGCGGCGCCGATCGAGAAGTCGCCCTTCGTGAAGCTCGCGCCCGCGCTCCACGCGCTGTTGCGATGGAAGTTGCCGGCGACGTTGCCGAACGAGTACATCGCGCCGAACTTGAAGCCACTCAGGTCGTTCGACAGGAACTTCACCGAATTCGGCAGGCGGTCGCCGTTGAACCGGTCGAAGTCGCCCTGGTGGATCGCATAGCCGCTGCCCCACGCCGAGATGTTGTAGATCGATACGAGTTCGTTCGTGATGTCGAGCTGGTTGCCGAACGACAGCGTGCCCCAGTCGTTCTGCAGCCCGACATAAGCCTGCCTGCCGAATTCGGCGCCGCCGAAGCCGAGCTGCCCGTTGCCGAGGTGGAAACCGCTCTCGAGCGCGAACACCGCCTTCAGGCCGCCGCCGAGATCTTCCGTGCCTTTCAGGCCGAAGCGGTTCCCGTACGAGACGCCGTCGTCGAACTTCACCACGTGCGAGCCGCCCGTGTTGTTCACGTACGTGATGCCGGCGTCGAGAATCCCGTACAGCGTCACGCTGCTCTGCGCGTGGCCGATGGTGGGAATGCAGGCCGCGCACGCGAGCGCGGCGGCTACGGCAACTTTCGTTTGCTTCATTGTCGACTACCCCCTGAACCGTTCGATGGAAGGAATCTTGGCTGGCGCGCGCCGCATTGCGCTGGCTGATTCGAATTCGGTACTCCTCTGGCTTCGCTATTACGTATTCCGCAATAACGCAGCCATTGGCAAAAAGTACAAACCCATATTTCGGCTCACCCGTCTGAAGGCGACAACAAATAGTCTCGTTGCGACCGTTCGGGAAAACACGGAGACGGGCGGCGCGGCCGAAAACCGGCCGCCCGAGAGGCCGTCAGCGCGCGTCGAGCGCCGCGCGCACGGCCGGCAGCGCGGGCGCGCCGGCCGCCGTCGTCACGCCGTCGAGCCAGCGCTCGACCAGCGACGGGTCAGCTTTCAGCACGTGCTGCGCCGCGACGGCGGGGGGCGTCTTGTGGTCGAGCATGTCGGCGATCATGCGGTTCTCGACGTCGACGGAGAACGTCATCTGCCGGAACAGCCGCGCGAGGTTCGCGCACTGGCCGGCAAAGCCCGCGCGCGTCACGGTGTTGACGGTCGCGCCGCCGTAGTTCGGCCCGAAGTACGCGTCGCCGCCCGACAGGTAGGTCAGATGGAACTTGGTGTTCATCAGGTGCGGCTCCCACGCGAGGAACACGATCCAGCGCTTGTCGCGCACCGCGCGCTCGACCTGCGTGAGCATCCCCGTCTCGCTCGATTCGACCAGCGACCAGTTCGCCGCGCCCAGCGCATGATCGGCCAGCATCCGCTTGATGTTCTGGTTCGCGGGCGCGCCCGGCTCGATCCCGTAGATCTTGCCGCCGAACTGGTCCGCGTGGGCCGCGAGATCGGCGAACGTGTGCACGCCGGCCGCCGCCACGTAGTCGGGCACCGCGAGCGTGAATTTCGCACCGCTCAGGTTCGCGTGCAGCACGTCGATCGCCTTCTCGTCGACGAACGGCTTCACGAGCGGCGCCTGTGCGGGCATCCAGTTGCCGAGGAACACGTCGACCTGCCCTTTCTTCAGCCCCTGGTACGTGATCGGCACCGACAGGTTCGCCACGTCCTGGCGGTAGCCGAGCGCCTTCAGCACCACGCCGGCCATCGCGTTGGTCGCGTCGATGTCGGTCCAGCCGGGCGCCGCCATCTTCACGTCGCGACACGTCTGCGCGTCGGCGGCGTGCGCGGGCTGCAGCGCCGTCGCCGCGACGCAGGCGGCTGCGGCGAGCGCCGTGCCGAGTCTGCGGATTGCTGCATTGCATTGCCGTTTCATGAGTCGGTTCCTCCGTCGTTCGTCGGTGTGCGCGATGTATGCGTTCAGCGGCCGACGCGCGGGAAGCGCGCCATCGCTTCGAGCGTGTCGAGTTCGATGTGATTGCGCATGTAGCGCTGGCTCGTGTCGGTGAACGGCTGCCAGTCCCATGCGTGGATGCGGCCCTGCGTGGTCGCCGCGTAATGGAAGCGCCGGCGCCGCTGGCTCGCACGCACCTGCGCGTCGAGCTCCGTCAGGTTCCAGCGCCGCGCGGCCTCCGCGCGCAACGCGGCGAGCACCTCCGCCGCTTCGGGCAGGCCGGCCAGGTTCATGCGCTCGTGCGGATCGTCGGCGAGGTTGTACAGCTGGTCGGGATCGGCCGCGCAGTGCACGTACTTCCAGTCGCCGCGGCGAATCATCACGATCGGCGCGACCGCGCCTTCGGCGAGATATTCGCCGAGCGCGACGTCGTGCGCCGGCGCGCCGCGCAGCTGCGGCACGAGGCTCGCGCCGTCGACCGGGTCCGGCCAGCCGCCGGCCGGCGTCACACCGGCGAGGTCCACCAGCGTCGGCAGCAGGTCGAGGTGCGACACCGGCGTGCGCACGCGCGCCGCGTCGAAGCGCTGCGGCGCATGCACGATCAGCGGCACGCGGCAGCCGCCTTCGAAGAACGTCATCTTGTACCAGAGCCCGCGCTCGCCGAGCATGTCGCCGTGGTCGGACGTGACGATCACGATCGTGTCGTCGGCGAAGCCGCATTGCTCGAGCGCGGCGAGCACGCTGGCGAACTGCGCGTCGACGTACGAGGTCGCGCCGTAGTATGCGCGGCGGGCGGCGCGGATCTGCGCGTCGGTCGGCGGCGTACGGTCGTTCTCGCAGACGAAGCGCAGCCGCTGCGAATGCGGATCGCTCTGCTGGGCGTCGAGCCGCACCGCCGGCATGTCGATCTCGTCGTCGCGGTACAGGTCCCAGTATTCGCGCGTGATCGCATACGGATCGTGCGGATGCGTCAACGACACGACCATGCAGAACGGCCGTGCGTCGTGGCCGGCCGCACGCTCGCGCGCGACGTCGAACAGCTTCTGGCGGGCCGCGAACGTCACTTCGTCGTCGAAGTCGAGCTGATTGGTGCGCACGCACGGCCCGGCGTCGAGCACCGAGCTCATGTTGTGATACCAGCTCGGCCGCTCGGTCGGGTGGTCCCAGTCGGGCACCCAGCCGAAGTCGGCCGGATAGATGTCGGTCGTGAGCCGCTCCTCGAAGCCGTGCAACTGGTCGGGGCCGCAGAAGTGCATTTTCCCGGACAGCATCGTCCGGTAACCGCCCGCCCGCAGGTAGTGCGCGAAGGTCAGCGTTTGCGCGGGCAATTCGGCGGCGTTATCGTAGGCGCCGATACGCGACGGCAGCTTGCCGGTCAGCAGCGAGAAGCGCGACGGCGCGCACAGCGGGCTCGCGCAGTACGCGGCGTCGAACACCACGCCTTGCGCGGCGAGCCGGTCGAGCGTCGGCGTGCGCGCGACGCGGTTGCCGTAGGCCGGCAACGCGAACGGCGTGAGCTGGTCGGCCATCAGGATCAGGATGTTGGGTGTCGGGTTCGTCATCGGCGGTCGTGGGGAAATCGGTGTTCGAACGGAACGGCGCGACGCTGTTGCAGCGACGCAGCCGGCATGACGGACGCGGCTGCACGAAGTGCCGCGCGCTCGGGCCGCGACTGGCTAGAATCGCGACAGGCGGCGCGGCGCCGAGCCGTCCGATGCACTATCTCCCGCCCGAATCCGCGCGGGAAGACGTCCGGCTCTTATGGGGCCATTAGAGAGGCTTATGTCGAAATCCGAATCGTTACCGTCGATGCAGGCGCTGCGCGCGTTCGAATCGGCCGCGCGTCTGCAGAGCTTCACGGCCGCCGCGCGCGAGCTCGGCTCGACGCAGCCGGCCGTGAGCCAGCAGGTGTTCCAGCTGGAAGCGGAGCTGGGCGTGCCGCTGTTCGAGCGCAGCCCGCGCGGCGTCACGCTGACGAACGACGGCCAGTGCCTGTACGAAGCCGTGCGCGCGAGCCTCGAGACGCTGCGCGGCGCGACCGCGACGCTGCGCGCGCGCCGCGAGCACGGCGCGCTGACGATCGTCACCGACGTCGGTTTCGCGACCTACTGGCTGATGCCGCGCCTGGCCGGGCTGAAACGCGTGATGCCGGACGTCGACGTGCGCGTCGTCACGTCACAGGATTACGACGTGCAGCGCGATCACGCGGACATCGCGATCCTGTTCGGCGACGGCCACTGGCCGTCGTGCACGGCCGCGCGGCTGTTTCCCGAAGCGGTCACGCCCGTCTGCGCGCCGGCGTTCCATGCGGCGCACGCGCACGTCGCGCGGCCCGAACATCTGCACGCGCTGCCGCTGCTGCACGTGCAGCCGACGCACCCGGAGCGCTGGCTGTCGTGGGCCGGCTGGTTCGACGCGCACGGCCTCGACGCGCCAGCCGCCGCGCGCGGCGTGACCTTCAACAGCTATGCGCTGGTGATCCACGCGGCGCTGCTCGGCGAAGGCGTCGCGCTCGGCTGGTCGCCGCTCGTCGACGAGCTGGTCGCGTCCGGGCAACTGGTGAAACTCGTCGACGCGCCGGTCGTCACGTCGCGCGGCTACTTCCTGGTGCGGCCGCCGCAACGGCCCGAAACCGACGCGACCCACGTGTTCCGGCGCTGGCTGCTCGACGCGTGCGCAACGGCGTGACGCGCCGCGCGCCATCGCGCATGGGCGCGGCGGCGCTGGCGCACCGATACCAGCCACACGGCGGGATGGTTCTATCCGCCGCGTAATCGTCCTGATTTACTTGAGCCTCCCGCTACCGCGACACGCGGCGCGAAGCCGCGCTGCGCCGCGGCTTCGCGCCCCATGACATCCGAGGAATCCCATGACCGCCGACTCACGCCCCGATCAATTCGTCCTGACGCTGTCGTGCCCGAGCGCGGCCGGCCAGGTCGCTGCCGTCGTCGGCTTTCTCGAGCGCCATCGCTGCTATGTCGACGCGCTGAACGTGTTCGACGACGATCTCAGCAACCACTTCTTCGTGCGCTGCGTGTTTCATCCGACCGACGAGACGCTGCAGATCGACGCGCTGCGCCACGAGTTCGGGCCGATCGCGGCCGCGCTCGCCGGTGACGGCGGCGACACGCAATGGGCGATTCACGACGTCAACGCGCGGCCCAAGGTGCTGATCATGGTGTCGAAGCTCGAGCACTGCCTCGCGGATCTGCTGTTCCGCTGGCGGATGGGCGAGCTGAAGATGGACATCGTCGGCATCGTGTCGAACCATCCCGACTTCGAGCCGCTCGCCGCGCAGCACGGGCTGCCGTTCCGCCATTTCCCGATCACGGCAGATACGAAGGCGCAGCAGGAAGCGCAGTGGCTCGACTTCTTCGAATCGAGCGGCGCGGAACTCGTGATCCTCGCGCGCTACATGCAGGTGCTGTCGCAGGAGACCAGCGCGAAGCTCGCGAATCGCGCGATCAACATCCATCACTCGTTCCTGCCCGGCTTCAAGGGAGCGAAGCCGTATCACCAGGCGCATGCGCGCGGCGTGAAGCTGATCGGCGCCACCGCGCACTTCGTGACCGACGATCTCGACGAAGGCCCGATCATCGAGCAGGTCGTCGAGCGCGTCGATCATGCGCTGCGGCCGGAGCAGTTGCTGGCGGTGGGCCGCGACGTCGAATCCCTCACGCTCGCGCGCGCGGTGAAGGCGTTCATCGAGCGGCGCGTGTTCCTGAACGGCGACCGGACGGTGGTGTTTCCGTAAGCGCGCGCCGACGGTCCCGCTCGGACGCGGGCTGCGCGCAAAAAAATCGACCGGCAAAAGCCGGTCGATTTTTTTTGTCACGTGCACTTCGGTGAAGCGCGCGACGCGTGTCGCGCGCGGTGACTCATTTCACCCAGGCGAAGTAATACGACAACCCGATCGCGAGCGCCGCGCCGACCAGCGACGCATACGGCATCAGGTTCAGCCACGTCGCACGCTGCGGCACTTCGAGCTCCATGTCGCGCTGCATCTGGGTGGGGAAGCGGCCGCGATCCTGCCAGTAGTGGCGATACAGGAACACCGGCACGATCAGCAGCATCGCGATCAGCCCATTGCGCAGCGTCCCGTCGCCCTGCAGGTTCGCACCGGCGCCGACGTAGACGAGATTCGCATAGCCGCAGATCGCGCCGCCGACGAGCAGCCAGGTCGGGCAGCGGAACGGCCGCTCCCAGTTGCCGCGATCCATCCGGTGAATCCAGCCCGACTGCAGATTCAGGAACACGAACAACATGTAGCAGACGTTCGAGATCGACAGCACCGTCATGTAGTCGGACATCATCAGCAGCACGAGATTGAAGCCGAGATCGGTCCACATCGCGCGCGTGGGCGACCCGTGCTCGTTCACGTGCGACAGGTACTTCGGCAGCCAGCCGTCGACCGATGCCTGATACAGCGTGCGCGACGAGCCCATCATCGACGTCATCACGATCAGCAGGATCGACAGCATCAGCATCACGACGACCGCATTCGCGACCCACGCGCCGCCGCCGACGATCTTCGCCATCGCCGCCGCGACGCCGGTGCCGTCGCCGATCGCCGGATCGAGCAGCGCCTGCGTGCCGAGCGCGCCCTGGAACGCCATCGGCACCAGCGTCATCACGACCAGGCACAGTGCGCCCGACCAGAAGATCGCCTTCGCGGTGTCGCGGCGCGGATCGCGGAACTCGCGCGTATAGCAGACGGCCGTCTCGAACCCATACGACGCCCAGCCGGCCATGAACATCGCGCCGAGCGCCATCGTGACGCCCTGCCCGTTCCACGTGCCGAACGTCGCGGCCGTGACGTTGCCGTTCGCGTCGTGACCGAGCGGCAGCAGCGGGAGCAGATGCGACATCGGCACGTCGCCGGTGACGAACGGCACGATGCCGACGATCAACAGCGGCGTGAGCGACGCGATGCCGAGGATGCGCTGCGTGCGCGCCGCCTTCGATGCGCCGCTGTGCTGGAGCTTGAACGTGATGAGGAGAAGAATCGTCGCGATGATGAACGTCGCGTTGATTCGCAGGGAGAGGCCGGGCTTGATGAAACCGAGATCGGCGACCTTGAGCTGCCAGTGCAGCACCGCCGCGTCGGCGGGAAAGAGACTCGTGAGCGCGTAGCTCGCCGCGAGGCCGCAGCCAAGCGCGAGCATCGGCGACCACGCGAGCCAGTTGCACCACACTGAAACCGGGGCAATCAGCTTGCTGTAACGGACCCAACCGATCGCGCCGTACACCGACGCGCCGCCCGATTTATGAGGAAATAGCCCCGAAATTTCCGCATAAGTCGCGCTTTGAATCAGCCCCATCGTGATCGCGGCGATCCAGATCGCCCACGCGGGCTGGCCGATCGTCGTGCATACGCCGCCGATCGTGAACAGCACGCCAGCCGGCACGCCGCTCGTCACCCAGAATGCGTCTTTCCATGTCAGGCCACGCTGCAGCGTGTGGCCCGTCGAATCATGTGAGATGGTTGTCTCGACATCGCTGGTGCGATTCGCACGCAGTCCTGCTTGACTCATCCAATTCCTCCTCTCGATCAGTGTTGGCGCTTTAGCGTTTACGCTGGTTCGATGCAAAGCAGATGACTCCGCACGAGCGCCGTAGTGTAACAACTTGCGGGGTTTTTTGCAGAATCAGCAAAAGAAAGCCGGGATATGGACGCATGGATTCACGATTGTTTCGGATTCCTGCTAGCCATTCCCGGCGTGTCGTCGTGACGATTCGCGATTGTTTCGGATTCCTGCTAGCCATTCCCGGCGTGTCGTCGTGACGATTCGCGGGACGAACCGTCGTGTGCTTATTGCGGCTTACTGCGCGCCTTCAGTCCACGCATTCACGCGGTCCGCATGCGCTGCGATCCATGCGTCGGCGGCCGCATCCGGCTTCGAACCGTTCTGGATCGCCAGCATCACGCTGTCGATCTCGCCCGGCTTCCACTGGAACTTCTTCAGGAACGCGACGACCGGCTTCGCCTTCGTTTCGAGCTGCGGATTGACGACGCTGTCGACGTGCTCCGCACCGCCGAACACCTTCTTCGGATCGTCGAGGAAGCGCAGCTTCCACTTCGCGAACATCCAGTGCGGTGCCCAGCCGGTCACGATCACCGGTTTGTTCGCACCGACCGAGCGCGACAGCTCGGCCGTCATCGCGCTACCCGAGCTCGGCATCAGCGTGTAGCTGAGCCCGTAGCTCTTGATCGCCTCGTCGGTCTTGCGCATCACGCCCGCACCCGCGTCGATACCGACGATGCGGCCGCCGAAGCTGCTCTTCTCGGCGTTGAGATCGTCGATGCTCTTCGCCTTCACGTAGTCGGGCACGATCAGGCCGATCTTCGCGTCCGGAAAGTTCACGCCGAGGTCGACGACCTTCGTCTTGTATTCGCTCCAGTAGGAGCCGTGCGTGACGGGCAGCCACGCCGACAGCGTCGCGTCGAGGTCGCCGCGCGCCACGCCTTGCCACATGATCCCGGCGGCGACCGGCACCAGCTGCACGTGGTAGCCGAGTTTCTTCTCGATCACGCGGGCCGCGACGTTCGACGTCGCGACGCTGTCGTCCCAGCCTTCTACGTAACCGATTTTCAGCGTCGGCTTCGTATCCGCGATTGCCGACGCGCTCAGCGTCACCATCGCCGACACTGCGCCGGCCCACAGCAGTTTCCCGAACAGCTTCATGGTCGATCTCCTTGATATGCGCTCACTGCGCGTTGCCTCTCTAGGTTCTTCAACCACAAATCCACGGTATCGCTATTTTGCGACGGATGCTTGTCCGCACGCGACGCGCACGGACGGCCGACGATGCGTTGCGCGCTATTTGTCGATGACGAGATCCGACAGCGGCTTGCTGCAGCAGAGCAGCACCATGCCCTGATCGATCTCGCGCTGGCGGATGCCGCCGTTGTGCTTCATCTCGACCTGCCCCGACACGAGCTTCACCTTGCAGGTGCCGCACATGCCCTGCGTGCACGATGCCGGCAGCCGCACGCCCGACTGGCGCGCCGCGTCGAGCACGTGCTGCTCCGAGCCGCACGAGATCTCGCGGTTGCTCTTCGCGAAGCTGACGGTGTACTGCTTCGTCGCGACGTCGCCGCCGTCGGCCGCGGGCACGAGTTCGGCGAGCACGTCGTCGCTCGCGGTCTGCGCGAGCGTTTCGAACGAGAAGCTCTCCTCGTGATACTGCTTGCGGTCGAAGCCGGCCTCGTCGAGCAGGTCGCGCACGGCCTTCATGTACGGCGCCGGCCCGCACGTGAAGATCTCGCGCTCCATGAAGTCCGGCGCGATCAGCTTCAGCAGCGGCAGCGTCAGGAAACCCGTGACGCCCGGCCAGTTGGTGCGCGCGCCGACGCGCTCGACGACGAACGACGTGCGGAAGTTCGTGTGGTTCGATGCGATCAGGTCGAGCTCGCGCGCGAAGATGATGTCGTCCGGCGTACGCGCGCTGTGCACGAACATGATGTCGCGATCCTCGGCGAGATCGTGATGCGCGCGGCTCATCGACATCAGCGGCGTGATGCCCGAGCCGGCCGACAGGAACAGATACTTGCGCGCCGGATGGCGCGCGCAGGTGAATTCGCCGGCCGGGCCGAGCACGCGCACCGGCGCGCCCGGCTGCAGGTTGTCGTGCAGCCAGTTCGACACCTTGCCGCCCGGCACCCGCTTGACCGTGATCGAAATCGTGTGCGGCCGCGCGGGCGACGACGAGATCGTGTAGCAGCGATTGATCGTCTCGCCGTCGATGTCGAGCTCGAGCGTGATGAACTGCCCGGGCTCGAACGAGAACGTACGGCCCTGCGGCGAACGGAAGAAGAAGCTCTTCACGTCATGCGTTTCCTGGCGCACGTGGCAGCACACCAGCGTTTCCTCGACGTCGCTCGTCCAGCGCTCCGGCAGCGCGTTCCAGAACGCCGGGTGCGTGACCCGGCTGTCCACCGGCTCGAAATTGGCCGCATCTCGCATCATGTCTTGCTCCGCTTGTCCGCTGCTGGATACTATGCGCCGATCTTTTCGGCGAGCCGGGCGATGTACCAGGCCGAGAATTTTTCGACGAGGCCTTCCGTGTACGGCGAATACGGGCCGGGCTCGTACGCGCTGCTGCTCGCGCCGCGCTGCGAGAATTCGACGAGCGCGCGATCCTGGTCGTTGGTCGCATTCCACACGGCCGTGAGGTTCTTCACGTCGTAGTCGATGCCTTCCTTCGCGTCCTTGTGCACGAGCCACTTGGTACGCACGAGCGTCTTGCCGGCCGACAGCGGAATCACCGAGAAGCTGACGATGTGATCGCTCATGAAGTGATGCCACGAATTCGGCTGCGTCCAGAACGACAGGCCGCCGAGGTCGGCCTGTTCGAACTTGCCGAGCAGCTTCTTCGACGCGACTTTCGCGTCGAGCGTCTGCGATTCGCCGCTGCGGTCGAGCGGCAGGCGCTGCGTGCGGAAACCGGTCACGTCGAGCAGCTTCTCGATCTCGGCGGACGGCAGGCCCATCTCGGCCCATTCCTTGCCGCGGCGCACGCAGGTTTCCGCGAACGCGTCCATGCCTTCGGCGTTCGCGTCGGAGCGCTGGTAGCCGAAGCCGTATTCGTACAGCGAGATCGTCAGCTCCGGATGGTTCGCGACGCAGTGATAGCACTCGCGGTTGTTCTCCATCGTGAGCTTCCAGTTGCCTTCCTCGATGATGTCGACCTGTGCGGCGATCTTCGCGTTCGGCAGATCGTGCGGCAGCATGTACGGCTCCATCTGCGCGCGCAGCTGCGCGAAGTCGGCCGGCGGCTCGTCGGCGAGGCACACGAAGATCAGGCCCGCGAGGTTCTGCACGTGCACCGACTTCAGGCTGTGCTTGCAGCGGTCGAACTGCTCGCCCATGTGCTCGGCGAACATCAGCTGCCCGGTCAGGTTGTAGGTCCAGCTGTGGTACGGGCACACGATGTTGCCCACCGAACCCTTGTCCTCGTTGCACAGGCGCGCACCGCGGTGGCGGCACACGTTGTGGAACGCGCGGATCTCCATGTCGTCGTCGCGCACGATCAGGATCGAGTCGCTGCCCAGCTCGACGGTCACGTAGTCGCCCGGCTCCGGGACGTCAGGCTCGACCGCGACCTGGATCCAGTGCTGGCGGAAGATTGCCTCCATGTCGAGCGCGAAAATTTCCTCGCTCGTATAGAACGGTGCCTCGAGGCTGTAGCCTGCCTTGCGTCGTTCGATCAGTGCGCGAATGTCTGCCGATACTTTCATCGTTTGCTCCGGATTCCTTGCATCCCTGGGTGGTTGCCGACAGGCCCCAAAAATCAGTAGTCGATGAGCTGATGCTCGCGCAAATACGCGAGGATCACTTGTGCTTTTTCGACTGAACTCCCTTCATTTACGACGTTCCCGCCGCGGCTTTCGGTCGTCGTCGCGGACAGCATCCGCGCGTGCCCGGAGCGCTTCTCGGCGGCGACCAGTTTTACGGGTTTACGCTCGATCGGACCGACCTTCCACGCGGCCGCCTCGGCATCCGCGCCGCTCGACGCGAGCGCCGGCCGGATCGCGCCGGCCCGCAGCCGCGCATACGCGTAGCGCGGCTGCGCGTTCGCGAGCGGATGCACCGCGACGACCGCCGGCAGCGCCGTGTCGACCCGGCGCCGCAGCCCCTTCGGCAAGAATTGCCGGACCGCCGCGCGGCCGGCGTCCACCGTCACGTCGACGGCCGCACCGACCAGCGGGTAGCCGAGCGTCGCGGCGACGCGGTACGGCAGCATGCCGGTGTCGTACGCGCCTTCCGCGCGGGTGCCGGTCAGCACGAGGTCGTAGCCTTCGACGCGGGCCGCGAGCGCGTGCGCGGCGTCGTCGCCGTCGCGGCACGCGAGCACCTCGACCTCGCGCGCGCCGAGCGCGAGGTATTCGGCGAGCGCCTGATTGGCGGGGTCGCCCGCATGGACGACGTCGAGCTGCGCGCGGTGCCGCTCGGCGAGCTGGCGGCCAAGCTCGAGCGCGGCCGCGTCGTTGCGGCTGTATCGTGCGGTGCCGCTGACCGGATGCCGGCCCACGGACACGAGCACCGCGATGCGTTGCAACTGGCGGGGGGCGTTCATGCTGCGACTCCTTCCGTTTCACGGGCGCCGACCGCGGCCGGCGATTGTCCGCGCGCCGCGCGCGCGGCCTGCACCTGTTCGATCAGCGCCGAGATCGTCGCCTGCGCGTCGCCCACGACCGTCAGGTTCGCGCGCTTCGCGATCGGCGCGCTGCCGTCGAGGTTGACCGCGATCACATGGCGGCAGTCCTTGATCCCCTGCAGATGCTGCACCGCGCCGGAGATGCCGAACGCGATGTACACGCTCGCCTCGACCGTCTTGCCGGTCGCGCCCACCTGCTTGTCGCGCGTGAAATGGCCGTTGTCGACCGCGACGCGGCTCGCGCCGATCGCCGCGCCGAACACGCCGGCGAGCCGCTCGAACGCAGCGATGTCGGACACGCCGTTGCCGGCCGACACGATGAAGTCGGCTTCCTCCAGCGCGACTTGCGCCGCGTCGATTTCGTCGAGGCCGAGGTCGCGATAGGCGTCGGCCGCACCGGCCGCGCCGGCCGCGTCGCCGGTCGGATGAATGAAGTCCGCAGCCAGGCGCTCGCCGGCGCCGACGAACGGCAGCTTCGGCTCCACCGCGTTCGGCGCGAGCAGGATCACGTCGGGCAGGTCACGGGTGGCGAACGCGCGGCCCGCGTGCGCATACGCGCCGACGTGCTTCGCGTCGATCTCGACCACATGGGTCGCGACGCTCGCGCCGGCCGCCGCCGCGTAGCGCCGGCCGAGATCGCCGTCGCCCGTCGCGTTGTCGGGCATCAGCACGTGCTTCGGCGCGAGCGCGGCCGCACAGGCCTGCAACGCCTGCAATTCGCTTTCGGGCGCGAACGCGCGACGGTCGAAGCCGGTCAGCTCGACCAGCTTGTCGACGCCGAGCGCGGCCGCGTCGTCTTTCAGTTCGCCGAACGCCAGCAGCGCGACTTCCGTCTGCGCGTCGGCGAGCACCGCGGCGGCGGCGATCGCCTGCCGCGCGTGGTCGTCGAGCGCGCCGCGCTCGGTGTGCGCGACCACCAGCATCACGTGCTTCGGGTCCTGCACCGCGCGGCGCGGCTTCGCGGCCGCGCCGCCATGACCGTGCGCGGACCACTGCGCGGCGCTCGCGTCGGCGCTGCCTTCCTCGCCGAGCGTGATGCGCTTCAGGCCGGCAGCCGTGATGATGAACGGCCGGCGCGGATCGATTCGTTTGATCGGGTTCATCGATTCACTCCAGCGAGGCGGCAACGAGTTCGGCTACGTCGAGCACATCGGGGCGCGGGCCCACGACGCCTTCGAGCATCGCCGTGCAGTTCGGGCAGCCGACCGCGACCACGTCCGCACCGATCGCGCGCGCGTCGGCGATGCGGATGTCGGGAATGCGCTGCTTGCCCGGGATGTCGGTCAGCGGCGCACCGCCGCCACCGCCGCAGCAGCGCCCGCGCATGCCGTTGCGCTCCATCTCGACGACCTGGATGCCGATCGTCTTCAGCAACTTGCGCGGCGACTCCGTCTCGCCGTTGTAGCGGCCGAGATAGCACGGATCGTGGTACGTGGTGCGCTTCTCGCGCAGCGCATCGACGGCCTTCGGCGCGATCTTGCCGCTGTCGGCCAGCTCCGCGAGGTAGGTCGTGTGATGCTTGACCGTCACGCGCAGCCCGAGCGCGCGATACTCGTTGCGCAGGCTGTGCATCACGTGCGGATCGGCCGTGACGATCTGCTGGTACGACAGCGCGTCGAGCGTGCCGATCAGACGCTTCGCCATCTGCTGGAACGTCGCTTCGTCGCCGAGGCGGCGCGCCACGTCGCCCGTGTCGGTCTCGGCGCCGCCGAGCACCGCGTAGTCGACGCCCGCCTTGTTCAGCACCTTGATGAACGCACGCAGCGTGCGCTGGTAGCGCATGTCGAACGCGCCTTCGCCCGCGACGATCAGCACGTCGACCGGCTTGCCCGCTTGCGCGATCGGCGCGTTCAGGTCGACCGACCAGTCGTAGCGCGCGGCCGTGTCGTAGCCGCCCATCGTGCCCGTCTCGCGCAGGTTCGCGAGCACCTCCTGGCCCTTGCCCGGCACCGTGCCGTGCACCAGCGTGCGGTTGCGGCGCAGGTCGACGATCGCGTCGACGTGCTCGATCAGCATCGGGCACTCCTGCACGCATGCACGGCAGGTCGTGCACGACCACAGCGTCTGCTCCTCGATCAGGCCCGACACGATCGGGCCGTTCGGCTCGCCGCGATGCTGGCCGACCGGGATGCCCGGGTACGGGCTGCCCGCATACGCGGCATCGGTGCCGCCGGCCATCCCGACGACCAGATCCTGGATCAGCTTCTTCGGGTTCAGCGGCTGGCCCGATGCGAACGCGGGGCACGCGGCTTCGCACTTGCCGCACTGCACGCATGCGTCGAAGCTCAGCAGCTGGTTCCAGCGGAATTCGACCGGCTTCGCGACGCCGTACTCGTCGTGTTCGATATCGGGCAGCTTCAGCGCGGTCGGCGGCGTCGCGGTGCCGTTGCCGGTGAACGATTCACGGGTGGCCGCGAAACGCTCCTGGCGCGGGTGAAACGCGAGGTGCAGCAGCCCGGCGATCGCATGCTTCATCGGGCCGCCCTTCGCGGCGCCGACCGTCATCGTGAACGCGCCGGCCGCGATCAGCAGCGCGCAGAGCACGGCGAACGCGCCCGACATCGCGCCGGTCGGCACGACCATGAACAGCACGAGGCCGAGCGCGAACGAACCGAGCATCCACGGCAGCGTGTTCCACGGGCCGCGCGACAGCCGGGCCGGCACGTTCTTCGCCGCACGACGGCGCCACACGAACACCGCGCCGACCAGCATCGCGAGCGCCGCGACGAAGATCAGCCGGTCGAGCCACGGCGAATAGATCGCGAGGCCGTAGTTGACGAACACCAGCGCGAGCGCGGCGATCGCGCCGCCCGCGGTCGCGACGTGGGTCTTCGCGATGTACGGATCGCGGGCGACCACGTGGTGCAGGTCGACGAAGTAGCGCTTCGGAATCGCGAACAGGTTCGCGACGCCGAACGAGCCGGGCGCCGTCCCGCGCCCGAGACGCCAGTAGGACGAGCGCTTCGCGACCGCGAACGCGAGCCCCGCCACCGACAGCCACAGCAGTGCGGTAATGAGGAAAGCCGGATTCATCTTCAGAAATCCTTGACGAGACGCAGCGAGTCGTAGATCGCCCCGTGGACGTTGTGCATCGAGATGCAGTCGCCGACACGGAACAGCAGGAAGCGGCCGTTGCCCAGCTCTTCCGACAGGCACGGTTGCGGCTCGGCCGCGAACAGCGTGTGCGGATCGATCTGGCCGCGGTTCACCGACTCGGGCTTCAGCTTCCAGTACAGCTCGTCGTTGGGCGACGAACCGTTCTCGATCACGACCTGGTCGACCGCGCGCTCTTCGAGTTCTTCCGTGTATTCGTTGCGCAGCACGGCGATCTTCTTGCCGTCTTCCTCGTACACGCGGTCGAGCATCGTGTTCGGCGTCGGGATCACGCCGAGCGCGTACAGGCGCCGATAGAAGATCGGGAACGTCGTGCCGCCGCAGTCGTCGGCCACCTTCACGTCGGGCGTGACGACCTCGACCTTCGAGCCGCGGCTCGCCATGAAGTCGGCGACGCCCGCGCCCGCATGCGTGCTCACGCCGTCGAACAGCAGCACGTTCTGCTTCGGCTCGACCTTGCCGGTCAGGATGTCCCACGAGCTGACCGCCAGCCCTTCGGCGACGCCCCACGCCGGCACCTGCCACGTGAAGCTCGAGCCGCCCGTCGCGAGCACGACGATGTCCGGCTTCTCGGCCATGATCATCTTCTCGTCGGCAGCGACGCCCAGACGCCGGTCGACGCCCAGCCGCTTCGTTTCCATGTCGAACCAGCGGATGATCCCCGACATCTGCTCGCGCTGCGGCGCCTTCGCCGCGATCATCACCTGGCCGCCCACCTCGGCGTTCTTCTCGAACAGCACGACGTCATGGCCGCGCAGCTTCGCGACGCGCGCGGCCTCGAGCCCGGCCGGGCCCGCGCCGACCACGACGACCTTGCGCTTCGGGCCGCGCGATTTCTCGATGATGTGCGGCATCGTCGCTTCGCGCGAGGTGGCCGCGTTCTGGATGCACAGCACGTCGAGGCCGTTGTACTGGCGGTCGATGCAGTAGTTCGCGCCGACGCATTGCTTGATTTCGTCCTCGCGGCCGTCGCGGATCTTGATCACCATGTGCGGATCGGCGATCTGCGCGCGCGTCATGCCGACCAGGTCGATCATCCCGTTCGCGAGCAGGCGCTCGGCCTGGCCCGCATCGCGGATGCTCTGCGCGTGCATGACCGGGATCTTCACGACCGACTTGATGCCGGCCGCGAGATGCACGAACGGCTCCGGCGGCAGCGCCATCGGCGGCATGCAGTTCGCGATCGTGTTGTGCGTGTCGCCGCCCGAGCCGACCACGCTCAGGTAGTCGATCAGGCCCGTCTCGGACATCGCCTGCGCGATTTCCTTCAGTGCTTCGTGATCGAGGCCATCTTCGTGGAATTCGTCGCCGCACATGCGCAGCCCGACGCAGAAGTCCTTGCCCACCGCCTCGCGCACGGCCGTCAGCACTTCGATGCCGAAGCGCAGACGGTTCTCGAGGCTGCCGCCCCATTCGTCGGTGCGATGGTTCGAGCGCTTGCTCCAGAACTGGTCGATCAGATGCTGGTGCGCCGCCGAGATCTCGATGCCGTCCATGCCGGCCGCCTTCACGCGCTTCGCGGCCGCCGCGAAATCGCCGATGATGCGGCGGATTTCCTCGATCTCGATGATCTTCGCGTTGCCGCGGTGCACCGGTTCGCGCACGCCCGACGGCGACATCAGATGCGGCCAGTGCTCGCCGTGGAACGACGAGCGGCGGCCCATGTGCGTCGCCTGGATCATGATCTTCGCGCCGTGCTTGTGCATCGTGTCGGCCAGGCGCGTGAGCGGATCGATGATCTTGTCGTTCGACAGGTTCACCGACTTCCACCAGCCCTGCGGGCTGTCGATCGACACGGGGCTCGAGCCGCCGCAGATCGCGAGGCCGACGCCGCCCTTGGCCTTCTCCTCGTAGTAGCGGATGTAGCGGTCGCCCGGCAGGCCGCCCGGCTCGGCATACACCTCCGCGTGCGCGGTGCTGACGATCCGGTTGCGCAGCGTCAGCTGGTTCAGCTGCATGGGTTTGAACAGGTGGGGATAACGCATCGCTGGCGACCTCTGGCGTTCGAATGTCTCGTATTGCGGGTGTTGTGGTGTTGCTGGGCGGCTTCAGTGCGTCAGTGGGCGATCGGCGACACTTCGAAGACGCAGTGATCGTGGTGCTCGGCCGCACACTGCACTTCCTTCGACTGCGCGCGCGGCGCACCCTGGCCTTCCGGCGTCGTGTCGTTGACCCAGTCCATCGCGCCGGCGAACCAGCCCGCGAACATGTAGCAGAGCTTGCCTTCCTTCTCCGGCTGCTGGAGCACGAACGACGAGTGGCGCAGCTCGATCTTCGCGCGTGCGCTGGCCGGATCGGCTTCGATGATCGAGAACAGGCCCCAGCCGCGTTGCGACAGGCGCTTCAGGTAATGCTCGAACACGGCCATGCCGGTCAGCCCGTGCAGCTTCGCTTCCTTGTCGCACCAGTGGTAGGCGGACTTGTAGCCGGCCTTGTAGAGAATCTGCGCATACGCTTCGACGCCGAGCGCTTCCTCGACCGCGACGTGGTTGTTCGTGAAGAAGTGACGCGGCACGTACAGCATCGGCAGCGCGTCGGTGGTCCAGACGCCGGTATCGGGATCGACGTCGATCGGCAGTTGCGGTTGCATCGTGGTGGCTCCGTGAGGAAAAACGCCGCGCGGCTCGGGCGCAGGCGCGATATCGTCCGCGCGCCAGCGCGCGACGCGCCGGCACGGCCGGATTCTTGTGGTGTTGAATCGCTGGGGCGGTTCGGCTCGGTTCGGTTCGTGCGTGCGCTTACGCGCCCCACACGTCCTTGAACACGCGCACCCAGTTCTCGCCCATGATCTTGCGGATGCGCGACTCCTTCCAGCCGTAGCGCTCCATCGCCGCGGTCAGGTTCGGGAATTCGCCGATCGTGCGGATGCCTTCTGGGTTGATCACCTTGCCGAAGTTCGTCAGCTGGCGATAGCGGCCCTTGTCGTGCGTCAGCATGTCGAAGAATTCCTTCGCGTAGTCCTGCGTGAAGTCGGTGCCGATGCCGACCGCGTCTTCGCCGATCAGGTTCACGACGTATTCGATCGCCTCGATGTAGTCGTCGATGTTCGCTTCGATCCCGCGCTTCAGGAACGGCGCGAACATCGTCACGCCGACGAAGCCGCCGGCGTCGGCGATCTCCTTGAGCTGCGCGTCGCTCTTGTTGCGCGGATGCTCTTTCAGGCCCGACGGCAGGCAGTGCGAATAGCACACCGGCTTCTTCGAGAACGCGATCGCTTCCGACGACGTGTTGCCGCCCACGTGCGACAGGTCGACCATGATGCCGACGCGGTTCATTTCCGTGATCACTTCGCGGCCGAAGTCGGACAGGCCGCCGTCGCGCTCGTAGCAGCCGGTGCCGACCAGGTTCTGCGTGTTGTAGCAAAGCTGCACGACGCGCACGCCCATGTCGGCGAACGCCTCGATGTAGCCGATGTTGTCCTCGAACGCATGCGCGTTCTGGAAGCCGAGGATGATGCCCGTCTTGCCTTCCTGCTTCGCGCGGAAGATGTCGTCGGTGGTGCGCACCAGCGTCAGCAGCTCGCCGTTGTCGCGGATCTTCTTCTTCATCACGCCGATGTTGTCGACGGTCTTGGTGAAGTTCTCCCACACCGATACCGTGCAGTTCGCGGCGGTGATGCCGCCGCGGCGCATGTCTTCGAACACCGGCTTCTCGAACTTCGAGATGTTCAATCCGTCGATGATGATGCTGTCCTGATGCAGCGTGCTCATATCTGCCTCTCGCTCTAGTCTCTGCGTGTGTGGGGTCGTCGATCAGTAAATCGGGAAGCGCTCGCAAAGCGCGAAAATCTCGCGGCGCACGCGTTGCTCGGTCGCGTGGTCGCCGTCCGGATTCGCGCGCAGCGCGTCGAACACTTCGAGAATCAGGCGGCCGATCTCGCGGAACTCGGCCACGCCGAAGCCGCGCGTCGTGCCGGCCGGCGTGCCGAGGCGGATGCCCGACGTGACGGTCGGCTTCTCGGTGTCGAACGGAATGCCGTTCTTGTTGCAGGTGATGCCCGCGCGCTCGAGCGCCTGCTCGACCGGCGCGCCCTTCAGCCCCTTCGGGCGCAGGTCGACCAGCAGCAGGTGGTTGTCGGTGCCGCCGGTGACGAGATCGACGCCGCCCGCCTTCAGCACGTCGCCGAGCGCCTGCGCGTTCGCGAGCACGCGGTCGATGTAGGTCTTGAAGTCGGCATGCAGCACTTCGCCGAACGCGACGGCCTTGCCGGCGATCACGTGCATCAGCGGGCCGCCCTGCAGGCCGGGGAACACGGCCGAGTTGATCTTCTTCGCGATCTCTTCGTCGTTGGTCAGCACGAAGCCGCCGCGCGGGCCGCGCAGCGTCTTGTGCGTGGTCGACGTGACGACGTGCGCGTGCTCGACCGGGTTCGCATGGCGACCGGCCGCGATCACGCCCGCGATGTGCGCCATGTCGACCATCAGCTTCGCGCCGACGCTGTCGGCGATCGCGCGGAAGCGCGCGAAGTCGAGCGCGCGCGGATAAGCGGAGAAGCCGGCGATGAGCAGCGTCGGCTTGTGCTGGTGGGCGAGCTCCTCGACCTGGTCGTAGTCGATGCGCATCGTGTCGCGGTTCACGCCGTACTGCACCGCGTTGAACCACTTGCCCGACAGCGCCGGCTTCGCGCCGTGCGTGAGGTGGCCGCCGGCGTCGAGCGACATGCCGAGCACCGTGTCGCCCGGCTTCGCGAGCGCGAGCATCACCGAGCCGTTCGCCTGCGCACCCGAATGCGGCTGCACGTTCGCATAGCCGGCGTTGAAGATCTGCTTCACGCGCTCGATCGCGAGCGCCTCGATTTCGTCGGCGAATTCGCAGCCGCCGTAATAGCGCTTGCCCGGATAGCCTTCCGCATACTTGTTGGTCAGCACCGAACCCTGCGCTTCCAGCACCGCGCGTGACACGATGTTTTCCGACGCGATCAGCTCGACCTGCGACTGCTGGCGCTCGAGCTCCTTCAGGATGGCGCTGCGCACCGGGGCGTCGCGCTCGGCGAGGGGCTGCGAGAAGAAAGGCTGGGGGTTCGACATAGTGCGTCCGTGACGAAGAATGAAGGGCGTGTAACCGAAGCTCGAGGCCCGCCGTACCTGGGTTTCCAGCGCTTCCAGTGCAAGGCTGCCGACGGCTCTATTCTTGTCGTTCGGATTTTCGGCGGATTGATGAATTTAGACGCGTTCTTTGCCTTTTCCGCCATGCGCGTCCGTTTTGCACAAGTGACCGATCGTGCTTTTCGAAGCGCCGCTGCGCGCGGCGTCGTGCGCTGCGTTCGTGCGCAAGCACTTCGCCGGTGCCGCCGCTGCGCGCGCGGGGTGCAGCGCATCACGCTTACGGTGCAGTGCAATATCGGCCGGACGCCCAGACAACGTATGGAGCTAGGGTTTAGCCGTATGGCACGCTTGTTGCGCTGGCTCACACAATACGGCAGCCCGATCCGTGCCACTCGGGCCCATAGCTATTAGAGATTCAAGGAACGCTCCCCATGTCGCCCGACCGCACAGCGTCGCTGTCTCACTTCGCGTTCATGCCCCTGCCGAACTTCACGATGATCGCGTTCACGAATGCGATCGAGGTGCTTCGGATGGCGAACTATCTGAGCGGCCAGCCGCTCTACCGCTGGTCGGTGATCAGCCCGGAGGGCGGACCGGTGACGGCCAGCAACGGGCTCACGGTCGACACGGGGCCGGCCGATTGCGTCGGGCTGCCCGATATCGTCTTCGTGTGCGGCGGCGTCGACGTGCAGCGCGCGACCACGCCCGACCATCTGTCGACGCTGCGCCGTTTCGCGCGCTCGGGCGTCGCGCTCGGCAGCCTGTGCACGGGCACCTATGCGCTCGCGAAGTCGGGGCTGCTCGCGGGCTACGCGTGCGCGATCCACTGGGAGAACATGTCGGCGCTGAAGGAGGAGTTTCCGGACACACGCTTCCTGAAGGAGCTGTTCGTCATCGACCGCGATCGCATCACCTGCACGGGCGGCGTCGCGCCGCTCGACATGATGCTGAACCTGATCGCCGCACGGGTGGGCACCGCGCGCGTCACGCAGATCGCCGAGCAGTTCATCGTCGAACACGTGCGCGACACGAGCGCGCAGCAGCGGATGCCGCTCGTCGCACGGCTCGGCTCGGCGAACAAGTCGCTGTTCGAAGTGATCGCACTGATGGAGAACAACATCGAGGAGCCGCTGTCGCGCGAGGAGCTCGCGCGGCTCGCGAACATGTCGCAGCGGCAGTTGCAGCGGCTGTTCCGCGAGCACCTCGGGATGACGCCCACCCACTATTACCTGACGCTGCGGCTGCGCCGCGCACGCGAACTGCTGTTGCAGACCGACATGTCGATCATGCACATCACGATGGCGTGCGGGTTCCAGTCGGCGTGCCATTTCAGCAAGAGCTATCGCGACGCGTTCGGCGTCGCGCCGACGCGCGAGCGCCGCAAGCAGGTGGCGCCGCTCGCCCAGGGCGCGCCGGCGGCCGCGCCGATGTTTCCGGTGCACGCGCTCCATGCGTGACACCGGCGCCGACGGCGGCGCGCGCGGTGCAATCATGAAAGCGGCCCGATGGGCCGCTTTTCTTTGGTTCATCGTAGGAAACCGTGGAGGGTTTTAGAGCGATTGCGTAACCTGACGCCTGACTTTAAGGACGTCAGGAGAAGCAATTGCTCGATCGCAAGGCACTTCAGGCACTGGGCTGCTGGACGGGTTACCGGTTGGAGCGTGTGGAATGGCCGGAAGGCGACGGCCGCACGCTGTCGCTGTATTTGAAGCCGATCAGCAAGGTCATGTATTGCGAGCAATGTGGTGCACGCTGCCAGCAAATCCACGAGACAACGGTTCGCCGGGTGCGTGACCTGCCGTTGTTCGAATACCGGGTGGTGCTGCACGTTCCGCGCCGCCGAGTCTGGTGTGAACGCTGCGGCGGCCCGCGACTGGAGAAGCTGGCGTGGCTGGGCCGCTACCAGCGAGTGACGGAGCGCTTCGCCAAGGCCTGCGAGAAGCTGCTGCAAGCGGCCAGCGTGCAGGCCGTGGCGGCCTTCTACGACCTGGGCTGGCACACGGTCAAATCGATCGACAAGATGCGTCTGCGGGCGCGTGTGCGCGAGCCCGACTGGTCAACGATCCGCTATCTGGCGATGGACGAGTTCGCGCTGCATAAAGGCCATCGCTACGCCACGGTGGTGGTCGAGCCGATGAGCCGGCAGGTGCTCTGGATCGGACAGGGCCGCTCGCGCGAGACTGCCCGTGCCTTCTTCGAGCAGCTTCCCGAAGGCGTTGCCAAGCGTATTGAAGCGGTGGCGATCGACATGACCACGGCGTATGAACTCGAAATCAGGGAACAGTGTCCGCAGGCGGAGATCGTCTTCGACCTGTACCACGTCGTGGCCAAGTACGGCCGCGAAGTGATAGATCGGGTGCGAGTGGACCAGGCCAATCAACTCCGACATGACAAGCCGGCCCGCAAAGTTCTGAAGTCCAGCCGCTGGTTGTTGCTGCGCAACCGCCACAACCTCAAGCCAGATCAGGCCGTGCACCTGAAAGAGTTGCTGGCGGCCAATCAGTCGCTGTTATGCGTCTACGTGTTACGCGACGAGCTCAAGCGGCTCTGGTTCTATCAGAAGCCAGCCTGGGCGCAAAAGGCTTGGGAACAATGGTTCGAGCAGGCTCAGCAAAGCGGGATCGCCGCCCTGCAAAAGTTCGCCGAGCGCTTGCAGGGCTACTGGCACGGAATCGTGACTCGCTGCCGCCATCCGCTCAATACCAGCGTCGTCGAAGGCATCAACAACACCATCAAGGTCATCAAGCGGCGGGCTTACGGGTACCGTGACGATGAATACTTCTTCCTCAAGATCCGCGCCGCCTTCCCCGGTAATCCTCGATGAACCTTTTCTTTTGCGCTGACGATTTCGGCGCGTGCGTTTCGGCAAGCGTGGCAGGTAGCTGCATCGCGCGCCGCGTACACGATCCTCGAATGTGCATTCGCGCGCGTTCGGCTTCAGCAACCTCGCCGCTCGGCAGCGGAAAACGTGACGCCGTACCGACCCGTCAGCGGGAACGAGACTTGCGCAGGACGCCCGGTTCCCGAACCGATGCAGCGGAGCGGAATCGCCCGCGAAACATTGGCGATTGGGGCGGGATTGAATGCGGCGGTTGCCGTTGCTACTCTTTCTTCAGCGCCGGCCGCGCCCGGCCGGAGGCCACGCATGAAGCGATATGCGGCGATCGCGCAAATGGTCGCCAACTCGATCCGGTACGGTGATTTCTCCCATGTCGCGCGCGTCGCGACTGAGCCGTCCGCATTCGGCGCGCGTCGTGTAAATCCTGCTACCGCGCGGCGCGGCTTCTACATGTGCGAAAGCGAGCCGCCGACCGCCGCATGTGCGCGCCGTGGTCAGCTTGTCCCGAACCACCACGCCACGCGAATGCATTGCGATCCAGCACCGCACCGACGCGTCGCAAACCGCGCGCGACGACGAGGCGACATTCCAGTCGACCGACCAGTTCAAGCACGCCATACCCGGCTCAGCCATCGCTGGCCGTGGCCTCCCGCCGTCGAGGATGCGATCCGGCCCCTCGGAACGCTCGCCGACCGGCAACGACAAACGAGGTAGCAACGACGATGCGAGTCCTGCCCAGCCGGAGAATCCACCCACGCGACACGCTGCTCGGCGCGATGAATGTGCGCGTCCAGCCGCGCGTGACGGTCAGTCAGCGCTGTCGGGAATGCGGCTTCATGGCATTCCGCGCCAGCGATACCTGCCCCGTGTGCGGAACGGGGAACCGGCCGTTCGCCCCGCTCGGTCGCTGGCGCGGCGGCGAGCCGGCCGCTCCCGACCACGGCGCGCCGTCGGCACCCACATGGGTGTCGCGCTTCGCGGCCGCCGTACGCAACGCGGCGATTCATCGGCCGCGCGCATCGAGCGCACCGTTGCTCAGCGTGTTGACGCTGGTCCTGCTCGTCGGCGGTTACGTGACGTTCGACCGCACGTGCCGGGCCGACCCGGTCTGTCGCGGCCACGGCGCAACGAGCACCGGCGCGGCCGACGCCGGCGTGCAGGTCGCCGACACGCCCGCGTTGCCGGTGCTGCCCGCACCCGTCTATGCGTTTCGTCGGGATGAGACGCTGGCGCCGGCGGCCGGCCCGCTCGCCGATGCCGGCCAGCCGGCCACCGTCGACGGTCCGCGTGGTGCGGCCTCGAGCCGCCACGCGAGGGCGAGTGCGAGAGCGGGCGCAGGCGCGCCCGCGACGCTCGCGCGGCAAGTGCCGCCGCTTCGCGACACGGACCGCGCGCAAGGCGGCATCCGCGTCGCCGACTGGAAAGGCGGCGTCCCGGCCCGGCGCACGCATGCGACCCGTCGCGTGAGCTGGCACGCGCGCCATCTGCGACGCGGGGCGAGCGACGCCGAAATGGCCTATCTGTACCGCGGACACTGACGGCCGCGCAGCGAGGAACCTGGTTGCGCGTCAGTTGCCGCGGATGTCGGTAGCGGAGCCGTCGGTGGCCGCCGCTCCAGTCGGCGCCGGACAACATCCGTGGCCGCTGACGAAGCCTGCCCCTGCCAGCCGCGCGCACCCGCCGACCAACCCCGCATAGTCACGAACCCGCATAGTCACGAACCCGCTCGCAAGCCTCCCGCCGCCGCTGGTCGACCAACCGCCCGCGCTCGGCCGCGCGGAGCGAACGAGAATGCCTCCTTCGCCAGAATCCGATACGCTATCGGCTGCCTCGTCTACCGGCTCATCCCGCACCGCAGGTCGGCTTACGGCGCAACCCTCGCGGGCGTCTGACGGAACGGGCGCGCGTCATAACCCGCGTCGGTAGACACCCACCCGAATTCCCGCCCTCGCGCAAAGACCCTCGTCCCATGGACAGCAATTCACAGAACGATCCCCTACCCACGCGCGACCCCGTCGTCGGTCCGTCCAAACCGCGCCTGTTCGGCTTTCTCGGCGCCGGCTTGATCACCGGCGCATCGGACGACGACCCGAGCGGCATCGCAACCTACAGTCAGGCCGGCGCGGCGTTCGGCTACGGACTTTCGTGGACGTTGCTGTTCAGCTATCCGCTGATGGTCGCGATCCAGATGATCAGCGCCCGGATCGGGCGCACCACCGGCCACGGCATCGCCGGCGTGCTGCGCCGGCACTATCCCGACTGGTTGCTCCAATGGGTCGTCGTGCTCCTGCTCATCGCCAACATCATCAATCTCGGCGCCGATCTTGGCGCGATGGCCGATGCGATGGCGCTCCTGCTGCCCGGCCCGAAGTGGCTGTACGTGCTGCTTTTCTCGGCCATCTGCATCGCGATGCAGCTGCTGCTGCAGTACACGCGCTACGTCGCCGTGCTGAAATGGTTCACGTTGTCGCTGTTCGCGTACTTCGCGGTGCTCGCGATCGCGCATATCGAATGGGCGCGTCTGGCGAGCCATTTGTTCGTTCCGCATCTGAGCTGGACGTCGTCCTACCTGACGCTCGTCGTCGCGATCTTCGGCACCACCATCAGCCCCTATCTGTTCTTCTGGCAATCCGAAGAGGAAGTGGAGGACATGCATGCGCATCCGACCCGCCGCGACCTCTTCAGCGCGCCGGCACAGGCGCCGACGGCGCTGCACCGCATCGAGATGGACACGGTGACCGGGATGGGCCTGTCCAATCTGGTCGCCCTCGCCATCCTCGCCACCACCGCCGCCACACTCAACGCGGGCGGCATCACGGACATCCAGACTTCGGCGCAGGCGGCGCTCGCACTGCGGCCGATCGCGGGACACTTCGCGGCGCTGCTGTTCACCGTCGGCATCGTCGGGACCGGCTTGCTCGCGGTGCCAGTGCTGGCAGGCTCGGCCGCCTACGCCGTAGGCGAGGCACGCGACTGGCCCGTCGGGTTTTCGCGGAAGGTCCAGGAAGCCAAGGCCTTTTATGCCACCATCGCGATCGCCACGCTGATCGGGATGGTCATCAATTTCACCTCCATCAACGCGATCAAGGCGCTTTACTGGAGCGCCGTGCTCAACGGCGTGATCGCCGTGCCCGTGATGGTCGTGATGATGTTGATCGCGTCGCGCACCGACATCATGGGTGCCTTCAGCGTCAAGGGCTGGCTGCGCGCGCTGGGCTGGCTCGCCACGATCGTGATGTTCGTGATCGCGGTCGGGATGGTGGTGACTTCGTTCTGACCGGTAGCGCGGCAGGCGTCGGGAGAGTCGTCGAGGAATGAAAAACGGGCGGCGCCGTCTCCGGCGCCGCCCGCTTCATGTGAGCCGTTCGCACGTCAGGCCGCGAGCAGGCCGTGCGGGTCGATCACGAATTTGCGCGGTGCGCCGCCGTCGAACTTCTTGTAGCCTTCCGGCGCCTGATCGAGCGAGATCACCTCGACGTTGACGATCTTCGCGATCGGCAGGCGGTCGAACAGGATCGCCTGCATCAGGTTGCGGTTGTACTTCAGCACCGGCGTCTGACCCGTGAAGAACGAATGCGACTTCGCCCAGCCGAGGCCGAAGCGGATGCTCAGGCTGCCGTGCTGCGCGGCCTTGTCCTTCGCGCCCGGATCGTCGGTCACGTAGAGGCCCGGGATGCCGATCGCGCCGGCCGGCCGCGTGATCTCCATCAGCGAGTTCAGCACCGTCGCCGGCGCTTCCTCCGCGCTGCCCGACGAGCCGTGGCCGTGCGCTTCGAAGCCGACGCAGTCGACCGCGCAGTCGATTTCCGGCACGCCGAGAATCTGCGCGATCTGCTCGCCGAGCGACGCGTCCTTCGACAGGTCGACCGTCTCGAAGCCCATCGCGCGCGCATGGGCGAGGCGTTCCGCGTTCATGTCGCCGACGATCGTGACCGCCGCGCCGAGCAGCCGCGCCGACGCGGCCGCCGCCATCCCGACCGGGCCTGCGCCCGCGATATAGACCGTCGAGCCCGGCTTCACGCCCGCGCTCACCGCGCCGTGGTAGCCGGTCGGCAGAATGTCGGACAGGCAGGTCAGGTCGCGGATCTTCGCCATCGCCTGATCGCGGTCCGGGAATTTCAGCAGGTTGAAGTCCGCGTACGGCACGAGCACGTACTCGGCCTGTCCGCCGATCCAGCCGCCCATGTCGACGTAGCCGTACGCGCCGCCCGCACGCGACGGGTTCACGTTCAGGCACACGCCCGTATGGGTGTCCTTGCACATCGCGCAGCGTCCGCACGCGACGTTGAACGGCACCGACACGAGATCGCCGATCTTCAGCGTCTCGACGTCGGGGCCGACCTCGACCACCTCGCCGGTGATCTCGTGCCCGAGCACGAGTCCGACCGGCGCGGTCGTGCGGCCGCGCACCATATGCTGGTCGGAACCGCAGATGTTCGTGCTCACCACTTTCAGGATCACGCCGTGGCCGATCGCGCGCCCGGTCGGATCGACCATCTTCGGATAATCGATCTTCTGCACCTCCACCTTGCCCGGCCCAAGATAGACGACACCTCGATTGCTGCTCATCGTATTGTCTCCATGTCTCGTTGGTTCGCGCTGCGGGCCGCCGCACGACTGCGGCGCACCTGCAACGTGCTGTTCGAGAGTAGTCCCCGAGACCGGGGCGCCGATGTCTCAAACGCGACAGGTGTTTGACCGGTGCCGACATCGGCCGCGCGAAGCCCCAGCCGGCGCCGCGCCCGCCGCACGGCATCCCCGCCGCACATCGTCGGACCCGATTTTTTGTTGATTGAACGATCAATAAAAAACCGATAAGCTCTCGACTTCCACGAACGGCCCGTCCGGGGCGAAGGAGTGCGCGATGCCGAAAGTCGGAATGCGGGAGATCCGTCGCGCGCAGCTGATCGACGCGACGCTGCGCTCGATCGACGAGGCCGGCCTGCCCGGCACGACGCTCGCGTCGGTCGCGCAGCGCGCGAAGATCTCGACGGGCATCGTCAGTCACTACTTCGGCGACAAGGACGGCCTGCTCGAAGCCACGATGCGGCACGTGCTGCGCGATCTGTGGGCGGCCACCACGCGCCGCCGCGTCGCCGCGCGCAAGGATCCGCGCGCGAGGCTGCGCGCGATCGTCGCCGCCAACTTCGACGACACGCAGGTCAGCGCGCCGGTGATGAAGACCTGGCTCGCGTTCTGGTCGCAGAGCATGCACGAGCCGAGGCTCAAGCGCCTGCAGCACGTCAACACGCGGCGCCTGCACTCGAACCTGTGCGCCGAATTCGCGAAGCGCCTGCCGCGCGCGAAGGCGCGCGAAGCGGCCAGCGGCCTCGCCGCGCTGATCGACGGCCTGTGGCTGCGCGGCGCGCTCGCCGGCGGCCCGATCGATACCCGGGCGGCCTTGAAGCTCGCCCACGATTACATCGACCTGCTGCTCGCGTCCGCGTGACGCGTCGCGCAGTCGCCAACCTGGAGATCCTCATGTCCGTATACGGTTTGCAGCGCCTGTACATCGGCGGCGCTTATGTCGACGCCACCAGCGGCAAGACTTTCGACACCTTCGATCCCGCCACCGGCGAGCTGCTCGCGCAGGTGCAGCAAGCGAGCGCGGCCGACGTCGACCGCGCGGTCGCCTCGGCGCAGCAAGGGCAGCGCGAATGGGCGGCGCTGACCGCGATGCAGCGCTCGCGCATCCTGCGCCGCGCGGTCGATCTGCTGCGCGAGCGCAACGACGAACTCGCGGCGATCGAGACGCGCGACACCGGCAAGCCGATCGGCGAGACGCTCGCGGTCGACATCGTCACCGGCGCGGACGTGATCGAGTACTACGCGGGCCTCGCGACCGCGATCGAAGGGCTGCAGGTGCCGTTGCGCGCCGAGTCGTTCGTCTACACGCGCCGCGAGCCGCTCGGCGTGTGCGCGGGCATCGGCGCATGGAACTACCCGATCCAGATCGCATGCTGGAAGACGGCGCCCGCGCTCGCGGCCGGCAACGCGATGGTGTTCAAGCCGAGCGAGGTCACGCCGCTCACCGCGCTGAAGCTCGCCGAGATCTATACGGAAGCCGGCGTGCCGGCCGGCGTGTTCAACGTCGTGCAGGGCGACGGCTCGGTCGGTGCGCTGCTGACCGGTCACCCGGACATCGCGAAGGTGTCGTTCACGGGCGGCGTCGAGACCGGCAAGAAGGTGATGTCGCTGGCCGGCGCGTCGTCGCTGAAGGAAGTGACGATGGAGCTCGGCGGCAAGTCGCCGCTGATCGTGTTCGACGATGCCGACCTCGATCGCGCGGCCGACATCGCGGTGACCGCCAACTTCTTCAGCTCGGGCCAGGTCTGCACCAACGGCACGCGCGTGTTCGTGCAGCGCTCGATCAAGGACGCGTTCACCGCCAAGGTGCTCGAACGCGTGAAGCGGATCCGCGTGGGCAAGCCGACCGATGCCGACACCAACTTCGGCCCGCTCGTGTCGGCCGCGCAGCTCGACAAGGTGCTCGGCTTCATCGCCAGCGGCAAGGCGGAAGGCGCGAAGCTGCTGGCCGGCGGCACGCGGCTCACCGACGGCCATTTCACGAACGGCCAGTACGTCGCGCCGACGGTATTCGGCGACTGCCGCGACGACATGAAGATCGTGCGCGAGGAAATCTTCGGGCCGGTGATGAGCATCCTCGATTTCGAATCGGAGGACGAAGTGATCGCGCGCGCGAACGACACGCACTACGGCCTCGCGGCCGGCGTCGTCACGGAGAACCTGTCGCGCGCGCATCGCACGATCCATCGCCTCGAAGCCGGCATCTGCTGGATCAACACGTGGGGCGAATCGCCGGCCGAGATGCCGGTTGGCGGATACAAGCAATCCGGTGTCGGGCGCGAGAACGGCATCACGACGCTCGAACACTACACTCGGATCAAATCGGTACAGGTCGAACTCGGCCGCTACAACCCGGTGTTTTGAGAACGATAGGAGATATCCCGTCATGACGACACGCGAATACGACTACATCATCTGCGGCGCCGGTTCCGCGGGCAACGTGCTCGCGACGCGCCTGACGGAAGATCCGAACGTCACGGTGCTGCTGCTCGAAGCCGGTGGCCCCGACTACCGCTTCGACTTCCGTACGCAGATGCCGGCGGCGCTCGCCTATCCGCTGCAGGGCCGCCGCTACAACTGGGCGTACGAAACCGACCCCGAGCCGCACATGGACAACCGCCGCATGGAATGCGGCCGCGGCAAGGGGCTCGGCGGCTCGTCGCTGATCAACGGGATGTGCTACATCCGCGGCAACGCGCTCGACTACGACAACTGGTCGACGCACCAGGGCCTCGAGCGCTGGACCTATCTCGATTGCCTGCCGTACTTCCGGAAGGCCGAAACGCGCGACGTCGGCCCGAACGATTACCACGGCGGCGACGGCCCCGTGTCGGTCACGACCAGCAAGCCGGGCGCGAACCCACTGTTCGAAGCGATGGTCGAGGCCGGCGTGCAGGCCGGCTATCCGCGCACCGACGACCTCAACGGCTATCAGCAGGAAGGCTTCGGCCCGATGGACCGCACCGTCACGCCGAAGGGCCGCCGCGCGAGCACCGCGCGCGGCTACCTCGACCAGGCGAAGACGCGCCCGAACCTCGAGATCGTCACGCACGCGCTGGCCGACCGCATCCTGTTCGACGGCAAGCGCGCGTCGGGTGTCGCATACCTGCGCGGCAGCGAGCGCGCCACCGCGCATGCGCGCCGCGAGGTGCTCGTGTGCAGCGGCGCGATCGCGTCGCCGCAACTGCTGCAGCGCTCGGGCGTCGGCCCCGGCGCGTGGCTGAAAGAGCTCGACATCCCGATCGTGCTGGACCTGCCGGGGGTCGGCCAGAACCTGCAGGATCACCTGGAGATGTACATCCAGTACGAATGCAAGGAGCCCGTCTCGCTGTATCCGGCGCTCAAATGGTGGAACCAGCCGAAGATCGGGCTCGAATGGATGCTGAACGGCACGGGCCTCGGCGCGAGCAACCATTTCGAGGCCGGCGGCTTCATCCGCACGCGCGACGACGATCCCTGGCCGAACATCCAGTATCACTTCCTGCCCGTCGCGATCAACTACAACGGCTCGAACGCGATCGAGATGCACGGCTTCCAGGCGCACGTCGGCTCGATGCGCTCGCCGAGCCGGGGCCGCGTGAAGCTGCGCTCGCGCGACCCGAACGACCATCCGAGCATCCTGTTCAACTACATGGCCGAGGCGCTCGACTGGCGCGAGTTCCGCGATGCGATCCGCGCGACGCGCGAGATCATGCGGCAACCGGCGCTCGACCGCTATCGCGGCCGCGAGCTGAACCCGGGCGCCGACTGCCGCTCCGACAAGGAACTCGATACGTTCGTGCGCGCGCGCGCCGAGACCGCGTTCCATCCGTCGTGCTCGTGCAAGATGGGCTACGACGACATGGCCGTGGTCGACGACGAAGGCCGCGTGCATGGGCTGGATGGGCTGCGGGTCGTCGACGCGTCGATCATGCCGATCATCACGACCGGCAACCTGAACGCGCCGACGATCATGATCGCGGAGAAGATCGCCGACCGGATTCGCGGCCGCGAGCCGCTCGCGCGTGCGAACGTCGCGTACTACGTCGCGAACGGCGCGCCGGCGCGCAACGTCGCGAAAGCGGTGCGGCAGCCGGAGACGGCGTAGGCGCGTCCGCGCGCGACGACAGCGTGCACGGCTCGCGGCGTTCTCGCCGCGAGCCGTTTTTCATTGGGCGTCGCTGCCGCCCGCATTGAAGCGCGTGATCGCGGTCGCTCGCGACCGTATGCGTTTCGCGCGCACGATCGGGTTCGCACGCGACGTCAGGCTCATCGCGCCGCGCAAGCGGTCGAACGCGACCTCTTCTTTCGGCCCGAAGCGGCCGATCGCCGGCCATGCGAGCGTCTGATCGAGCCAGCTCTGCCATGCGTCGCCGTAGAAGCGGCGCGCATATGCGCGCACCGTGTCGGGCGCCGCGATCACGACGCCGGCCAGCAGGTAATACGCCCAGAAGCTGCCCGCGCCGACGAGCCGTTCGAGCCGGCACACCGACACCGCCGCGAGCAGGCCGGACACCGAGGCGAGATCGCCGCGTCGTTCGCGGATCGCGCGCGCGACGAGATTGTGCCGGCCGCCGTATGCGGCCAGCGACATCCGCGTGCCTGCGGCGAGTGCCGCGCAGTACGTCGCGAGCGCGGCCATCTCGTCGATGCGCGCCGCCGCGTCGCGCGGCCCGCACACGCGCAGCACGAGCGCGTCGATGATCGCGTCGTGGCCGGCCGACGCGTCCATGCCGCCCGCGGCGACCGCCACGCGGCGTTCTCTCGGGTTCTTCGCAGGCGGTGCTTCGCCGTCTGCTTCGGCTTCATGCGGTGCGCGTTCGCCGCTGCCGTCATCGAGGGCGACGCCGCTGGCAATCCGCTCGAGTGCGGCCCAGCCATCGTCGGGATCGTCGAAGGTCCACGCAGCGACGAATCCGTGAGCGGCTTCGAACGCCACGCGCGAACCGGGGCAGCGACGCTCCGCATGCGCCAACTGCTGCGCGTCGGGCACGTGCACGCATGCTTCGAGCGCGTCGCCCGCGTCGCATGCGCAACCGCCGCCATCCGTCGCCAGCCACGGCGCGACCTCGTGCAGGACGGCGATCGCCTCATCGGAAAGCGCTGCGCCGGCGCGCACGCGCGCATCGCGCGAGTCCGTCGACGAAGCAGCGGCCGCAGCGGCCGCGTCGGCCTCGGCACCGGCCGGCACCTGTAGACGTTCGATCAGATACTGCAGCCACGCGGCCGTGCGCAGCCGGTCAGGCGTCGCACCGCGGGCATCGCCATACTTCGCTGGGTCGGTGAGCATGGGTGGTCCGAAGGAGTTCCGGCGAATCGGAATGGTTGTTATGTAGTGGGCCGGTCGAGCGGTCCCGTCAAGCGCAGGCGGTGCGATGAGCCGCACCGCCTGCCTCGCCGCCGCGTCGATTCGCGCTCATCCGAGCGGCCACGCCCACGTCCCGCGAAACCGCGACGCCCGCCGCGCATCCTCTCACGGCCCTCGTAACCGGCAGGCGTGCGGTCGCGATCGCGCGATGCTTACTGCACGTGGAACTTCGGCGACGTGACGACCGTGCCGCTGACCTTGCAGTCCGGCGTCAGCACCGCGTTGTTGAACGTCAGCGACGAGTTCGGATCGCTCCACGCGGTCACGACCTTGCTCGGCCCGCAGGTGCCGAGCAGCGTGACGGTCACCTTCGCGTTGTTGATCGACAGTTGGGTCGGACTGTCGGCCTGGCCGGTCCACGGCGACGCACTCGTCGCGCTGCCGCTGATCAGCCCGCAGGTGGCGCCGCCCGTGAAGGTCGTCGACGTGATGTTGACGATGCCGGTCGACGTGATCGTGCCGTTGAACGTCGCGTTGCATGCCGCATTGATCGACCCCTTGCTGAGCGTCGTGAGCCCGGACGCGGAGAACGGTTCGCCGTTGGGGTTCATCGGCTGGCCGTCCGCGCGCGATACGGTCACCGCGAACGCGGGCGCGGCCGCAGCCGCGGTGAATGCCACTGCAGCAACAAGCGATGCGATTTGACGAATGCTCATTTGAACTGCCCCCTCTCTTCACAAATGGCGGCATGCCGCCGGAAACGCGACGGCCCGGACGAAGCGAACGGCCGGCCCGTCGCAGGAAGCCGCACGGCGCGCGCCGGGCGCGCCGCGCGGCTCAGAACTTGTAGGAAATCCCGACGAACGTAATCAGCGGATCGGCCTTCAGCCTGGTGCGCGTGGTGGCGAGCGTCGAGCCGTCGGCCGCCTTGATCACGAGCGACGAGTAAGTCTTCAGCGGCATGTAGGTCAGCGTTGCCGTCAGCCCCCAGTGCTTGTCGATCGCGTAGCTCGCGCCGATGTTGTAGACGGGCGTAAACGACGACGACGCCTTGCCCTCCACCGACGTCGGTCCCGGCTTGCCGGCCCCGGCCGCCAGCACGCTGCCGAGGTTCTCGTTGATGTCCCTCGCGAAGTTGCCGTTCAGCTCGATGTTGCTGAACCAGCTGTACGCGACGCCGATCCCGACGAACGGACGAAACTTCGCGGTCGGCGCATTGAAGTAGTACTGAAGAATGACGGTCGGACTCCATTGCCGCGCGTTCTTCACGGCCGGCTGGTTCGACGTCTTGTCCATGTCGACCGAGCCGAGCGCGCCGGACGGCCCCGGCGGCCGGATCACGCCGTGCCCGGTCAGCGTGAATTCGGGCGGCACGCCGAGTACCGAGGTCACCGCGATGTGGTCGGTGAAAAAGTGCGTGAGCGTGAGGCCGACCGTATCGGCGTTGTTCACCGTCAGGCTGGTGCCCGGCGACGTGAACGAGCCGGGCAGCCGCAGCGGCCCGTTGATCGGCATGTTGGCGAGATTGGTCGTCAGCCCGTTGGTCGAATCCTGCGGCATGATGTGCAGCCAGCCCAGCGTCGCGACGTTGTCACCCGCCTGCTGCGCCGATGCGAGCGTCGACATGCATGCGACGACACCCGCGGCAATCACCTTCTTCATGAAGTCTCCCCTGTTCTGTCCGGGCGCCGCGCACCTGCGCGGCGCCGCCGTGTCGCTGCGCGCGGTCACTGCACGAACGCGCCGACCGTGAAGTACGGATTGCTTGCATCGGCCATGTCGAGGAACCCGAACACTCCGCCGGTGAACACGAACTTGCCGGTCGCCGGCCCCGACGCCGCGTCCGCATGCACGGTCGTCACGACGCCCGGCACCTGCTGCGTGAAGTCGAGGTTCAGCGCGCGCGCGAGTGCGGCCTGC